>JBGVNF010000001.1:0-13756 GCA_045125245.1 Lachnospiraceae bacterium
AGAACAGCCCATTTTCGGCTTATTTTGGCACAATAAAAGAGAGAGGTTTCCCTCTCCCTAATCACTATTGTATTTCATTAGTGCGTATATCGTGACTACTACTACGGCTAACATTAGTATACTCACTACCTTAAGAATTGTCAAGATAAAAATTTAAAAAAAAATTTAAAAAAGTAAAAAAAATCTATTGACAAGTAAAAAAATTTGTGCTAATATATAAGTAACATAAGGAAAGCACCTTATGAATTTATTTGAAAAGGAGATGAGAAGAATGGAATTGTATAGAAGACAAAGTTCATATTCCACAATTATCGTGTCTAAGGACATCGATGAAGTTAATCAAACTTCAAACATTATAGGGTTAGGGTTCGTAAACGAGAACATCGTTATCGAGTTCGTATCCGAAGACAAATGGGAATCATATGTTGCAGAGGTGAAAGCAAAAGCACCACAACAATTTGTTCCTGAAGCAAAGAAAACTGAACCAGTCGAAGTTCAAAAGGCTTATGAAACAGCATTGAACTATGACCCATTCAAAAAAGGTATGACAGGCAAGACATTAAGAACTATCTATGAAACTTGTCCAGAGTGGGTTGACATTGCAAGATGCGAGTTGAAGAACGAATTCATCCTTGAAAAGATTTCAATCATTGATAAATATTTGAGAGGTTAATATGAGTAACTACAGCAAAGCAATAGCCGAAATAAAAAGCAGAAGAGAGTTAAGGCAACTTAAACTCAACCAAAAAGAATGGTATACAGTTAGAAGCATATTTGGAAATACTTGGGCTTTTTTCTTCATATTATTAGGTGGAAGAGAGGCAGGCAAGTCCTATTCGGTTATGGACTCGTTTGTAGGTGATTGGAAAAAGAAAGGCAAGCCATTCACTTGGCTTAGACTTACAGAAGCATCACAAAAGAAGATGCTTAATAATAAAGCAGATAAATTCATTGATGCCGATTTAAGAAGAAAGTATGACCTTGACTTAACAGTTAAAGGTTGCCAAGTATTCGACCACGGAAAACCAATGGCAAAAGTTCTTGCCTTGAGCACATTCTATAACGATAAGGGTGTAGCACTGTTCGATAATGAATTTGATTTAGGTTATAACATTTGCCTAGATGAAATGAACAGAGAGAAGAACGAAAAGAAGACATTTGATATTAACTATGCGTTTGTTAACCAAATGGAAAACCTTGTTCGTTCAACCAAAGAGAGATTAAGAATTGTGTTGATAGGCAACACTTTGGAAGAGGCAAGTGACATAATGTGTTCATTTAACTTTATTCCAGAAGAGTTTGGAAGATACAAGGTTAGAAAGAAGAGAGCAGTAGTTGATTATATTGCTCCATCTGAGAAATACCTTAAAAGAAGAAAGGGAACTGTTGCTGACCTTCTTGCAAGCGAAGAATCAACATTCACGAACAAAATTGAGGTTGATAAAACACTTGTTTATAAAGGCAGACTACACAAGCCAACGGCAGTCATTAAGTTCTCTAAAGAAAAGATTTACACTTTATGGGATAGCAAGGTCGTTACTGAATATAAGAACGAGAAAGTTCCTGTTATATCAATGAGACCTTATCTTGACCACATATTCAACACAGAACAACGAGACACTATCATTTCGCAGTTCAACAATAGAGGGTTCTTATTTAGAAACCTAATCACTCAAAAGAAGTTTAAGAAAGACTTGGAACTTCTAAAACCAAAAGGTTAAAAAATTTTTAAAGAAATGTGAAAAAAATAGTTGACAAGTGAAAAAAAATAGTGTAATATTAGAGTATAAAGATAAGAGAGGTGATGTATATGTGACACACAATTATGAGAAGTATTGAAAAAGAATTGAAAATTTATTTATTAGGAGATGAAAAGTTATGAAAAAAGCAAACTACAAATTGACACAAGAGTCAATAAGAGATAACGGAATTGTTATCATTGAGAACCCAAATGAAGTTGGGCAACACGAGGTCTATCAATATGTAGACCCAATCAAAAAAACATTTAGAACAAGAAGACCAATCTATGTGAACACAAAACCACATCCATATGGCAATGACAAATCTTATCTGCTTATCGCCATTAGATTGAAAGAAGAAGATGGTTCTATTAGATGGTTCACTGTTCCTCTTCACAAATTGTTATATATTTACTACTATGGCAATTATCCAGAGGGATATGCAATCGCACACAAAGATGATGATGGCTTCAACTGTTACAAAGAAAACCTTGAGGCTATGTCATATAAAGACAACAATAGAAACAAAAAGTTCTATGGAAATCAATATGGAAGATACAAAAATACCGAGAGGTGTGAATAACACCAAATAAAAATTGTGAAACTGGCTGGAATCGGAGCTCCTTTCAGTTTCCAGTCAGGAGTAGCATATGTTAAAATGTAAAGGAACTGTTCCAACTCTTAAACCAAACTACTTGCTTATTCCAGTTACACAAACTAGCAAGTATACAGAGTTTAATGAGGTTGTCGAATATTATCAAAGCAAGGGATATTTCCACAAGGGAATTGAGAGAACACCAAGTGGTGGAATATCACTTAAAAACTTGAAAATCCCAGCATACGATGTTAGGTCGAATAGTTGGGGTGCAGAACTTCTAGTCTTATCTAAGATTGAAGATGGTGGTTATTTTAGACTACAATTCAGGTCTGCAACTAAAGGTGGAGTTGAACAAGAACAAGTAGTTCACGGAAAACAAGCCCTTAACAAGTTCAAGCAAGACTTAAACAAGATAGGAATCAACCTAGAAGATTATTATACAACCAATGGTCTTGAAATTAAGAAAACAATAGAGCCATACAGAATAGAACTATTGAAGGATTCATACAGGGATATTGAGTTCGCCAATGCTCATCACATTGATATAAATAGTTCATTCCCAAGTGGCGTGGTAGACACATTTCCTGAATTTGGACCAGTCATTCAGGACTACTATAATAAGAGAAAAGTCAATCCAGAATACAAGCAAATACTCAACCTTATGATAGGCACAATGCAAAGTTCAAAGTATTTTGGTGCGAAACTAGCACATATCTCAAAAGAAGCAATAAGAATTAACAATGCTAAGATAAGTGCTATGATAGACTGGTTAAAAGCAAACAAGAGAGTGCCAATACTTATCAACACCGATGGAATTTGGTTCGTTGGTGAACCAGTAGACTTTAACAGCAATAAACTTGGTGAGTGGAAACAAGACCATAAGAATTGCCGATTAAGAATTAAGTCTAAAGGTTGTTATGAGTTTATTGAAGACAACCAATACTACCCAGTTGCAAGAGGTGCTAGACTTCTTGATAAGATTAAACCTAGAGCACAATGGGAATGGGGAGACATCTACAAAGAAGATTGTGGAAAGATAAAGTGTTACAAATTGGTTGATGAAAAAATTATGGAGGTTTACGAAAATGAGAACTAGAAATTGGAACAAGTTGTATTCAACTTATGGAAAGAGATACGCAAACAAGGTGGCTAAGTCTAGGGTTGGTATGGAAGAAAAATACTCTTTTGAAGAGTTCAAAGTTGTCTATGAAGCACTAGAAAACGACAGAAAGAAAGAACTTCAGTCTGGTGCAAGAAAAGTTGCTAACATTACCCAAGATATAGTTGCCAGACAAGAAAAATATGTGTATACTCTAAAGCAAGCAAAGACATTAAGAAATGCTATGAGAGAACAATTCAATGAAGAATACAAGTTGAAAGACATTCGTGCTGGTGTGGTTAAAACTAAAGAGTTCTGGGATGTTGTTAACGAATATCGCAAGCAAACTCAAAATCAAGTTGATGCACCAACTATCGGACAAGTATTCTTTGGTAGTGAATAATCACTTGACAAGGAAAAGTCATTAAAACCCCACATCGGCAGTGGTCCATAAATATATCTGTTAGAATCAATGAGGTAGAATACAACCGAAGAGGTCCTACACATTGAGTAGCGAGTTAAACTACATTAACACATTTACGGATACCCCCAAGTCAACATATGTGGTTATTATGAAAATTATGAAAAATAAGGAGAAATATTATGGAAGATTTAGAACTAACTAACGAATCGAAGCAAGAAAATGTTGAAGACGGAAACAACTACATCGAAGCTATAAAAGAGATGAAAGCAAATACCGTAGAAAAATCGGCTTATTTGAAATTGAAGGAAGAGAATAGGCAGTTGTTAAACTCTTTAGTTAGAGGCGACAAAATCGATGTTGTAAAGGAAGAACCAGTAAACATTGAGGAACTTAGAGAAAAGTTATTCAACCAAGATTCGACAAATTTGGACTATATCTCTAATGCCTTGAAGTTGAGAACGGCTCTTATCGAAAAGGGCGAGAAAGACCCATTTTTGCCTTATGGTAAGAACATCATTCCTACTGATGATGACATTGCAACAGCAGAAAGAGTTGCTACAAAACTACAAGAATGTGTTGACTATGCTAATGGCGATTCCAACATATTTACAAATGAGTTACAAAGAATAATGGTGGAAAGTTCACCAATAACAAAAAGGAGATAATAAATTATGAGTATTTTTAACGGAACACTTCGTTCAAACGAAATATTTGCTTCGCTTTTCAATATGATTATTAGCCAGCAAGTATTTGCCGATAACATTAAAGGAACTGGCTCTACATTAGTCGATATGGCAAGAGTCGATGGTTCGTTATATGGCGACACAAAACTATATTACAGCACAGATGTATTGAAATCTGCTCCGTGGGGTAATGATGCTGAAGCAACAAACTTGCTTGCACTCCACAGACCAGAAGCACCAGAAGTTCAAGCAATCACTCTTGATACTTTCAGACAAATTTCACTTACAGTGGATAACTATTTATCTAAGAGGGCTTGGAGCACAGAAGGTGCATTTAGTGAGTTCAACTCAGTGATGCTCGGATGGATTAGGGATACTAAAAAGGTATACGATTCGACTCTTTATAATGCCTACATCGGAACAGCACAATCAACAAAAGGTAAACAAATGATTACCGTTGATATTGCATCAGCAACAACTGGTATGACAGGTGAAGAAAAAGCGAGAGTAACTGCATCAACAATCGCAGAAGCAATGGCTAACTTACTTGTTGACCTTAAAGATGTTTCAAGAGACTACAACGATTACAAAAACCTTCGTTCATATGATGAAGAAGATTTGATTGTTGTTTGGAACGCAAAACAACTTAACAAAATCACAAAGAGAGATTTGCCAACAATCTTCCACAAAGAAGGTTTGATTGACAAAATGGGTGAATATAGCCTTCCAGCAAGATACTTTGGTAATGTTAACTCAAATGATGTTACTCAATCTAACGGAACAACTATTCGTTCACTTATCGAACAAGATGTTGAAGACAACGATGGAAAAGTTTATCACTTATTCGCAGGTGACATTATTCCTGAAAATGTTACTATTGCATCAGTAAGCGAAATTTACTACCCATCATACACAGAAGATGAATCAATCTTGTTCAAGGTAATGCACAAACGCTCAGTGCCTTATATGTCAGCATTTGAAGTTGGAACATCATTCTTCAACCCAAAATCATTGACAGAAAACCACTATTTAACATTCGGTCATAACACACTTGAATACTTACAAAACTATCCAATGATTACTGTTAAAGGTGTTTAGAAACTTGTTGGGTTGCACTAATTAAAGCAACCCATCACCATTAGGAGAGAAATAAGATGAACTTATATTTTTTAAATTATAACAACTATTACAACAGACTCGTTAAAAAAGAAGACACTCTTGCAGGCTACATCCCTTATCAATTAGGGGATGTTTTGCCTAATGTCTCTTTCAACCCAAACGATGGAATAAACACAACACAGGTAGTCAATAGACCTTTCGCTGAGATAGGTGACTACCTTATTTGTGCTGAAGGAAATATTATTGTTTCTAGGTGGTTTATCATAGAGGCTAAAAGAGAAAGAACTGGTCAATACACATTGCAATTAAGAAGAGATGTTTTTGTTGATAACTATGATGATGTTGTTAATGCACCTTGCTTTATTGAAAAAGCTACACTATCAGATTCAGACCCAATGATTTTCAATAGCGAAGATATGACATTTAACCAAATCAAGAAGTCAGAACACTTGCTTAAAGATGAAACTGGATGTGCTTGGATTGTTGGTTATTTGGCTAGCAACACAACTGGAACAGTTAATACAACTTATCAGTCTCCAGCATCATACACAATCGAAAACCTTAGCGATTATAGGTTCTATGAATATAAAGACAGAGACTTCTTCAGCCCACTAAAAGAAAAGATATTCAACTTCTATGTTGGTGGTTACAGAAAGAACAACCAAAATTATGTTTATAAGTATTCATTCAACGAGAATGGTGCTCAAAACTCATATTCATCAGTAGCGACATATCTTGAAAGTGGTCTTGTATGCCACTATACCTATGCTGGAGGCGAATTTGGGCTTCCTATGACAGGTTATAGTTTTGATAGTTTCTCTGATAAGAACGATGCACATTTGACCTTTAGCGAGGTATTTAACCAGTTTAAAGGCTCAATCGATGAAATGACAAATCAACTTGGTGCTTATACCACATCTAATACGGTGTCTGCATTTAGTGAGTTATTGAACGAAAACGGAAAATATATCTATGTAAGTTCTGAAGACAAATATTACAAAATCAATGTAGTTAAGGTTGGCTCAGATGATGGCAATTACCCAATCGAGTCAGGAAACCTTTATACAACAATGAAAGGTCTCGCAGATGGCTTAAAACAACTTTACCCAGATATTTGTGGAAGTTGGTCAGCATCAGATAGAAGTTTCTCTTATAAAATATCTAAAGATATATATAGAGTTCAACTCGTTGCACAAGAATCACTTGACCAAGCAACAAGTTTGACACTTACAGAAGACAGGTATCACTTAAACGATGCTCCATATGATATGTTCTGTATTCCTTATAGTGATGATTTGGTTATCAACAGAAATGGTGTTCCACTCGTTGTTGCTAACAAGGAATTGGCTTTCAATACGGCAATGTCTATGGCAAAGCAATTCTCTGGTTCAGATAGTATGTATGACATTCAACTATTGCCTTATTGTCCAGTAAGATATTGTATTCAAGCAGATGGAAGTTTTGATATTAAGAATAATAAATATACACCAATTATTCAAACTCAAGGCGACACAACAAACACTGTTGGTGTAGTGCTATTCGCAAGCACATCGGCTTTCACAATCAATATCGAACATCAAATTGAGGTTACAAACCCTAAGGTTCAAAGCCTAACAGAAGTTTACAGACTATGCTCACCTAACTATAATGGTGTGTTTGAATTTAGCCCATCAATGAATGGTGGTGTTGAATATATCAATGTAGACTGCACATATAAACCACATACACCATATATTCATATGAACCCTAACTTCAAGAATATGTATGGTAACGATTTCAACGATTCAAGAGGTCTTGTTTGTGGTGGAGACTTCTCATTGCCTATTGTTACATCGGCTTGGGAAACATATCAAATTCAAAACAAAAACTACAACAACATATTTGATAGACAAATTCAAAATATGAAGGTCAACAACTCAGTTCAAAAGGAAAGAGAAATTTGGTCAACTGTTACTGGGGCTGTTGGTGGAGCAACATCTGGTGCTATTACTGGTGGTATGATAGGTGGACCTATTGGTGCTGGTATTGGTGCTCTTGTTGGTGGTGCATCTTCAACATTAGGTGGAATAAGAGATATTCAACTTAATGACAAGTTAAGAAATGAGGCTATCGATTACACAAAAGACCAATTTGGTTATCAACTAGGAAACATTCAAGCATTGCCTTATGGACTTTCAAGAACATCTGCGTTTACATATAACAACAAGATATTCCCATTCATCGAGTTCTACACTTGCACTGAAGAGGAAATAAAGGCACTTGAAGATAAGTTGAAATACAACGGAATGACCGTTATGAGAATAGGAAAGATAAGTGAGTTTATTAGACCAGAGGTTTCATACATCAAAGGTAAGTTGATTAGATTTGATGGCATTAGTGAAGACTTCCACTATGTAAACGAACTTGCAAATGAAATTAACAAAGGAGTGTTTATTTAATGGGAACTATACAACAATCAGTGAACCAAATGTTAGGAACTGCTCAATCTATAACAAGAGGTTTAGTAAAGAAAAATGATGTGTCAGAAGATATTATGGCACAAACACAACAAAGAATTGAATCTCAAAAACTGGCTAAAGCAAAACAAAGAGCCAGTCTTGAGAAACAAAGAGCAATTTACGCAAAGTCGAAACTCCAAAAGGAACAGGCTAATTTGAAACTCAAGGAACTTAAGGGTGGAACAGATGAGTCTATTACCATTGGAGGTCAAAAGATAACTGACCCTCAGTTATTAAAGAAATTAAAGGAGCATATGAACAATGGCAAATAACGCAAAAATACCAGATATTGACACTGTTATTTCGGCAGGAATTGACCCTAAAACAGGTCTTCCTATAAGAAGTGCCGAAGACAAGTGTATGTTAAAAGACAACATTAAAAGATGCCTAAGAGTTCTTGATGAGCAAAATGCAATCAACAGATACAAATGGTATAACTTGCCAAATGGTCTTGATGGTCAACTCTTAGAAAGAATCTTATATTATAAGGCACAAGGTATGTTCTTCTATATGGACACCGATGAAACCTTTTATTTCTTGCCTTATGCACTTGATGGAACTATTGATGTCTATGGAAGATTTCAAGGTGTTACACCACTTCCATTCAATGGAACAGCACAAGATAAGAAAGATGCTTGGATTTCAGGTTTAACTAGAAAGCCAGTATATGAAGTTGAAGAAGTCGATGAAGACACTTTCTATGAAGGCTGTGTATTATTGAGTGATTATAGCAAACAAGTAAGTCAAACAAATATTCCAAGACAAATTCTTCAAGACTCTATTCTTGATGCTATGTCAGAGGCTTTCCCTTTTGCTAGAACAAGTTTAATTGCTAACTCTGGTGTTAAAGGTATGAGAGTTAACGATGAAGACCAAAAAGCAACTGTGAAACTTGCAAGTAAATCAATCACTAAGGCTAGTTTAACTGGAGACCCGTGGATTCCTATTGTAGGCAATATCGAGTTCCAAGAACTAACTAATGGCACTGCATTGAAGAGTGAAGAATATTTACTATATATGCAATCGCTTGACAACTTCAGACTTTCACTTTATGGACTTGATAATGGTGGTCTCTTCCAAAAGAAATCACATATGCTTGAAGCAGAACAAGAAATGAATAACGGAAATGTTGGACTTGTTTATCAAGATGGCTTAACAATCAGACAAAAGTTCTGCGATATTGTTAATAACATTTGGGGTCTTGGAATTTGGTGTGAAGCAAGCGAAACTGTTACTGGACTTGATAAGAACCTTGATGGTGAGGTTTCAGACACTCAAGACCAAACAGGTGTTCAAGGCGAACAACCAGTAGATATGGAGGTGGAAGATGAGTAATCTTTTATATGGCAACTACAGAACAAGGAAATTCACGGATATTTATCCTAGTGCGACTGAATTTCTTACAGATTATGATGGTTCAAGCGAACTAGAAAATGGCATACCTACAACAATCACAGAAGAAAACGCAAGAACATTATATTATCTATTATATGCAAGATTTGGAAATAGCCACATTGCTAATAGCGATGAAACTCAATTCAAATATAAAATCTTCTCAACAATATTCCAATATGGACCTACTTGGGAAAAGAGACTTGAAGTTCAGAAGTCTTTAAGAGCCTTAAATGAGGCAGAATTGATGGCTGGAAGCAAGCAAATCAATGACCACGCATATAATCCTAGCACAATCGTTGACAACGGTCCTAACCCTGTTTCTGGGGAGATAGAGACCACAAACGAACAAACAAGAACAAAATATCAAAGAGGAAAGATGGATGCTTATGCAATGCTTATGTCACTTCTTGAAAAAGATGTAACTGAAGAGTTCTTAGGCAAATTCAAAAAACTCTTCCTTTATATAGTAGAACCACAAGAACCACTTTGGTATGAAACAGATTTAATAGGAGGTAATGAATAATGGATTTGACACTTATCGAAACACTAATTATGACATACGCACCACTTCTTGTGACAATTATTTCAATCATTGCGATGGTGGTGAAGGTGTTAAAAAGTTTCAAAGACCTTAGAAGAGAGGTTGCTGACAAAACTGAACTTGATGACATTAAAACCGAGTTCCAACTTGTTTTACAAGAAAATTATGAACTTAAAAAGTCTATCAACGAATTGCTTGAGAAGATAGATAAGGTTAAGAGGTAGCATATGAACGATGTAACAAAGAAATATAGAACAAAATATAGAATTTGTAAGACACTCAGTGCACTTATGCTACTAACACCAATCATTGTTTACTTGGTAATGGGCTTTGTTGATGGCACAACTGGTCAAAAGTTTACTCTAGGTATGTGTTTAACTCTTGCACTAATATTTGTGTTAATCAACATCGTGTTTAAGCACAGAATAAGAAGCACTCTTTGGGTGATGCTTATCGGTATATATATTTGTGTAGACAACATTATTCCTTTGTTAATTTTAATGGCTACAAGCACAGCACTAGATGAGTTCGTTTTTGAGCCATTAGCGAAGGGTTATAAGAACAAATACACAATTAACCGAGAGATTGACAAACGAGGCTTATAAGGGCAATTTTTGACCTAAAAGGAGATATTTATGAACGAAGATGAGAAAAGAACGAAAATATTTGATAAGTTTGAGATGCAAAAGTATCTTTATTACGGAATTATAGGTATTGTTTCATTCATAGCCTGTGTGTTCTTGCCAATGGTAGGAAGTGATGTGGGCTTAGGCTGGAACATACCTAACACAACCGTAGGTTGGATAGTTTGGGTTGCTACAAAGATTATTATTGCTGTTATCAATGTATTGCTATTTCACTGTTTTATGGAACAAGCGAAAGTCAATATCAAAGATGACCCTAAATTTATCAAAGCCAATGAGATACTTGGCAATATAAAGAACGACCCAAACAGAAAACCTCTTAGTCCAAGTGATTGGAACAAGAAACAATATGGTTCAAAAGGTGTAACCATATTTATTACAAGTATATTAAGTTCATTTGCACTTACACAAGCAATTTTAGAGTTTGACTATGTGTCAATGCTCACATATCTATTCACTATCATAATGGGTATTATATTTGGTATTCTACAAATGAAATCTGCTGAGTGTTATTGGACAAATGAATATTATAATTACGCATTATATATGCAAGAACAAGAAAACCAAAAAAAGGAGAAAAAACAATGTTACAAATTGGAGACAAACAATATAGGAATCTTGAAGAGCAAGTCAAGAAAAATCAAGAAGACATCAAATACATCCTTGAAGAAGAAGGAGTGCTTAACGAGTTCGGAATCACAGTCATTGGAATCGTAGACACCCCAGAGAACTTGCCTACAATCTACACCTATCCAACACTTGAATATGGTAACGCATTTGCCGTAGGAAACTCTGCTCCATATGAACTATATATATGGACAAGAGCATTTAGTGGTCAAGCAGAAGATTTCTGGTTCAACATTGGTCTATTCCCTCTCGCTGGTCCACAAGGTCCTAAAGGTGACAAAGGTGACAAGGGTGAGAAGGGCGATACTGGTGAAACTGGACCACAAGGTATTCAAGGTATTCAAGGACCTGTAGGTCCACAAGGTGAGAAAGGTGCTACTGGTTCTCAAGGTATTCAAGGACCAACTGGACCTCAAGGACCTAAGGGAGATGCTGGTGAATCATTTAGAATTGTAGCAACAATATCTAGCCCATCACAATTACCTACTCCAACTCAATCTAATAAAGGACAAGCATATCTTGTTACTATTGATGGTTATAACCACCTTTATGTTGTAGTTGGCGAAGATGATTTAATGTGGGTTGATGCTGGTCAAATCACTGGTATTGAAGGACCTCAAGGTGTTGCTGGACCTCAAGGACCAACTGGAGAACAAGGACCTCAAGGACCTATTGGACCTCAAGGTGCAAGCATTTCTGCTGTAGCACTTAAAGATGATTATGGTCTTGACTTCACATTATCAAATGGAACTCACTTATACACTACAAGTGTTAGAGGACCTCAAGGACCTAAAGGTGAGCAAGGTCCAACTGGACCTGCTGGTCCACAAGGCGAAGGTTCTATTGTTTATGATATGGGTGGAGTGAAACTTCCATCAGTTAAGTTCTCTGGCTCAAACCAAGTAGTTGTAGCCAACAATTCAACTGGTGATGGTTTTGTTATTAGTCTTAACACTGCATTTACTCAAAAGGTTAGTGCAAATGAGAGCAATATTGCCACTGCTAACAACAATATCGCAACTGCCAATACAAATATATCGAACCTTAACACAAACAAGGTAAATAAGGCAAGTTTTGTCCTTAGTGGAACTACATTAACAATTACAATTTAGGAGGCAAATATGAGTTTAAGTTATAATGGAACAAACATTTCAAAGATTGTGTATAACGGAACTAATTTGTCAAAGGTAATCTTCAACGGAACAACTGTGTGGACAAGTGGACCAACACTTGACCTTAAAGGCTATGCAGACACACCTGTTGGTTATGGCTTCTATGACATACAAGCATTTA
Organism: Lachnospiraceae bacterium; assembly: GCA_045125245.1. Taxonomy (GTDB): domain Bacteria; phylum Bacillota; class Clostridia; order Lachnospirales; family Lachnospiraceae; genus SVEL01. The sequence goes on from JBGVNF010000001.1 coordinate 12,661, forward strand.
ATACATCAGGCAAAACTTATTTGGCTCTTGGTATGGATGCAGGTTCAAGTTACCACCAACTATATTTGTTTGACACAGACACAATGGCTTATACACCAATAGCACAAACTGGTTATGATACTATGTATAATACTGCTGGTGTTTCTATTGGCAACGACATTTATATCTATGGTAGTTCACACACTTCTGACAAATATTTGTTTAAGATGTCTGGTTCAAACATAACTGGTGGCGAAATTAGTGCCACATCAAACTACCAAGTCTACACTAGGTTTATTAAGGCAAATAATGGCAATGTTTACTTCTATATGGGTAGTGACCAGGGAAGTGGTATCTACAAGTTTAACGGAAGCACTTTCACTGCAATTTTCGGTTCTCTTGACTATGCTCCAAGTAGTGTAAGCAAGCCATCGGACATTATATTAGGAAGAGATGGAAACATCTATATTGTTTCTGGTGGAAAATCAAGTTATAAGAGAATCAGAGTTTACAAGTTAGACCCTACTACTGACAAAATAACTCAAGTGGCTGAAATGTCTACAAGTTATCCTGCTGAAGAGGTTTGTATTTGTCAAGGTCCAGATAACACTTTATATGTTTCACTATTGCTAGACACATCAAGTGATAAATATAAGATTTATAAGGTAACTGGGTCAACCTTAACCAAAGTTTTGGACCTTACTCAAACTTACAGATACACACATTCATTTAGACTACATAACGGCAAAATGTATTTGATGCTTTATCCAAATAGTTCAAAATCAAATCCAATCAATTTCTATGAATTTACTGGAACTGCATTGAACGCAATTACGGTCAACTCTTCAACTACTTTCTATGCAAAGAAGGTTGAGTTGTTTACAAATGCTCAAGGCAAACTCTTATGTATGTGTGCTGGTGCTAGTGGAGATGACCCTATCATCAAATACGAGTTGAATGAAGGATGATTCTAAACACAATTCTTAAGGTAGTGAGTATACTAATGTTAGCCGTAGTAGTAGTCACGATATACGCACTAATGAAATACAATAGTGATTAGGGAGAGGGAAACCTCTCTCTTTTATTGTGCCAAAATAAGCCGAAAATGGGCTGTTCT
>JBGVNF010000002.1:0-1550 GCA_045125245.1 Lachnospiraceae bacterium
ACCAATGGGTATTTTACCTATCTGTAAGACTTGTATGTATGATATGGTACTAGACGAAACAGGAGTTAGTCGTCAAGGCATGATTGCATTAATGAAATATTTAGATATGCCATTTATACAAAAAGAATATGAAGAATGTGTAAATAAACACACTAACTCTCCCAAACGGGCAGTTTCGGTCTATATGAACTTAAAAATGACAAAGAACGAATATGCTGACTTACGTTTTAAAGACAGTATGTATGATGTGATTGTCGATTTAGATTTAAAAGAAGAAACAGTTATTAGTCTTGACAATGACAGGGTAGACTTACTTGAAGAAGAACTATCACCTCAACAAGCAAAAATTCAACGTGCTAAAGAGTTGAAAGCTAAATGGGGTAATTTTGACTCTCTTGACTATCTTGAAAGATGTGAAAGATTATATATTGAGATTGTACAGGGTGGATACGTGATAGCATCATCTATGCACGACCTATCTGTACGAAACTATTGTAAGTTACAGGTCGATTGGGATATTGCTCAAGAAACGAAAGACTATAACGCCATGAGAGAATTAAAACAACCTTTGAAAGATGCTCGTACAGACGCTAAGTTAAATCCTAGTCAATTTAAGGCAGGAGATTTTCAAAATGGTGGTGCCAACAGTTTTGGCGAAATTACTCGAATGGTAGCAAAACGTGATGGGTTTATTCCATTACCTATGAGATACTTCCAACAACCAACAGACCAATTAGATTGGATGATGTTGGAGTTAGTCAATTATGACAGAAGTGTTTTAGGATTACCCGAAGTAACTTATGAAGAACTATATAAACATTATATAGAACGTATCGAAAAATTTAATAGGGAGTATAATGCAGATATTGAAAATGGTGATTTGGGAGATTTAGACCCTGATACTAAAGGAAAGAAAAAGCATTATACACTAATTTAGGTGGTTCATATGGCAGTAGCAAGTTATATGAACGAATATACACAAGATGAACAATTAGACAGATGGAGTGAGTTGATAGCTTACTTTAGATGGTATCCTGATGTATTTTGCGAATGGATAACACCAACAGATGATGAAGGTAAACGTATAGGTATTACACTAGGAGCAGACCAAAAGTTACTATTGAGAGCCATGTGTAGATTTGCATATAATTATCTTGTATTACCTCGTGGATATGGTAAAACATTATTGGAAATCTTAGCAGTATATATCTTAGCAATTTTATACCCTGAGTCAACGTGGTCAATGTCGGCACAAACTCTAGAAGCCAGTGCAGGTTTCTTTAGTGACAAACACGCAGACATTGTACGTTTCTATCCTATTATTGGACAGGAGATTGACAAGTGTAGGATTACAGATAACTTTGTTGAAATTAGATTTAAAAGTGGTTCTGTAATTACTAACATGACAAACAATGGTACTGCTAAAGGTATGCGTAGAAATGGATGTACATTTGAAGAGTGTGCATTAATGGATTTCACTAAATATCAAGATAATACTGAGCCTATTACATCTGAGCCTTATAAATCTGTATTAAAGTATATGTCAACCG
>JBGVNF010000003.1:0-3628 GCA_045125245.1 Lachnospiraceae bacterium
AACATCGTGGTCGGTGAATACACTTACTACGATGATGTGAATGGGGCAGAGAAATTTGAAGACCATGTCACTCACCACTATGAGTTTCTTGGTGATAAGTTGATTATTGGAAAGTTTTGCGCTATAGCAAAGGGCATTGAGTTTGTGATGAATGGTGCAAATCATAGAATGAACAGCGTTACAACCTATCCATTTAACATCATGGGCGGAGGCTGGGAACAGTTTACGCCAAGCCTTGATGATTTGCCGCTAAAAGGAGATACCGTTGTTGGCAATGATGTTTGGATTGGTCAAAATGTAACTGTAATGCCTGGTATTTACATTGGAGATGGTGCAATCATAGCAGCAAACTCTGTTGTTACAAAAGATATTCCTCCTTATTGCATTGCTGGCGGAAATCCGTGCAGAGTGATTCGTAAGCGGTTTGGTGAGGATTTGATTGCATATCTGCTTGACCTTAAATGGTGGGATTGGGATGCAGATAAAATCTTTAGAAACATGGATGCGCTGTGTAGCGGAGATTTACAGCGTATCAAACACATATCAGACTGACAAATTCCAATTTACTCGAACAGATTAGAATCTAAAGCAGGACCTGCGGGTCCTGCTTTTTTGCATCCTGGTACCTGCCGGCACTCAGTGAATATAAAAATTTGCTCATATCTTTTTCTGTATATAATACCAATAACATGGAAACAGCACAGCGGAATCGCATTTGTATATTTGTTCATACGGTGTCCAAACGATATTATATACAGTAAATTACTGATATTATATACAGAAACTTTTTGACATTTTAGTGATACAGCGATTATTTTGTTGTTGCACTGTAATTTAGGTGGGAAAACTTAAAAAAGTTATGCAGAAATTTTGAAGAATGGCCGACATCTTTCCCAGAAACCTTGAAATGTTCACATTCTGTTTAGCACAGACTAATAGTATCCCAAATAATATTTAAAAATTCTTCCACCTAGTATTTTCCAATACTTATATACACATACTAAATGGTAATAATATGGTATATAAGGATGTGTGGAAGGTGATAAATTTGAATGAAAAACAAGATATAATATTAAAATTTTTAAGAGAAGGATTATCACAACGTGAGATTAGTCGTCGTACTGGCATAGCCAGGGATACGATTAGAAAGTATATAAGATATTATGAGGATAGATTAAAAAAACTTGGTTATGAACTTAATGAAATTGACAAAGTTAATTTCATAGAAGATATTGTAGAACCACCTAAATATAATTCTTCTCCTAGAATTAAAACAGCAGTTACAGATGAAGTAATTGAAAAATTAGAAACTTTCTTGAAAGAGAATGAAAATAAAAGATTAACAGGATTCTCTAAGCAACAGATGAAAAAAATAGATATGTATGAAGCTCTCATAGAAGAAGGGTTTAATGTCAGTTACTCTTCAATAGTTTCAGCTGTTAATAAACTTGATAAGAAAAAGAAAGAAGCTTTTATAAGACAAGAATACTTACCAGGTGATGTACTTGAATTTGATTTTGGAACAGTTAAGTTATTTACGGATGGTAACTCTAAGCCAAAAGAATATCAACTAGCTGTATTTACAGCTGCATATAGCAATTATAGATGGGCTAGGTTATTTCCAAAGCAAAATACCGCCTGCTTCTTAGAAGCACATGCATACTTTTTTAAAGAAATAAAAGGCGTTTTTAGAACAGTAGTATATGATAATGCAAAGGTTGCAGTAAAGAGATTTATTGGAAAATCAGAGAAAGAACCTACCGATGCTCTGCTTAAGCTTTCACTATATTATAAATTTAAATATAGATTCTGCAATGCTTATAGTGGAAATGAAAAAGGGCATGTTGAAAGAAGTGTTGAAATAATTAGAAGAAAGGCTTTTTCTAAGCATACAGTTTTTAACTCTTTAGCTGACGCTAACGAGCATTTAATAAAGATTCTTGAAGAAATAAATGATAAATGCTTTAGCAGAAAAGAAAAAAGTGCTAATGAGTTATTTGAAGAAGAAAAGATAAATTTACTACCTGATATGCCTTTATATGAAACAGCTAGTATTCAAGATGTTAGAGTAAGTAAATACTCAACTATAATGATTGATTTATGTTTCTATTCAGTACCAGATACATATGTAGATAAACTAGTTCGTTGTAAAGTATATACCAATAAGTTAATAGTATTTTATGATGAAGAAAAAATAGCAGAGCATGATAAGTTACATGGATTTAATATGTGGAAAATTGACATATCCCACTATACATATACTTTATTCCGTAAACCAAAGGCTCTTATTAATAGTACTGCATTTAACCAAATGGATGATGCTTTAAAGAACATATATCATGCCTATTTTAAAGACAATGAGAAAGAGTTTATTTTATTATTAAATTCTGTTGGTAAATATGGGCTAAAAGCCGTCGATAACGCAGTTAAATATTTGCAAGAAACTTGCCCCACAAACATAAGTGTTGATAAAATTGAATTTTTATGCACTAGAAAAAATGATAATAAAATTATTTATTTATCTGATTATAATGATGAAATAACTACTAATTCATTTAATATGCTAAATGAGTTTAATGATTTATTAAAATAACTAAGGATGTGATTAAATGGCTTTAATATCATATATTGATGAGATCAAAAGCTATGCTTCATTATTGAAGCTTAATGCCATTAAAACAGGTGTTGATGAATCAATTACTGATGCACAAAATAATCAGTTAAGTTATGAAGAGTTTTTATATAGATTACTTCAAAAAGAATATGACATAAGACATTATAATGCAATTCAAAGTAGAATAAAAAGCGCTGGTTTTCCTTATAAAAAATATTTAGAAGACATTGATATATCTGCACTTCCAGAAGATGCACAAGGGAAGCTTAAACATTTAAATAGTCTACAATTTATTAAAGAAGGGCAGAATGTTATTCTGTCCGGAAACCCTGGAACAGGGAAAACTCACATAGCAATAGCTTTAGGTATTAAAGCTTGCTTAGAAGGGTATAAAGTATTGTTTGCAACTGTTCCACTTTTTATTACACAATTGAAGGAGTTAAAATCATCTAGAACATTAAGGGCTTTTCAAAATAAATTAGCAAAGTATGATCTTGTTATCCTTGATGAATTTGGTTATATTTCTTCTGATAGGGAGGGGGCAGAGCTACTGTTTACTAATATTTCAATTAGAACTGGACTTAAATCTACAATAGTTACTACTAATTTATCTTTTGATAGATGGAATGAGATATTAGGCGATCCAACAATGACCGCAGCGTTAACCGATAGGTTAACTCATAAGTCTTATGTGATTAATATGAATGGGAGTTCTTACCGTTTAAAAGAAACTAAAGCTTGGCTAAAAAACTTAAACAAATAATTTTTAAAATATACATATTTTAAATTATTCATGTTTGCATGGAAGAATTTTTAGTTGTATTTTGGAACAAAAGTTATGTATAAAATACATTTGAATCCTTAAACTAATTTATTATTATTTTTCTCATAATTTCTTATTTATATACTTTATTTAAAACTTCAAAACCTTGATTTAAAGCTATTTGATATATTGGAGATATTGTTTGCTTTAATTTATCATTAAACTCTTCCCTTGACTTATATTTTAAAAAT
>JBGVNF010000004.1:0-3371 GCA_045125245.1 Lachnospiraceae bacterium
AAAATCAGACTTACTAAGGGTGAAAAAGTGATAGATAATGTATTGGGATTCTTGACTAATGCTCCTTTTGGTATACCTGAATTGATTAATGGAGTAAAGAATCTAGATAAAGAATTCTACTTAGTAGAACAGGATCATAAGGTATTTATAGTTATGATAACTGATGAATATATAGAGAGTAGAGAAGTAGATAAAAACATAGTTGATAATCAGTTTGAATGGGATAACTGGGAATTTGTAAAGTGTGCACATGATGTGAAAGATAATCAGTAATGATTATCTGTTTAAGGTATAAATCTAACAAGAAAAATAACAATAAGACTGTGAGAGAAATTGTGACTATTCTTGCTTGGTTAAATGAATTATCTAAAAAGAATAATATTAACTCCTCTAATACTTTACAGAAATTGTTAATAAATATATTGGATGTTGATTAAAAAGAGACTGAACTATAATATGATTCAGTCCTTTTTATGTTATAATTATTTTTAATAAGACAATTAGTTGTCCTGTTGATTTGAGATACTATATATGACAGGAGGAAAAGTTATGGGTCAGGTATACGAAAAACAAAATAGAGTTCTAGATATTTTTTATAGAGCTATGAAAGGAGAAAGTATTTCTGTAAAGAGACTTGCTGCAGAATACCATGTTTCATCTAAAAGTATTTCTAGAGATATTACTGAGATTAGAAACTTTTTAGCAGATCATCGAGATTCTGTTTCTAATATGGAGTTAGAGTATTCTTATGATGATAAGTGTTATCATATGGTTTTTGATCAGTATTTAGTGTCTAAGGAATTAATTGCAATAGTTAAGGTTTTAATTGGAAGTAGAGCTTTTGATCATATACAGTTATTAGAAATGATTAAAAAGCTTAAATCATTAACAACATATCATGATCAGCAATTACTTGAATGTATGATTCAAAAAGAAATGTATCATTATAAAGGTGTACACCATGATTGTTATAATTTAACAGAGACATTATGGGATATTATGAGTGCTATTGATGAAAAGAAAGAAATAACTATAACATATTTGAAACAAACTAGAGAAGAAGTAGAAAGAAGAATCCAACCTGTCGCAGTCATATTTTCAGAATATTATTTTTATTTACTAGCATATGAACCTAAGAATAATAGTTTAGCTAAATACTTTAGAGTAGACAGAATAACAAATATTATTAAAAATAGAACTACATTTCAAATGGATCCATTAAAACAGTTTGATGAGGGATTATTAAAAGAAAAAATACAATATATGTATCCAGGAGTCTATAGAAGAATAAAATTTGAATTTAGTGGTCCTTCTTTGCAAGCTATATTAGATAAAATACCTACTGCTAAAGTTATTGGTAAAGATAGTAATAAGAGTATAATTGATGCTTATGTCTATGGTACTGGTATTAATATGTTTTTATTATCTCAAGGTAGCTGGGTAAAAGTATTAGAACCTAGTGATTTTGTTGAAGAGATGAAAGATGAAATAAAAATGATGTATAACTTATATGAGTAAGATAATATTTAAAGAAACAAATATAGAAGGTGTATTAAAAGTTGTGTCTGAGGGAGAAGGTCAAGTCTACGGCAAAGTGCATCATGAAGGTAAAAAGAAAACCATTAATAATCAAAATATTAGAAAAGATATTAGAAAATATTAAAGTATAATACTATAGTGATATATTAATTATTTTTAACAAATCATTACTCAATTTCTAAATTTAACTAACACTAGCGAGAATTCTCCCACCTCTACAGGTGGCGAGATGAATCGCTTTTTTGTTGATTTTGTTATGGATGAACAATACAAAATATGTTATAATATATTCAGTAATAAATATAAAAAAGAGAGTAAATATCAATGAAATTAGATAATAATAATCATTCAGTATTCAGTATGTATTATCATCTTGTGCTTGTCACTAAATACAGAAGAAAAGTTATAGATAAGAATGTATCTTTCAGACTTAGAGAGATATTTGACTACATAGCCATAAACTATAATATTTCTGTTGCTGAATGGAATGATGATAAAGATCACATACATATATTATTCAAGGCTCAGCCAAACAGTGAACTGTCAAAATTCATCAATGCTTATAAATCTGCAAGCAGCAGACTTATAAAAAAGGAATATCCACAGATCAAAGAAAAACTATGGAAGGAATATTTCTGGAGCAGGTCTTTTTGTCTTATGACTACAGGTGGAGTCACTATTGATATCATTAAAGAATATATTGAAAGTCAGGGTGATAAGCATGAAAAAGAACATAGCCTATAAAATGCGCATATATCCAGATAAGAATCAAAGAGAACTTATCTCTAAGACATTTGGGTGTGTGCGTTTTGTTTATAACAGGATGCTTGAAGATAGAATCAGGTATTATAATGAAACAGGATTATCATTAAATAATACACCTGCAATGTATAAGAAGGAATATACATGGCTAAAGGAAGTGGATTCACTTGCACTGGCCAATGCGCAGCTGCATCTTAATGCCGCATTCAGAAACTTCTTTTCAGGTCAGAACGCATTTCCCAGGTATAAGTCTAAAAAGCATCATCACAGCTATACAACCAGTGCAGTAAACAATAATATAAGACTTATAGGAAATACAATTATTCTTCCTAAACTCAAGTCAGTAAAACTAAAGAAGCATAGAGAAATACCTGACAATTATAAGCTTAAGTCTGTCACTGTATCAAAGACACAAGCAGATAGATATTATGCTTCAATATTATTTGAATATGAAGAAGATGTATCGGTTAATACAGGAACTCATTATATTGGACTGGATTATTCAATGAATGGACTATATATGGCGAGCGATAAGACATCAGGAGAATATCCAGGATACTATAGACAGTCACTGGATAAGCTAAAAAGAGAACAGAGAAAACTGTCAAAAATGACAAAAGGAAGCAACAACTACAGGAAGCAGAGAATAAAGCTAGCCAGAATACATGAACATATCACAAACCAGAGAAAGGATTTTCTGCATAAGACATCTGCTCAGATAGCCAATGAGTATGATGGCGTATGCATAGAAGATCTCAACATGAAGAACATGTCACAGTGTCTACACTTTGGAAAGAGTGTACATGACAATGGCTATGGAATGTTCATTAATATGCTTGCCTATAAGCTAAATAATCAGGGAAAGAGATTAATAAAGATAGATAAGTTCTATCCAAGCTCAAAGAGATGCAGTTACTGCGGACACATGAAAAGTAATCTGAAACTTAGTGATAGATTATATATATGTGAAGAATGCAGAACAGTAATAGATAGAGATTACAATGCAAGTCTAAACATACTGCATGAAGGACTAAGACTTGCATCATTACAACAATAAATAAAATAAATAA
>JBGVNF010000005.1:0-215949 GCA_045125245.1 Lachnospiraceae bacterium
ATTCAATTGGACCTCTGCTACCACCTGAATGTTTTGCTACAATTCTGCTCATAACTATAATCTCCTTTTAATTTGATATTACATAGCCTCCAAACTAATATTTGCCCGAAGGCTATGTACTGAATAAGGAGATACAAATAATGACCATTATCTATATCTAACTCCCCGAGTAGGGTTCGAACCTACGACCCTTCGGTTAACAGCCGAATACTCTACCACTGAGCTATCGAGGATTATACTGGTAATTAATTACCAGTCATCTTTCTTATAGCGGAATCAAATCCTTCAGCAATACTCGTAACCTCAATTAACGTACTATCTTTCTTTAACAACTTAACAATAAGCTCAGCAATTTTAGACTCATCACCACAGTTAATTGCTTCACACATAATTTCGTTAAGTGCATATATAGAATGTGTCTTTGAGTACTGATGAATCAAATCTTCCTCAGCAGCGCTTAATCCAGATTTACAAAGTTTATAGTCATCCAATACTGATTGTGCGATACCACAAATATCAATAGCCCAATCTAAGAAAACGCCTTCATCAAAAGTATTATACGATTTTCTTAATTCCATTAGTTCCGTTACATCACCTGACATCAATTGCAGAATATTCTGTTCCTGACATATAGCTATTACAACTTCTACACCATTAGCTGTATCTTTACTTAATATATCAAATGTGTGGTTTATGTCATTAGTGATTGACTTAACAGCAAATCCCGTATTACCATCATTAATAGACCATACCTTAACAGAACCTTCATCCTCACCTTTAAAATTATCTTTAGTGTAGTTAATAATGTCTCTACATATCTCATATAACTCAGGATAAATATAAGATATGTTTGCTCTTCCTTTATACACTGATGTTATATAACCTTCAAATCGATTCTTTCCAATCCTTTTAAGAACAAGCCATTTGTTATCAAGATTTTGTCCGGCAGTCCTCTGTCGTGCTAATGTTATTAGAGAGTTTGTAATAAACTCTACAATGTTAACTTCTACACCATCATCTATTACAGTAGCATCACAAATAGTATCAAGATACTGTACACAGTCAACATCACCACCAATACGATGTAATAGAGTTTTCTTTGTGTCTATTGTTCTAGTTTCTTCACTCACTACTGGTATAATATCATATAAATCATACTTCATTATACTAGCCTCCTCTCTTAGTGTATTTAGATTTCTGAATTAACAAGTTATAATACTAAATAAAACTTAATAGAAATCTTGTACCATATTTAGATAAGTACATTAATAAAGCTATACCAACCCAAACTAAAGTTTCTTTAAATTTACTCATATTGTAAACCTTTCTTATACCGGCTTTCACGGGACGCCCATAAGGTGGACATACTTGATTTCCACATAACAACCTACACAATAAGCCACACTGTATACGCAATGATTGACAGCACCTTATCACCTTAAACCCATCGTACCAAACCCTCGGTTGTTAATTTACATTATTCAATTTTCATTATGTATGATTACTGAGCAGAAGGCATCTCAATGATAGACATAATACCATCACTACCTGAAATCTACGGTAACTACTCATCCCAATTTCTCATACATAGCGGATTCGTTTTCTGCCATCATCTTTCTTCCTGTGTCTTGTAAGTAACCTATCAGTATGTTTACAATATCCTCTAGATACTATAAATGAGCAATCATTACATATAACAGTGGCATTTTCTTCAACTCGATTATCATTCGAATTAACTCTTCTCAATATACCATCATCTCTAATCGTCTTAAGACATCGAGAGCATTTACCATTTTTCTTTGCTAAAACTTTCCACAGCAAGTGTTGATACTCATCAATATATGGTTGTAAGAGCTCTATTATTTCTGATGCTCTCATTCTAGCCTCAGCAGTTGTATACTTGAGAGACATAACAGTATCTTTATCTGGTAATAAAGCACCTTTATGTACATTACATTTACAACACGCAATCATTGTATTAGCATTATCATTAATGTAGTGCCATAACTTCTCCAAGTCTTCTTCGGGTAATAAATACTCTAACCATTTGTATACTGCATATGGTACTAGGTGTTCGATAGTCCAATTATTACCTCTACCTTTTGGAGGTCGTGGAAGATTTCTTCCGCAATATACACATCGACCACGTTGCATATCATAAATCTGCTGTAACTCAGTTATTCCAATATTACGCCGTTTTCTCTTTAACATTGATTCACTCATAAAACAATTCTCCCTCATACAAAGTTTACGACATTATAATCTCTTCAATAATATATGTAACCAAGATTATATTATCTTCTAATTTTAAATTGAATCATTGTTTACTTGAAGACATCAACTGACTGTTTTAAGTCTAATGTAATCTTACTAATATCCTGACACATACTTGCAACATCAGTCATAGCACTTGCTACTGTTTCAATAGAAGCACTAATTTCTTCACTACTTGCTGCGTTCTCCTGCGATAGAGCACCTAACTCCTGAACACCACCAACAATCTTATCCTTAAGAACAGAAATACTTTCTGTAGATTCTGTCAAAGTATTTATACCCTGTAATGATTTATCAATAGATGTCCGGAGTACCTCAAATGTCTTTTCAACCTGATTAATAGCAGATACTTCATTCTTCATAGTACCTTCAATAATCTTTGATGACTCAAGAGATGCTTTTGCCTGTACCATCATCTCATTCGCTAACTGCTGAATCTGACTAACACCATCATTACTCTGTTCACTAAGTTTCTGAATCTCAGTAGCAACAACAGCAAACCCTTTTCCTGCATCACCGGCTCTTGCTGCTTCAATAGATGCGTTAAGTGATAAAAGTTTTGTCTGACTGGCTACTTCTTCAATCATCTTAAGAACATCATTAATACCGTTAATTGTCACATTTGTACTCTCAACGTGTTTAATGATATCTGCAGTTGCTTCAATAGAGTGTTTGTTACCTTCTGACATTTCACTAAGAGCGTTTACTGCATCAATATTGGCATCTGCAATCTGTTTTGAATTCTCATGTAAGTCTTTTGTAATACCAGACATAGTTGTAATTTCAGAATCTACCTCAGCAATCATATTGTTAATTTCCTGAACATTATTTGCTAAGTTAGAATTAGCATCTGCAACCTCATGAATCGTTGCTGCGATTTCCTGTGCTGATGCTGCTACATTATCTGTCTGAGAATCAACTTTTCGTACGTCATCATTTAAACACTCAGTATTACTCTGAACAGTAGATATTGTAGCACTAAAGTTTTCCTGTATTTTACATAAGCTTTCAATAATACTAATTGTCTCTGTAGCAATAGAGTGTATTTCTATTTCATCACTAACATGACCTTCAGCAAAGTTGTTTGCAGCTTTAGCAATATCCTTTAATGGCTTCTGTACTATACGAGCAATTACAATAATCAAAGCTGTGAAAAATACAACTAAAATTGTAATTACAATTCCAATATTTCTAGCTAGAGAACTTATCTCTTTATTTACATGCTCCATACTCGTTCCGGCAAATGCCATACCGCTATCATCTGCAAGCGGAACATAGCATACATAATAGTGTTTACCATTAATCTGCACGTCATCAGATGTATAGACTTGCTTGTTAACGTGTACCTTCTTATAGATATCTGGGTCAGCAGTAGTACCTTCTATTCTTTCACCGTCATCGCCTCTTAATGACGTAGCACACCGAACATCTTCTTTGAATAGAGTTAACTCAATATACTGACCTGTAAGGGAATCCACATATGTATGGTCTATCTCTTCTGTATCCCAATTATATCCCTTATAATGTTCTGACATTGCTGTAGCAGCCGCTTCCAGCTTATACAAAGTCTCATTTGTTAATGATGACTTTAATGCATTATAAGATACCAATCCTATAGATGCTATAGAAGTTATCAATGGTATCATTCCAAATAATAACAAGATAATTGTAAAGTTAATAGATTGTTTTTTAGTTTTCACTTCCGTCCTCCATATTTACTGTGTAGCATTGCCTACAATGCTGCATTATATTATTTTTTATAACGCCCCGTACAATTGCTGTATAATGTCTTCATTATACTACGAATCTTATTATAACAAATAGTGATCACTACAAAATAGATTGTACATAGATTCTTCATCAAGCGTTGTATTAATACAAATATCCCATAGACTGAAAGAGTCAAACTCCTCACGTTCATTCTCTCTTCTCTCTAAGAACCTATTCCAATCATCTCCATGTGATTTGATACGTTCCTCAACAGTATCTTCCGGACATATAAGATTGATTACATATAAATCAATCTTATCCGAATAGTGTTCACGTAGGTAGTATATACCTGTAGGGTCTACAATGTATATTGACTCATCAGCAAGACTGTGATATGTAGCTGCATATTCTACTCCTGATTCTTTCTTAGCGTAAGCAATAACATCTTCCGCTTTTAACAACTCTTGCATCTCTTCCGGTGTAATGTAATAATGCTGAACACCATTAGTCTCACCTTCTCTCATATCACGCGTTGTATAAGAACAAACAATAGGGATGTTTGTTTTCTGATGAATAAAATTAGCAAACGTATCTTTACCAACTCCTGTTTTACCTACAATACAAATAAGTTTCTTTTTCATAAATTAAGCACCTAGAGCCTTTCTTACAGCCTCCATTACTCTATCTGGCTGAAATGGTTTTACAATAAAATCACGAGCACCAGACTGAATAGCATCAATAACCATAGCCTGCTGACCCATAGCTGAACACATAATAACTTTCGCATCTGGGTGCTTAGCTCTCAGATTCTTCAAAGCAGCAAGCCCGTCCATATTAGGCATTGTTATATCTAACGTAATAAGGTCAGGTTTATACTCTTCGTATTTCTTAATCATATCAGCACCATCAACAGCTTCGATTGTCTTATGTCCATTCTTCTTAAGAATATCAGATAGCATCATTCTCATAAAAGATGCATCATCTGTTACTAATATAGTAGCCATCTAATCACCTCCAGTTATTATACTTTAACTGCAAGCCTTACTAGGCAGTAATATCGTAGAATACTACGATACTTCTAAGCATCTTGTCTTTGTCTGTATCAGATAAGATTGTTGATATGACCGGTGCATATTTAACTTTTGAATTCCGTACTGCATTTACTTTCATAGCCGCATCGTAAAGCTTGTTTGAAATTGCATAGATATAAAGCTCATCAAGATATATACTAATAAGTGCTCTTGTGATAGTACGCTTAGATTCTACAGCCTCAATATTCATTACAGGCTTTTCTGTCTTCTCCTGCTTTGTTTCAACGCATTCGTATTCCTCAATATCAGCGATAGGATACTCAAATGTTATACACCCTCCGTCAAATCCAAGTACAAACGGAGTATTCCCTTTTACCGCATTGTTTGCTAATACACTTGCCTTAGAGCCATTTGTTAAAGTTACAATATAATTTTTCATATAGTCTCCTTAATTTACTGTTTTGTAGATTACGTCTAACATAAACCTAACATAATCATTACTATTTGGTGTAATAGGGTTATTGCATAAAGCCGCTTTATACTCTTTCTTTACTTCAAGCAACGTTTTTGTAATTGGGTAATCAGTAATAAAGTAACAACCATGTCTTACACAGAAGTCATAGATTAACAATCTACTCATTCTAACATTACCGTCACTGAAAGGGCTTATTCTCTCAAATAACCAAGATAGTAAGACAGCGCGACTAAGTACCTCGTCACAGCTTACTTCCATGTTGTAATACTTAATAAAGTCTTTCATTATAGATTCAAGTTCAGTGTATTCGAATCCTCTGATAGGGTCTATAAGATTACCATTACGATACTTATCCCCATCTAGTTCAACATTGTTATTACATCCTGCAGTAAGACATCTCCAAGCATTGATGAGAGCCTCTTCTGTTAACTCATCATAAAGTTGTAACATCTTTACTGCATCATAATATCCTGTAACAACACATTCAGCTCTTATGTTATTGAAAGATATGGAACAACCTTCCTCGTACAACTGTGCCGCACGTTCTTGGGTTATTTCATAATTTGAGATATTTGCATTTGCACATGCTTCTGCAATAATACCTCCATGACTGACCATGCTCAACCTATGCTCACAATCAAGTATATCCTTCTCTAACCTTTTGATATCATCTGTGTAAGAGAAAGTGTACATATTATTTCCTAACTTAAAAGCAATACCTTCCACCTTATCACTCATATAAACCTCCTATATAAAATCTGATATTATTACTATGGTAGTATTTATAGCCATCAGTATCATAATGATATTTATGTACATGTGTGTACGTCCTACAATATACTTCATTGTAATTGGTTGTATATCATCTTTGCTAAATCTACCAGATGGTAATACAACAATTGGTATTGTAGAAGTCAAAGTAGGGTTACCAATTCCTTTACTTACCCATATATTACGATGCAACCCATCATACGAAAATATTAAATTGTATACAGCTTTGTTGCCGTTAAATTTAACCTGGCTAACAAAAGCACTTGTTGGTTTAACATCCTGCATATCTTTTAATAATGTTGACCATCTGATATACGGGATAGTTAATAATGTAATTACTATCAAATTAATTACATAGAAATATACAATGTAATTCATGTGTTTAACTCCTTCTCTTTTATTAGTAGTTAAATGTATTTATATTTGCTTCGAATAATTCTTTCATACGAATCACATCTTTAGCAAATTCAATAAGTCTGTCTATCTCCCCAGTTCTATCTAACTCAACCGGAAAGAATACATCATCTGTACGCCATGCAATAAATAACTCATTCTCACTGGTAGCAAATCCAATGTTAGGATACTTCTTAGATATCTGTATTAGATTATCCATTAACTTAAAGTTAATATCTACACTTGTATCTCCTGTAGATGATTGTACTCTATAACACTTGTTGAATAAATCATTTGATGTAGGTATATTTATCTTCTCATCAAACTCCCATGCACCAAGTGTAGCCCATCTCTCAGAAGACCTTGGTATAATTATTGTATCTTCTGTTACTGGTTGGTTTAAGTGTACTTTTGATAACACACCTAAGAAGCTTGTTTTCGACGTACCATTGACTGAATATCTAATCTCCATGTTAGAAAGTTCGAATTCGATTTTATCAGTCTTCATACCAAACCATATAGAACCAATTGGTGTTTTATTCTTAGCGTTTGGATAAAATTCTTTATCTTTAAGAATAAGACCAACTCTCTCAAACTCACTTGTATCAATTCCGCTATCTACCTTGAGATAGCCATTCTTGAATACAGATAACAGTTTTGTTGTGAGATTATAGAGTTGTCTCCTTTTAGTTAACTTAGGGTAGTTTAAGAAAGAGTACTCTTTTTCTGGGTCTGCTGTTTTACCTTTATTACCTAAAATGTCGGCAGCCTCTACAACCTTTCTCATGTTATCACCAACACAATAAATGAATATCACAGCAAATAGTATTGCGTACAATCCTGGAACCATAGATAGGCACATAAGCAATAATATCAAAATGAAATATCCATATTTCCAGAAAGCATCGCGTAACTTTGCTTTCCTATCGTACTTTGGTAAGATTTGATTCAGCTTATCAATATCCTCTTGTAATGCTGGACTCTTATCTAATCTGTTTGATAATATAAACAGATTTTTATTCATTTCTGTAAGAGTATCACTTGTATCTATTTCTTCATCTGATGATTCAAGTATGTCTAATACTCTATTAAGAGATTCTGTATTATTCTGCATCTCTATTATACTGCCTTTCTTGTTTCGTCATTCATCTTCTCCTGACATTTGTAACATATTCCTTTTGATAGGAATATTCTTTTATTTTCCTTATAGTCAGGAAAAGCTTTATCAATATTATCACCTACTCTCAAGTACTGATAATATCTATCAATATCAACATCATGATGTGTATATCTAAAACATATAGGACATATTTTCATTACAGATTTAATTAACATAGTAAAGCCTTCCTCTCATTTCAATCAATTACCGGTACAAAAGCATTAAAGATACTATCAGATATTTCTAAAGGACCATACCGTAAGAACGTAGTAACTCTTTGTAGATGTGGCTCAGAATTATCCTCAATTCTATTAATACTATTCAATACAACAAATTCCCTAGCGTAGTAATTATCCGTATATCTTAAACAAACTTCGTATGTATTTTTATCCATTTGATATAGGTACTCACCATCCATACTATAAATAGGGATATCTGTTACTTCCACATATTCTTCACCATGTAAATCACACAATATAAAAGGCACCATAAGTAAGATACCTATAATTGTTACTACGGCAGGTATTGTTACCTTAACCTTAGTACAAATTCCATATATTACAAATAACGTACCAACTGCAGCAAACAGTATACCAAATAGTAAACTTGTACGTATTATGTGTTCAATAAGACTCATATTTATTAACCTCTCACAATATCGAACTCACAGTTGCTTATAAAACTTTCAACATAGAATAGAACATCATTCTCGTTTAATTCATCATTGTGGAAAATCTGGAACTCGATGAATTCTGTATGAGTGCAATCCTCTCTGTCACATACAGCATCCTCGTCAATTACTTCAAGAACACAGATAGATGTTTTAGGGTATAAACTCCAGAAAGGCTCTTCATCTGTGTTAACTTCTTCTCTGTTAATAGGACTATAAGCCACAATAAAATTTCTATCCTTCACATTCAGGTCAGCAATATAATCATATCCGGAATTCATTAATTGCGCTTTTGTATATGTAACAGAATCAGTGTAAGGTGTATTACGTACGTTTGTTATATCGGTTGCAATAATTTCCTTGTAATATGTAACATCTGATGCATCGTCATACGCATCAACACTTTCATCATAACTCTTAACAAACTCTACATAGTGTTCATCTTCATATGACACTTCATAGTTATCCGGCTTCTTAATAAATGCTTCTACACCTGATAAACTTGAATGATAATATGATATATTATCAGATTCAATATCTGCTGATTCTGTCTCTTCATTATTGTTTATAGGAACCATAGTTGTTCCTGAAATAACTTCAGTAGGCTCATCCGTTACAATATCAGATACCGATTCTGCTACATTAGTAGAAATTTCTTCCATGCTGTTTCCGGATATAGTACTTACTTCATTTGCGGTTGAACCACATCCCGTAAATACAATTGTCATAATTACTGTTGCTAATAATACTAATTTCTTCTTCATTTTAAATTATCTCCTTTTAATAATAATTTATGTGAACACTAAAGTGTAATCACCTACTCCTGTTTCTTACACCAATCTAAGCACCATTGTTCTATCGCATCTGACCCCTGAGTTCTTTCTGTAATAAGTTCACCAAGTTCATAAGAATGCATACCTTTAACAATAGTTGCCACTTCTGACGGACATGTTGTTAATGATTCGAGTTCCCACTCAATATCCTCTACTACTTCACCCTTCCATTGATAGATGGTCTCAACTCTTCTAATATGAACAGATACAGCCGCTTCTGATTCAACTATATAACGTGCAATCATACGAGCTTTTCTTTCATCATCAATAGATGTTCTAACTTTATACATCATAACAAGTTTTCCTATACACCTTTCTCATCTCTTCTCGGTTAATATAACCATTGCTATAGTTACCTAATTTTATACTATTATCAGCAATATGTGCATGCTTAGCAAGTCTCTGTGCACTCTCAAGTAAATCTCTTCTCTGTGTAATAGTTGTTAATCTAGGTGTCCCATCAGGATTAAAGCATTTATTATACTTTGCTAGGAAATCGTTCTTATGTTCTTCGTATATCATATTCATAATAAAACCTCACTTTTATAATTTTATTCTGGAAACGTAGTGGACGGGATTTGAACCCGCATATCCATGGAAGGTTGACATCTTCTCATTTGCTCTACCAATCAGCTACCACTACGCATATCATAAAGCATTACTGCTTAATAATATCTTTGTTACCTGACGCCCATGCTAACACAGCAAGTGCATCCTTCTCATCAATCTCAACGAAACCATTATTGTCTTCAATAGCGAGAGTACTTTTCTTACCATTAAGTTCGAGAGTAAAGAAAATAGTACCATATCCTTTTCTCTTGACTTCAGTAAGTTCGGCAATAGTTCTTACAAGTTCATCAGATGATTTAAACTCTTTAACGAACCCGCCTTTAAAAGAACCTTTAGTTCCATCCGGCGCACCAGTTAAATCAAATGAAATGCCAATAGTTCCGGACGTAGGAATTTCTTTGATACCAAGTGTTGCGAGAACTTTAGGTGAACGCATCGTGTCGACGAGAATGTTAACTCTGTTTTGTCTTTTACTCATAATACTTTTCTCCTCTTCTTTTAATACATAGCTGCAAGTGCAGAATCGATAATAGCTTCATATATGCCTCTGAACTCAGTCCGTAGCTCACCTCTAAGTAAATAAATATCTCCCATGTCGGAATCGTTAGTTCCACTTAGCTGACTAAGTCTATCTTTTAAGTTATTATCACTCCCACTCAATGGTTGTCCTACCATAGAGTTAACAGCGCCACTTATCATAGACATTGTTGAACTGCTACTCATAGTACATTACTCCTTTCCACCCAAATCATTTGTTTTATTAGTTTCAGTATTTCCGTCCGAACTTGTAATAGGTTCCGCATGAACCTCATCTTTTGGTAATTCTCTCCATTCACCATTAAGAATTGTTTTATCTTTTGGTTTTGGTAGTGAACCACAGTGATTATGTAGAATAAGTGCAATAACAGTACATAGCATCATAATAGAGATTAAAGCACCAACCAGATATCCACCTACAAAGTAAAATTCCTCTGTACATGGAACTCTTACAGCGTTCATAATGCATATGACTGATGATAAACAGAGAACACTTATCCATATAAGAATAATCTTCCAAATCTTATTAATCATAAGACCTCCTATCCTTAGATAGCTTTATCAATTACTGTCACCAAGCACATGACAATCAAAAGGTTTTTGTCATGATTTAACATCATCCGTATAGCATATTACTCTTGATGCTGTACTACCCGTACTGTAGCTAATTCTATATGCATACGGTTTATTACCAATGCAAGCTATTAAACTAATGTCAGTTGGTGTAGCTGCTATACCACACTTTCTGAGCATATCACTCGCTTTAATGGATTCTGCTTCAGTCATTTACGCACCTCCAAGTAACATTGATATTATAGCAGCAATACTGCCAGCCATTAATATAGCAGAAATAACTGATATAATGGCAAATATCAAACTAATAACTGTCATCCAGTGTAAGTAGTTAGACATTTTTCTATAATGCCAGTACTCTACAGGATTATCCAAATTCGCATTAGCTTTACTTGTATTGTAGATAACAGGTACACTTACAAATAATGCTGTGCCAAGTGATAAGATTAATAATATGATGTGAAAGACCTTACGACCTGTTAACTTCTTAATAGGTGCCTTCGTATTAACAAATGAAGGTACTCCATCTGAATAATCAAAATCAACACTTACAGATTGAGGTCTCTCTTTAACTTTCTTCTCTTTGACGGGTCTTTCTTTGACTGGTTTCTCTTTTACAGGTTTCTCTCTAACCGGTTTTTCTCTTACAGGTTTTTCTTTAACTGGTTTAGATGGTCTTTCTTTAACAGGTTTTTGCGGTCTTTCTTTAATAGGCCTTTGTGACTTACTAGCAGATGCTTTTTCTTCAACAGTGTCACTGCCATCATTATAAGATATGATAGGCTGTACATCTCCTGCCGCCTGTTCAAAATTCCACTCACCATTCTTGTTATTAGCCCAGTATAGCAACCCGTTATATTCAACAGGTATTCTGAACTGTTTCATAATTTTAAATCTATCAGGCAGGTTTGCCTCGATATGATTTTGAAGTCCAACTTTATCCATATTCAATTTACCTCTTCTTTTTTCTAAAAACTATTACCACCACGATAATTGCTAAGACTATAATAACTAACTCTGTAATCTTAAGTATACTACCGAATAAGTTAAATATAAAAGATAATATTGAACCTATAACACTAGTTGCGTCAAATAACGTAACTAATAATATGATAATAGCAATTATAGCGATACCTTTCCATGTGTCTTTCATTTTGTCCACTCCTCCAGTTCAACACCATTCTCTCTAAACCACTGTATAAGTGGTAACCGTTCAGAGCATGGATTATCTGGAGCTTCATGAACAATTAAACATATATCACAATCCTTTCTTAGTTTGGATGTTTCATGTTCTAAAACACTCTTTACAACATTGAAATCTAAACTGTTAAGATATGCTTTGTATTCCTTGAGAAAACTACATGTTCCTTCTACTGCACCTTTCTTATCACAATCCTTACAGTGGCTATTAATCTTATAAGGACTTAAACCTTTACATCGTACACCATTAATAACACCACGCTTATCTATATAAATAGTGCTATTATCCTGATTCATGTGGTACCATTTAGGGTCATATACAGCAGTGCTCACAGGTATTAAGTTCTTGGGAAAGAATCTAATATTATAAAAATAGGAAACATAAAATTTCATTATCGCTCCTCTACTTCACATACGCGTGCACTTTTAGGTAACTCTTCTCGTAAAACATCATAGATGCGTTCGCTATGCTTGATTATGAATTCTTTGCCATATATTTCACAATCATTCTCATAGTATACCATAAATACCTTAGACATATTCATTACTCCTTCCATATCCATTGTGTTACTTAATAGACATAGATTCTTATAACGTAGTCTAAAGTAACTTCCTCCATTCTTTATTATTGTGGGAGTAACCAATCATTACTCCCACTCTGTTTACATTATGTCACTTATATATGTATTATACATAGTGGCTGTAGGATTCTTCGCTTCATACTCATCATATGCATTGAATATTTCAATTCGAGATGAATCCATAACAAACTTGATTGCTTCATATACTGTCATATCCTTACTAGGTTTGACAGCAGAGCATTTCTCTCTAACAAGGGTATTGATATCCTTGAAACTGTTTTTAACTTGAATCAAGTCAGGGTCTGTATTTCTGTCGATATGAAACTGTTTATCCGTTGATACTGTAATGTATCTACTGAAAGCTGGATAACCGACTGCATCATTACTATAAATAGTACGAAGTGTAATTGTATCATAAATTGTATCAATGCTAAACTCATGTATTGCAACTACCTGTTCAGCTTTGATAGAGTGCAACACAGCCTCAAGAACTTTAGGTGTTACATATTCTGACTCACCCTTCTTCTGATTGATAATGATTTCTGTGATCTGCTCTTTATAGGAACTAACCATCTGAAAACCACTGTTATAGTCTGTACTATCATATGGTTTAATATGTATAATATCCTCTTCTGTAACTTCCAGTTCAACAAGCACATCATCCCAACTTCTTGGTAATCTATGTTGGTGTAGAATTTCTTTAATAGAACACCTTAACGTATCAATGTTCAGGTAATCCTGATTTAGCATTGCGTAAGTATATATTGGATACCGGCCTCTTAAAGCAAGGTCTGTATCTGTATCTACATCCTTATTCCTGTAACCAAAATTAGAATACCAGATACCTTTTTCTGTTGCACTTAAGACACTTCTATTCTGTATTGTCCAAAGCCTCATAATTAATCTCCTTTATATAATTATCTCTATGTGCGTAAGAAATACCTAGTACCTTTGTATAACAAACACTATTGAGTATAATCTTACTCTCTTTCATAAATATATGTGTAATGGAAATCCATTACTTCAATTTTAACACTTGTCTGAACCACATCTAGGACAGAACCCATAGTCATTAGGATTTACACTTCCACATTTACAAGTCCATGTAGCACCTTCCATTTCTCTAGATGCGTCGTCAATAACTTCTCTTGCCTGAGTAGGTCTTTGTACACGTTGCGTCTGATAATTATGCTGTGGTACAGCATGTTGCTGTTGATAATAGCTTTGCACATATGGAGTCATAATACCATAATTCATTGGTTGCTGCATAGCCATATTCATACCCATAAAGCCTGTAATAGCACCAGCATCATTACTTGCTGCACTTCTCATGGCATCCATCTGGGCACTCATCATATTAGCATTAGCTAAACGAATGTCAGTAAAGATAGCTCCTCTCTGTAACTGTTGAATCATTGCAACATCTTCATCTAATGGTACGACAGATGCAAATGCAATATTACATAATTGAATACCTCTTTCATCTTCCCAGGTTTCTTTAAGTATATCAACAGTTTCCTTCTCAAGTGCGTTTGCATGCAACATAACTTCAGAGTAACGCAACCCTTGTGCACTAAGTCTTGACAAACCAGATGTTATTGCAGATAAGAATTCTTGTCTTAACTGTTTCGATATCTCTTCAGTTCGATATTCATCCATTACATTACCTGTAACCTTCTGATAGAGTGTTACGGGGTTTATAACCCTAAATGTAAATGAACCACACATCTTTAATCTGATATCGATATCTATTCCAGCTCTTTCATCAACAACTCTAAACGGTATAGGAGAAGAGGTTCCGAATGTTGAGCCAAGAATTTCTTTTGTGTTTATATAGTAAACACGAGACTCTTTAGCAACTTCACCAGCAAACTGAAATCTCTTACCAAATGATTTAAATGCATCCTTAATAAACCCATCACATAACATAGAAGGCTCAGTGGACTCATTGTAAACAAATTCTCCTGTTTCAGTACACACTTCTTCTATCTTACCATTAGCTGTAATAATTGCACACTGACCATCGTTAACTGCAATAATAGAACCATTAGAGATAACATTTTCAACTCCATAGTTCTTACTCCTGCTGTTTGCTCTTCTTTGTGCTTTTATTACTAGCACCTCTTCTGGTATAGAATCTACGTAAAAGTAATCACGCCAAGCGTCTTGTAAAACTCCACGCAGAGACGATGTTGCAACTGATATAAGTCCCATGATTACTTAACCTCCACTTATTATTCTTCTGACTCTACATTTTCATCATCTTTACTCTTCACACAGATAAATGTAGGTTTTACCATCTTTGTTACAACATATGCTGTTGCACCAATCAAAGCAACACTACCAACACAAGCTGCAATAATACCAACTGTTTTCTTATTGTCTTTCGCTGCTTCTGCAATGCTTTTAGCTGCGGCTTGTACTCTAATAGCCGCTTCCTGTACTTTTGCTACATTAGTAACTTCACTCATTATGATGACCTCCTTAATAAATAATAACTGCTGTACCAACTTCAACCATTTCGTAAAGCTCTTTCATAGCAGTACTAGGTGTGTTAATACAACCATGTGAACCATTGTTCTTCCATATGTCTCCACCAAACCTGTTTCGCCAACTAGCGTCATGGAAACCTACTCCTGAATATGTAACACCTAGCCAGTATTCTACTTCAACATCCCATGACTCACCAACTAAGTTAGCATTACGGGCTTTGTTAATAATAAAGTAGATACCTTCTGGTGTATCCCTTTTTGCTGTGGGTAATCCTGTTACACAATCAGAATCAAGAACTAACCTACCATCAACGTAGTAATAGAAGTGTTGCTCTTCTTTATCGAGCTCAATATAAGTCTTATCCATAGGATAGACTTCTTCCTGCTTCCATATAGGTGTTCTGTTCTCTTCTGATTTAAAGTTGAGTATAGCGTCAAGCATATACTCACCCTCAGCCTGGTAATCTATATAGTTACCATACGTTTCGCTTTTAACCTTTATCTGTTTACCGTCATGGGTTGTGAAGTCTCTAGATAATCCAATATTGTTATATCCAGTAAGATTCTTTCCTGCAATGTCCCTGCATATATTTACTGAAGCATTGATAGAGTAAGTACCATCATCGTTGAATGTAATTAACTTTCTCTTAGCTAATACCTTACTGTTTAATTCAAATCCATTTGAGTATGATACAGAGAAATCATTATATTTTTCTATTGACTCCTTCATGTTAAGACGTTCTACATCGGTGTCAGACTCAACATAATAATCTTCAAGATTAATAGAGATATCTTTTCCTGCCTTAACCTCGTCATTGATTACTCTGAATACTTCGTTAATATCTACCCTATTACTATCGGTAGCATTTTCGAGTATAAGGTTATACTCATCATCAAAAGCTAAGTTACCAACATTATAATCCGTTCTTGTATCAGTAATATCAGTAAATACTTTAGATGTAAACGGTATTGAATATGTAGCAGTTAAATCGGACATATCACATATTATTTTACCATACTTGACTCCAGTTATCATAGTTGTTACATCTGCTTGTGAATACGTATAAGCATGTTCTTTATCACCTTCACTAACAGTTATAATACCATTGGATAAAAATGAATTAGACAATTCATTTATCGTTTTTGGGATACCAACTGATAAAGAGCCATCGGTATCCTTTATTAACCTTAACCCATTACTCTGTGCGTAACAGATACAAATTATAATAATAAGTATGATTGAGACCAATGTAGGTATAACCTTCTTCATAGCCTCACCTCTTTACTTTTCTTCCGTAGATTCATGAGTATGCTCATGTTCATGTTCATCGGCTGAGTCTGTTTCTCCAGACTCATTATCAAGCCCAGTAGTGTACTCGTCTGTAACAGTCGCATGATAAACATCAAATACATGATTACCATCTTCAGCGACTTCAACGTTTATTACATAAGCTGCGTATTCAGTTGTCACATCTTTTGTATGATTATGAGTATTTTCAATAGGTGCTAATATGATAGCTGACTGACATGCACCAATATACTCTGTATCCGGTTTATATGAAACAACATAGTGGTCATCCTGATAATGAATGTAGTTACATGTAATCTTGTTAGTTACATCAACCCATTGCCAACTGTGTTCTTTGTCTTCTTCCATATAAATAGATAATATACAGAATCCTTCTTCGGGATAAAACTCAACTGTGTAGTCATGACCAAAGTCATCAGTACCATTGATAAACTCAACAGGAGCAAGAGCTACGTTCTGTGTATCACTTCTTATATCCTTCACAATCATAAATGCTGAACCAGCAATCAATAATACACATATCATAGCAATAATTGCAAATTTACTTTTGTAGGTCACTTTTATTCCTCCATTTCTTAAATAGGTTAGACATAGTTATTTCAACCCATGTAACATAAATATACACTTGCGAGAATACTAATACAAATGCTATTGACGACATATACTTAGTGAAGAATCCTTCAATCTTATAGCTAACTAAAAGACCATAATTATAACTAGCAATTTTATCACTAGCTTTATATTTCATCTCCCAGTAATCTTCACAGTTTTCTTTAATAGAATGTTCGGCTAAACACCAACCAGTATATTTACCGAAACATCTAACCCAGTCAGAAACGTATGATTCATTCCTATACTTCTCAGCAAACGTGAACATATCCTCAACAGAATCAAGTTCAAGAGATTTGATTTTATCATTTACAAGTACATTATCATTAATGTACCTTACAATAAAATCAATACCTTTACCTTTTACATCTTCTACATTAACACAATCAAAATCTTCATCGATGGTTTCAATAACATTAGTAAGATATTCAGTGTTGTTCGTATTGTGACTTATTGTATAAAGATATCGTGTAATGATTAATAAAGATAGCATTATAGCAATAAGTATGATACTAATTAGTTTCCGGTATTTCTCAAACTTGTTCATCATAATATGAAGTATCGTGCATGTAACAGTGATTATAATAATTGCAATAATCTCAATAATCTCAATCATTCCTACTCCTTATATGTTACCTCAATACTGTCTAAAACAGTATTTACATAACTGTTTCCGTATATAACTTCGTCTGTATGAAAGCTATTAAGCTTAATGTATAAGTTGTCTTTATGATAGATAGCAAACTTCCTACCATCCTTCTTATACGTAGTTAATGTTACTCCATCTGTTTCGATATGACCTATATCTGTATATATTGTACCATCAGATATAAAGTTTGATTTATCACAGCTAAGCAGCTTTTCTGTAGTTGTGTCTACTTCATCTGTTATAACCAATCTACATATTCTAGTACCAGAGTTTGTAACAACGTAATGTATACCACCATTGTTTGTAAATGAAATAGCAGAATCTTCAATAGTGCCGATTGTAACACCATCAATCTGTATTGAACTAATGGCATCACTTATTGTTGATTCCTCACCTATACTGAATTTATAGGGTTGTGCGTGTGCATCTATCGGACTTATGAAACATAGTCCTAAACATAAAGCACCAGTTAATAGTAACATATTTTTCTTTTTAAACATAATTACCTCTCATTATATATTCTAATAAGGTCTCCAAATAAAACATCTGGAGTACATTGGTCATCCTCATTAAGAATAGGACCATACCATGACTCTGGACTATTTAAACCATTCATCCATTTAATAGAAGTTCCTCCACGCATCTGCCAGCTATAAAGGTTTCTATTGAAGTCATCTATTAGAATATCATTCTTAGTTATAGTGCTACCACGCAACCATTCGATAAAGGACATTTTATTACTTGTTGTACATATAACATGTGTCCCTATATCAAACTCAGGAATGTATTTGTTAATCCACTGTAACTTCTCTAATACTATTCTGTTCCGATGCTCATTATTCGGTACAGAAGTAATTATGTATGTTTCATTTGGAAATAACTCATAACATCTCTTGATTAGCGTTATAGCATTGTAGTCGGGTATCCTCTCTAAGAAGTAGCCTGGTCTAAGATAATTCAATACACCATCTGTCTCCTTAATATAGCCATCCCAATCATATTTAGCTAATACCCCATCCATATCAAAGGAAATCACTTTAATTCTCCTCCTTGCTATCTTTGTAGTTTAACACGTCTAAATGTTTTAAAGTACTATCGTAATGTTTTGTTACGACAATAATCTCCTCATTGTTTACACTTATTACATTATAGACTTTTTCAATGTTAGTAGGTATTTTTATTATACCTGTAAACTGCCGTAGGATTTTCAAGAATGCACGACCGGGTCTAATTAGTACAAATGTAACAAAGCTATCATACTCAGTCTTCGCTTGTCCTCCTAACATTGATTGCAAGTGGTCTACCATTAGGTCCTTCTCCTACCTCAAAGGTAACCTTATCTCCTTCTTCCAGTTTTCTGAATTTAGGTTCTCCGTTCTTTTTAAACTCTTCAGTATAAATTCCGGAGAAGTGTACAAAGTAGGTTTCTTCCGTTCCGTCTTCCTTAATAAATCCATAACCTTTGTCCCAACGGAACCATAAGCATACTCCTGTTTTCATTTAATCTTCCTTTCCTTGTAAGATTATTAATTCTTTATACTTGCCCACTAATTCATCCTTGTAAACAATACATTCACTCAGACTTGTCAGCGGGTCTTTCAGAATAGCACCTACTGGCACGTATTCTAATTTAATATAATCTACAATAAAGAAATCAGCCTCTTTATCATAGAATGTTGCTAATAGAGTATCTCCCGTTTCACTGTTGTATAAAACTGCACATGATTTGTCAGCCTGTATAGTTTCAGTGAACCAATGAGTACCTTCATAGAACTCATCTGTCATACCATCTGATACATTTACTGCTCTTAATCCTTTTATATCATTAAGGACTGTAATCTTATCATTATACGACAACTCCAAGTTAGATGCAGATAACATACGATAGAAATCTGATTCGGGAATCTGATTAACACAATATTCTACACCCTTACTTATCGTTTGTAATAAAGCATCTCTCTTACATAAAAACATAATAACCTCCAATTAAATTATTTGGGCTAGATAAAAGATTAACGTTACTTACCTAGCCCATAAGTATTATTCTGCTCGTAAGAAACTTGACTTTATATAATAGATGTTTCCATCCTCATCAATACACTCAGACCATTCAGGGTGATCTTCAGCATTACGTAGAACACGTATTTCGTCATCTAAATGAGCCTGTCCTACTTTATCATAGTTAGTACCAGGACCTTTACGTAAGTTAACTGTTGTACCATTACAGTACATTACAGTATATTCAGGTTCAGTGGGTTCCTCAGCAACTTCAGTTGATTCTTCTGTACTTTCTTCTGTAGATTCTTCTGTTGGCTCCTCTACTGTCTCTTCCTGCTCCGGCTTAAGAACCATAGCATCAAATATATCCTGAGATAAGTTTGCATCGCGTTCTATCAATCTCTTTCGGATAATCTCATATACTGCTTTTTCAACGTTTGATTCATAATTTCCATTCTTTTCTGAATAGGAGTTCATAAATTCATCTACAGCAAACTCATCATCAATACTAAGCATTCTTTCTAAGAATAACTCAACATCTTCAATCTCATACTCTGCTTCAAGTTCAGCTGCTCTGAATTCATACTCTGTAATAATCCATTCTCTTGTTATCATAGACGGGTCATCTGTAGAATATAAGGCTGAGTATAAGTATGCTCGTAAAGGTGTATTAACAATACCATCAACTGCTTTCGTTGTAGTATCTTCCTCTACCCCAATACCTTTTGCATAATCTGGTATCTGAATGTAGTAAGATGTATTCTCTGGAACTGCTGACACAACATATGTACCCTGCGGACATGTAACAGTTATCTCAGACCTTACAAGTTCTTTTGTTTTAATATCATAGATATTAAATAACTCCATACTCGTTAACGTACTAATCTGCTTATAAATCTCATTCATAATAACTGTGTTAGACCCAACTGCATTGATATCTAACTCACCTTTAATATATGCATAGAGATTGTCTGATGTATAATCAGTAAGCGTAAAGTACTTTGGTTCAATCAACATAATAATACTATCCAAACGCTCACCATTTACGTTCGACCACTCAGTCATACCAAGATTAGTATAAGCCTTATTTGAATAATTATCATAATATGTAGTGCCAACATTCTTGCCTTTATTAAACCAATCTTTTCTTGCAGTCTTAGTATCGTAATCTACCTGATAGTGAACAGTGCTTACAACTGAACCATAACTATCTCTAGTTACAATTATAACTGAATCATAGTAAGCAGGATTGTTTAAAAACTCTTCATAGCCAACACCTAGAGCATTCTGTGTCAAAACACTCTGGTCAACCGGCTCTGTAATAGCCCATCCATTTTCGTCGTATCCAATGATGATAGCTGTACCATCTTCTGTATAGGAACCAATAGTTGCTTCCTGTTCAGGTGTAATACCAGATTCAGTTGATTCCTCTTCACCATTAAGAAAAGGTATTTTCTCTTTAATGTTACCACATCCAGTTAACATCATTACAGAGGATAATGATAGAGCAATCGCAGCAAATTTGATTCTGTGCACTTTTACCATCTCCCTTCTTTATATAATATTCTTGATAATACCAGTAACATAATACCACCTAAGATTGTGATATATGATATTACTGGTACTCTGTACTTAAGATTTGATTTAATCAAATCATAGTCTGTTAATATAAAAGCATCTAATATATCAGCATGTCTTTTCATGTTATACTCTTATTAGAACCTTTAATCTATAACTCGGGTTGTTTAGATTATTCAGGTCTTCTAATAATTCCTCCTCGTAATATAATCTCAATTGTTCAATGTCCTTCGTTATTCCCTCACACTCTTCAGTAGAACCATCACCAAGGTATTTTGTAGCTTTTACCTTAATATTACGAACCATAATCTTTTGTGCTTGTGGTAGAGTATACCTAACCTGAGTGAGATAATTTAAACCAGCTTCATCATTATCTGGTACAATATAACATCTGTTACCAAACCGCTTAAGAATTGTAATGCAGTATTTTGATAATACCGAGCCTAAAGATGCCATAGCATGGAAACCATTTGCTCGTAACCATGCTGTACACATAAGCCCTTCAGTTATAAAGACTGGTTTGTCATCTCTATAATATTCTGGCAAGTTTTCCATTCCAAAGAATGTAGATACCTTCGCCTTATAACCATAATTGTCAGAGTCTAGATATTTAGGTTTAATGAATGGGTCCCATCCAACAAAACCTGCAATCTCGCCTTTTGGTGTTTTTATAGGTATAACAACTCTACCTGCATAAGTTAGATGTCCATATTTAATCATACCCATTGGTTCTGCTTTAACCCAATCTGGTAACTCATCAATATCTTGGTCTTCTAGAATAAAGAATGCATCCAAATCTTTTATACAACTCTCAGGCAATTGTCTGTGTTCAATAAGGAATGCTTCCATAGCCCTATCGTGATAAGGTTGTGATTGGAAGTATTCCTTAACACGTTTTAAATCTTTACGAGCATCGTCAATCTTATAGATGCCAATGCTATAATTAACATCATCATAAATACTCATCGTAATATAACCTCATTACCTGTGTACTCAATAGTGTTGCCATTCGCCTGATAGTTAAGCGGCAACATCGTGATTACATTCTCAGAGTCAGCCATTGTTGTATCAAGTTGTGTGATAGTGAGCTGAAGAATTTTACCTGCTAATTTAGCAAGTTCTTTTCTACGCATAGATAAATATTTATTTACCTTAAGCTGGTCAACACCTTCCTGTTTCAACCTTGTTGCTGTCATAAATACTTCCTGATAATTCATTGCTTTAGAGAATTCTCTCTTGATTTCACTGTCCGTCATTTTAATCTTCCTTTCAGTAAAATATAGTCCAGATAAACAACATACGTCATACATACATCATATAGAGCACCATGTTCAACAGTTTCTCTTTCCTTAGGTATAGTGTCGTAAAGCTGTTGTGTCATCTTACGCCCGTCCGGAATAGAATCGATATAATCAGTAAGACTGCCTCTCTTACGCTTATCAGTTCCTTCGTGTATTTCGTTAAACTTCGCTAATGTGAAACTCTTATCATAGAAAGTACCTATTTCGCCTATTTCAGATAAGAATTTCTTAACGCGATAAACAGGTGCATACCAATCCTGAATATCAATATGCGTAACATTTGATTCATGATAGATGTATCCAGATTTATCATAATTCTTCATTGCAACACGGGAAGTGATATCTCCAATATCATACATCTTTCCTTTATACTTCTCTAAGAAATGTTTGATAAAAGGTATATCAAACTTTTTAGAGTTCTTACCCATAATAACAGCATTTGTTGTAAGTGCCGCTAATGCAATAAGATTCTCCTCAAACTGGTCTTCAAACTGCATTAAGAATTTTCTATCAAGTTTATGAATCATCTGAGCATCATTCTCAATGTCAAAGTGGTGCTGATAGAAATATAATGTACCGCCCTTAATAATTCTTAATGTACTTGAATCGACTAAAATATAAGCTACTTCAAGTAAGTCTGGAATCAGTTCAGCATTACTGTCAAACTGCATCAAACCAGTTGTCTCTATATCTAATATTGTGTAAAGCATAATACCCTCCTACATTCTTACTGGATAATATTTATCATGGTCTGTTTCACACTCTTTCAATACTCTGTCTATACCTATAAGGTCAAGTAAGAATTTGCCAGGAATATTCTCTTTTATAAGAACATCCCGTAGTTGATTAAGTGTACAAGCTTTGATATACTTCTTCTGCCACTCAGACCGTTTATCGTTTAGTTTTGCTTTATCAACAAAACACACAATAGGTACAATGTACTCAGTACTACCATCCGGTAAGTTTTTGAATACATGAGAATAGAAATGTCTACAGTGCATTTCATTTTGATGAATAGGTGATTTGTCGGTTTTAAAGGTACCTTCAATACCATAGTCTGTAAGAGTAATTTCTCTTGCCCTGTATGCTTTAACCTCAATAGGAAATATTCTATAAGGCGTTACAAGTAAAATGTCTATCTCAGTTGTACTACCGAGATTTTCGATGTACAAATCACCATTGTCGTTTCTTTTTATATTACCGGCTAAATCCTTATCAACCTTATATTCAAATGAGTGATAGAGAATCCCACCATACATTTGATAGAATTCCTCACACACTTTCATAACTGCAACTTCGCCAGGTGTACCTTTGTCTGCACCGTGGTTCTCATGCATTTCATTAAGAGCCGAGTTAATCTCTTTGTCTATATTCATAACAATAGAGCTACCTTTCCAATCCTTGACTTCAAATACTTTTGCGTATTTTTAATTGTAGCATTTCGAC
Source organism: Lachnospiraceae bacterium (assembly GCA_045125245.1). Classification (GTDB taxonomy): domain Bacteria; phylum Bacillota; class Clostridia; order Lachnospirales; family Lachnospiraceae; genus SVEL01. Next base: position 24,160 of record JBGVNF010000005.1, read on the forward strand.
CACTGTACTCAGTAAGTGCCATATAAATTGATATATCCGGTACTTTAATCTGTACGTTGATAATCGGACTCATAAGACTTAAGATATGGATAATAGCCGCACAATGAGATGTAATAGATTCATCACGAACATTTACATACGGTATCTTAAGTTTTATTAAATCATATGTTGCTGATTGAAGTATGTTAGGATTATTAACAATCTTCAGTTGAACGAACCCGAAGTGGTCTGTATACAAATTAGCATATATCGTTTCATCTGCTATAAAATACTCTACACGGATATAGGCTGTTGTCTTCTTCCATCCTGCACTCTTCATGTGTGAATATACATGACGGGGATTACGTTTTATAAAGTCTCTAGCCTCTTGTTCTGTTGTGCAAAACTGAGCAACCGGGTAAGTATATAGTCGAGATAAAACTTTCACTTGTTGTTTTGAGTAAACTATACCAGAGTACTCATTAGACACAAATGCAAACATATTTAACTCCTTAAAGCATACTTAGCCATTCTGTCAACGCAGATATTAGGATTTAAACTATTTTTATGTGCAAGCACCTTACACATTTCAACGTTTGTTAATTCACTTAATTCTTGCACTGTTCTAATAGCATCCTGAACTAAAATATTCTTATTGACATATTTTCTATTGCTAGTAATATATCTCTCAATTAATTCAATAGTTGCTAAAGAATCAGTATAGAAGTAAACATTATCTTCTTTTGTCAATCCTAACTTTAATAACGAATGACTGGCAACACCAATAGCAATATCCTCTGCATAAGTTGGTGATGCAATGTGTTTTGTCTTGTTTGATACCCACTCAATAAAGTTAGTATCCGTATAAATAAGATACGCCCATGAACCTACTCCGCGTTCAACGGAGTAGGCGCCATCAGTATATACATGATAATTCATAAGGTATTCTCCTTAATACTTATATTTAGCAAAAGCACCATTTGGATTAAATGAATATACTTCTGCTTCAGCATGTACAGGAATCCAGTTATCAACGTTATAGGCTACAATATCTTCCAACTCTTTTCCGATTTTATCATAGTCATTCTCGTTGACACAGAATAAGCCAGCATCATGGATATAAGCAATAATAGAAGAATCTTTAGTACCCATAATGAGACGATTTGCTTCAAGTAAAGATACTCTCATAAGGTCAGCCGCTGTTCCCTGTATAGGGTTGTTGATTGCAAGCTTAACCAATTGATAACGTCTGTTATCTACATCACCTGCTAACTTAGGCGATTTTGTAATATCAATAGGTGTCCCAAAGTATGTTGGAAAAACTGTTCTGCCCCTGTCAATATCATACTCAATCTTGCTTAATAATTCAAGCCTTGCCGGATGATTTCCAATTCTTTTAATCATAGCAGATTTAATGTTATCTTCTTCTTTAGTAGAACCATACATAACAGCATTACCATATGTTTTAATTCTACCACGATTATTTTTCATCTCATCAGTCAATTCCATCTTTTTGAAGTCGAGACGTCCACTATCAATATCGCTCTGCGGCATAGTACAATAATGTAATACACCAAAGTAAGCATCATCATAGAGATTGATTAATGTTTTTATCTGCTGGTCTGTTACAAATGCAGAGTAGGTGATTCTCGGTTCAACCTGACCGGAGTCACAATGAATTAACTTATAGCCCATTGGTACTGTAATAACTTCCTGCAATTCTCTTCTGAAGTTCTGTACTGCCGGACGACTCATAGCAACACGACCTGTATTCTGAGGAGACCAGTCCGGATGTAATTCAAGCATTCTGTGTCCATCACAAGATACTTTATTGCTTATAGGATTCTGTAATAAACCAATCATTGTTGCTCTGGCACTTTTTGCTCTAACAACTTCATGATATGATTTAACAACTTCAATATCCTGTTTTGTAAGACGTTCATTAAGTAATACTTTCTCAATGGATTCAACAGAGTGTGATATACCATTCGTAGGTGTTCTGTCGAATAATTCAATGAACCCATGTTCTCTGACATAAGAGTCAAGGACAGTATCCTTAAATAACGGCACACCAGTAAGCTCCATAAACTTACTGGTGAGTTCGTTAATAATCTTACCCAAAGAGAAGATATTCATAAGAACCTTATCATAATCAACATAGATAGGTCTCATCTCGTTATTTCCTCTTAATACACTAAGAGCCTGTTCAACCGTTGGTATCTGCATACCTTTATAACAATTTATCATTCTTTAACTCCAATCTTGTAAATGCCTTTGATACCGATAATATAGTATTCGTTATCACTCTTAACAGCATACTGATTAATAACTTTCTGGATTGTAGGATTATCAATAGATGACATTGGAACACATACATCCTCTTCAAGTCCTGTAATCCAGTTACCGGATACAACAACTGATTTTCCATGAGCAATAAGATTAAGGTAAATATCAGCAAACTGTGCTGTTGTAATATCGCCCTGCTTTACTTTGGTAAACGTCAACTGACCTGTATGAGTATCAATAGCAAGTAAGTCAACCATGCCATGTCTCAGAGTAGATTTTTCGGTACCTGATAATGCTGTATTTTCACCATTGGCAAATCTAACTTCATCCTGAATAGAATCATTAGCCAACAACTCAACCAGATACAGATATAAGATATCCTGCTTAAGTGGCATGTGTTCTACAATCTTTCCCTGAGCACGTGCAATCTTACAAGCTGCTGACCAACGTTTAACATAGTGTGCAACCTGTTCCGGAAATTCTCTGAGTAAGCATGTATCAAAGTCAGGATATTCTGACATAGTCTTTAATTCCTGATTGATAATAACCTGCTCTTCAGTTGTATAGGTAGGTACTTCAAGCTTAGGTAACATTTCGATAAGAGGCATATTGATAATTGCTTTGTTATTTGTAGCATTCTCATACCATGCTGTACCAAACTTATCTACTAATGACTGTACCTTATAGTAAGACGGTAACAAACTGTAGGTACCAATCTTAAACCCTTTTCTAGGTACAACTGACCAAGGTGTGATGTCAGCATTAACGATGTGTAAAGCGAATGCACCATTTCTCGCAATGTGGTTAAACTCACGTTCACAAACATCATATACCGTAATGTATCTTACATGGTTTGCTCTGTCATTTGTAAGTGACTGGCACAGTAAGGCAATCTTAGATGCGATACGAATATCTAACTCATGTTCCTGGTCGAACTTAATTCTGTAGATATAATCTTCTCCATCTTCAGTGTAACCTTTCTTTCCAAGAATCGTAAAGAATAACTTGGAAGCTACATCGTCAATCATGTTCATAGCAGCATCATAATAAGTCATGCCTGCATCCGGATGACGTGAACCATCAATGATAGGTGTCCTAGGGAACATATCAGCATTGTTAATTGCATCTTTAATACAATCAACCAAAGCGTTACGGAAAATCATACCTTTCTTATCATTCTGTAACACGATAAGTTCCAGTAAGTAAGGTCTTGCCTCTTCAACTGGCTTGTTACTAAGTTCTCTGAATACCTTAGACACATATGCCCAGCACCATGTATTATCTTTATTAGCCTTACATTTTCTTGCACGGCTGTAATCGATAAGATAACCTTTATAAGCGTTATCTCTGGACTTAAACAAGTTAGCAGTATCTAAGATTCTCATATCTTTGAGATTTCTGATAATGTTACTTGCTTTGTCCAAATCAGGATTATTGCCAAGTTCTGTATAGAGAATTGACATAAGAACATCAGCAGCAATCTTTGTTCCGCCACCAATATCCTTCAATAAGCCATCACCAAAGGCATCAATAGATACTGCGCCTCCAATGCAATCCATAACAAACTTGATATTGTTGTAATACTTAATAGCATCTCTGTCATCGCTCTGTAAAGCATCATTCATAACAAAGGTACTATCATAACCTCTCATTCCGGGTGTAAGCTCACCCTGAATCATAAGTTCACGTCTGTCACGTAAACCGTCAATATCAGCCATATCAATAAACTCACGGATACCAGGAACTGTTTCCGGTTCAAGCATGAACGCATCATAAATATAATCCGGAATAGGCTGATAGAATTTATCTACACATGTAATGGATAATCCATCGTACATATCTTTCATCTCAATGTTACTTTCATAACGATTATCATTTAAGATATGATGTGCAATATACCGAACAGCAGAAATAGGTGTCATACCTACACTCATAAGCAACTCGTATGTAGAGTTAACCGGAGCATCAACGGTCATGTCTTTAACATATCTTGCTGCTTCGTTTGTACAGATGTTCCATAAGAGGTAATCATTGAGATTACTTATCTCATCAAGCGGAATATCTACGTTACCAATAACAGTAGCAATAGAGAACTTGATGCTAGAACTCCATACCGGTGTTGTACGAGAAGAAATGAATAAAGCAATTCCGTCAACAGAAACTTTGAAGATATACTTGAATCCATTTGCAATGAAAGTAAAATAGATTCTATCTGAAACATTTGCTTTAAGAGCATATCCCAGAGAATATTTGAATCCCTTGTTATCTCTTCTCTTTGTATTGATAAAGGTTCTGTCCTCCATAATTGCTAAGGGACTTCTAGCAAACTCTTCTGTGTTAAGAATATCATTCATAGAAGTACTTGCGTGTAAATGATACAGAGTGGAGTCTGTATCAAGGATAAACGGAACCTTTCTTCTGTTAGCGTAAGCATGGTTAATCTTATCTGCACTTGCAGGTAAGTCATCATCAGGTGTTTTAAACTCACCGTCAACACCCTGTTTAAATTTCATATTGATAACATCACCAACAATACCATCAGGACCCCAAGCGTAGTAAGCCTGTAAGAATTCTCCTGTTGTAGGTTCCTTTGTATTGAGAACACCTTTATCGTTAAGATATTTAACAACAGTCTGGTAAGCATTGTGATTCTTAAAACGTCTTCTGTAGGCAAGAACATTTAATCTTGCATAGATAGAACCAGTGTTATCTTCAATAAGTTCTTCCATTGTGTAGAGTACATCCGGATTAACAAAACTGTTAATAGGTCTGTTATCATTGCTGTAACCAACGGTAGCAATCATAACTTCCTGCTGTTTGATATATCTTTCAAACTCTTCTCTTGTATTGATTTCGTAAGAACTCTCTTTACGCAGTTCAACTTTCTGCATAGTACTACGATAAGCATAATACTGAGATGCTTCTGTATCTGTAAGAGCATTCATGTCTGCTGTCATAAGCATACCATCGAATCCTGTAATCTCATCCTGTGCAAATGTAGAAATATCCACTGCCTCAAGGTCATTTACATGTCTACCATCCGGTAATTCAATATCACCATGGTAGTCATAGAATCTATAACCATCGTCATGCAGTGGAACTAAAATCTGTTCCATATATAATGCTTTTGTAGGAAATGGACAAACGTAACCGTCCATATCTAACTCAACTCCAACTACTTCTCCGTTCTTTGATACTCTTCTTAAGATATCCATAAGTAATAATCCTTTCTATGAATGTAGTACCAGTATACTACATTATATGTATTATTTAAAATTACATATTATTACGATTACTGGGCTACCTCGTTTTAATGGTAGCCTGTACATCTGTATTGTTAGCCCTCTACGTGTTCGAGAACTTTCTGTGCCTGAGCATGAGCAGCCTGAGCAGCTTCGTCAGAGGTCTTGATATTCTGGTTAACAGCAATACCAAGCTGTTCACAAGTGTAAGTTACCAATTCAGTTAAACCTTTTAAGATTGCATGAGTTGCACCAAAGGTATTCATAGCACTTACTGCAGCCATATTAATAGGCTCCTTCTGTTCACATTCTCCGATAACATCACCTTCAGGTCCTAAAGGTTTGATGTTTTTCTCCATATCCTGGAGAACCACACTTGCATTAGTAGCAAGAGAGTTGATAACGTCTGCTAACACCTGAGTCTGTTCAGGGTCAAAAGCCATATTTGTTTTTCCAGCCATCTTGTTTGTCCTCCTTATTACATTTTGAATTTGGTACCAGCGATAGCACCTTTGTTAGCCATTTCCTGGAATGCTTCCATGGACTTTAAGCTATTGCCTAACTGTTCGTTTACAGCCTGAACTTCAGTAACAACATTCTTAAGAGAAGGTACTAACTGCTCGAGTAACTCGTTACACTGTGTGTTGAGAGTTACAGTATTATTCAGAACTGCGATATCTGCGATAGCGCTGCTAATGTTTGCTACAAGACTTTCTAAGTCTTTAAGGTTTCCATCCAAGCCACGTTTAAGAGCATTAGCCTGGTCTAAGTCATTGAAATTAACTTTTACAGCCATGTGGTTAAATCCTCCTTGTTTGATTTAATTATTGTGTACCATATTAAGTTTTTAGTGATAGCCCTACTCTATCAGTATTTAGGCTAGTTATATCAAACTGAGAAGCCCTTTGACCCTCAATTCTTCTTTCTCAGTAATATATGTTGGTTAGATATATTATTTTTCAATTTTATAATAAACATATCCAACCAACATGATATCCAATCTCAATACTTTAGAGATAAGATATCTACTACCTTATTCTTTTGCATTACAACGTAACAAATATCATGTATCAATTCAAGTAGATACATTTCATAACGACCTGTAATTTATTCCATGATTAGCTCTCTAACAAGAACTCCACCATCCGTCATCCACTTAGCAACAAGCGAACGATGACAAACTTTATGGTCTTTCTCAAAGCAGGTAAGCACAATATGTTTATTGGGGTCATGTCCACCAACTAATTTATATATTTCCTGTGCTACATCAGAGACTCTTAATTTACCAAGAGTTTCTTCTTTGTACCTTGTTGCAAAATCATCAAAGGATTGTTTACCTTCTTTATACTTCGTAAAGTTTTCATAAGAGGGTGCTAAGTCCTTAAATCTGTATCCGTTGTATCCTGGTGGCAACCCACCACTGATAGCTACTACAATATACTTATCTTTTGGTAATTTCTTTGTGTAGCCGTAATAGCTTGTATAGAACATTAATTCTTTCTCCTCCAATCTTCATCCCACTCATAGAGGTAATTCATAATACTAACATAGATACTCTTCTGATTATCCGTAATGTTTGGGTTTACGATATCTTCTGAGTTGCCACCAAAGTTGTATGGTTCTTTCGACTTAATATAGTTGATAATGCCTTTCCATAAAAGAATCATTTCAATAGGAGGCTCATCAACAAGATGCATCTTACAGTATTCTTCCGGAGTCATATTATGACTAGCAACAATATTCGAATACTTAAACCCCTGCTTGTATAATATTACACCACCTGCATGTGCATAGTCTTCAGCATTAGATATCTTTCCAATCTGAAATATGTATCCAAGTACAAACATCTCATCTTTATCTAACCCATATTTTTCAGCATTGTCGTACATGAACTCTGATACGCTATTAGCCATATCATAATCAATATTCAATTTCATATAAATACCCCATCATTTTCTTTCAGTCTTAATCATGGTCTGCAAATCTAAATTCTTCCATGAACCATCTTTGTAGCATATAAATTCAATTGTTGTAGAAGAATCACCATATGCTATTAAGTCACCAGCTGAACCACCTGTAATATCATAACCCTCTCCAATACGTGTCATATGATGATTACCATGTTCACTCCAAACACACGGCTCAGCTATATTACTATATTTTGTTTTTGTACCAATAGTACCTGCACAAAACCAGTTAGCAGGATTACTTATAATCATCTTACAGTTACCTGCTCTGTTTGTAAGTGTTATCACATTTTCTGATGTTTTTGTAACAACGTTAGTACAATTAAAGGCATACGAAAATGGTGCTACAATTTCTGTATAGCTACCTTCAACAGCAGTAGTACCACCGTCAAACATTTCACTAACAGTCAGTGGTTCTGTACCCTTATTCTTAACATAGGTCGTAAGTGTACTACGTGTTATCGAATCAACACCAATTCCTGCACACTCCATAGTATATGGTAAATACGAAATGCTGTAATAATTACTTCTGGTTGTTGCACCAGTTGTTCTTACCAATGTACCAGAAGGCTCTCTGTTATCAAGCCCTGGGCACTCAACCCTTCCAGTTGTAGTTAACGCATCATAAGATGAACCTTCTCTAGTACCAATCGTTGTTGTCTCATCAGAAGTATAATAATTCGTACCAGATAATTTTTTACCAGGATTAGGATAATTCATTACAGTAATAAATCCAATAAATAGGATTGATACAAATGTTAACCCAATCATCAGATTATTTTTAGCTGAACCTTTCATAACAGCCTCCAATCTCGCTTAGGGCTTTTACACCCTAAGCAATCAATTAATCAGTTAAAACAATTTCTGATGCAGTAATCTCACGAGTAACTTCACTGATATAAAGTTTATCTCTCGTGACATTATTATCACGTTTAATAAACATCCAACCTGTAGCCATCTCATAGTTCATAGCACCCTGTTTTGAGTCGATAAGGTTCATTGAGTCATCCAACGAACATCTACCGACAACCTTATACTTAAACGCTGATATTGTACTTGCAGCTATACCGGATGCAGATGCAGATAACATTACAATATGAATATTTTGTACTCCAACTTGTGCCAGAAGATTATTTAAATCAGTTCTGATACTAAAGTCAGGGTCTACACCAAAACCAGTACCTTTATCCCAACCGATTAAGAAAATCCAAACAGGAGAGTCTTTTCCCGATGCAGCTCTTGACTTACTAAGGTTTTCAATCCATTTAACCATTTTAGAACAAGATGCTCTTAACAGTTCTGAGCTGAGTTCCTTGGTTGTGACAAATTTTTCAGCATCAATAATATAAGCTAAATCTTCAACCTGCGAGTTGATTACTATTGTTGCGTCTTGTATGTTGAGCTCAAGGTTTCGAATAATTGTATTAAAGAACATAACGAAGTCAGTATTGTCAGCAAATACCGCAATAATATTCTCGTTATTCTTCTTTGCAACAATAAAGTTATCTGGAGCCTTGTTCTCACTATAAGCCATACGTTCACCCATAACCATAAGTGTTGCTTCGTCAGGAAGTTTACCTTTCCTTTCGAGAGTACCATAGAAATCATTAATCTCATCAATAGGGTGCTTTGTGGACTCCTCGTAAGTGATAAGATAGTTTTCTGGCATATTTTCTTCTTTGGCACGTATAGCAAGTTGTTTTGTTGAATCATGAATGGTGTCTGTACCAATAAATGGTGTAGAGAACTTTGGTTGGTCTTCTTTCTTAATACCAGTTGCAGAAACGTATAGTCCACCAAACTTAGGTAGATTCTCAGCAGCGTAAGGTGTACCCATAATATCTGAAGCAACGTCTGGTGTACAACGTAAAGCAAAACGTAATGAGAACTGGTTCAAGATATCCGCAGATAAAGTACCTTTCATTGACTGCGATGTAAAGAACATATGTACTGAAGCAGCACGACCAAGTTTAGAAATCTGAGTCATATCGTCTTTAATCGAATCAAGGTTCTTATCACTTGCAGTTTGGAAAATAACCTGGAACTCATCAGATACAAGGAATACACGAGGATAACAGTTATCAATGTATCTTATGTCATCCTTCTGCTTAGCACGTTCTCGCCAGTAGATATTCCAGTTCTTAGAGTTATCAAAGTTAGGTACAAACTCACCATCGTCATATACTAACCAATCCCTGTGTTCATTAGGATTCTTCATCTGTTCAAAACGTCTATCTGTAATAACACGTAAAGCGTGAAATACCGATGTAGCATAATCACCATCAGACGTACACAGACAAGCTTTGATATGCGGTAGTGAATAAGGGAATTCTTCGTTTGCCATATAGAACTTAAACTCAGTACCTTTAAAGTCACAAAGCCATAATTGTAACTCTCGTGGCGAATACATTTCACATAACGTCTGAATAATATGGTGGATAAAGATTGATTTACCAGCACCAGTTGTACCTACACCTAAAGCATGTACATTACCACCGTTACCAAGTGGGTACGACTTACATAACTCAGGGTCACCATTTTGGAAACCAGGGTAAAGATACATATTATCATCTGCATTAAATGTCCACTGCTTATCTTTAGGACACGCAACTTCCATAAACTTATCCCATGATAATGAAGGTGGTTTATATGAGTCAATTGCTTTAAGATAATTATCTCCAACCTGCGAACACCATCTTCTATCATCCTGAAATCTGATAGGATGCTTTACACCATGGAATGGTTCTATGAATAAGAATGTATCTTCTGTAGAAGGCATTTCTTCTGATACCATCCAAATCATAACACCATTAGATGTAGAATACTGGAATAAGGCATTAATAGCCTCTGTAGTTTCAACTTCTTTTGTTTGTGATAAAATAAGTAAGAGTACATAAGGTATTGTATCTCTGTTTGTAGCAGCACACTGTTGATTGTATTCTGCAATCGTAAGTCCTTGCATAAGTTGTGCATTCTTTTGTGCTTGCTCTGTATATTGTCTGATTATCTCAGAAGTATTAGATTGTATAATCTTAATACGTGATTCTAAGTCTTGTTTGAAGAACGGCATAATATCTTTACCCATATTGTTCGGGTCGAGTACATATACCTGCATCTTCATATAATTAACATGCGTAATAGCGTTTACAAATAAACACTTAATAAATGATGATAGTAAGGCTTCATCATTACCTGGACGTATAATAACGTTCTTTTCGCCTATATCAACATACTCTTCGATGTAATTGTTAAAACCTAAAGTAAGTTTAGTATCGAACACACCGTCTTCAGTAAACTTCTCACCAAATCCAACATATTCATCTTTCATCTTCTGATATGTCGCATTTGCTGTTCTAACTATCTCATCGAGTAATTTATTAACGTATTGTTTCTTTCTATCAAACCGATTCTTACCATCAGTAGATACTTCGTTTATCCTAGGCTTAATCAAGTCAAATGAATTTCTGAATTTTATATGTTCTTTCTCAACTGTATTAGCTGGGTCAAACTTCTCGCATATCTCATCAAACTCATCCAGAATAGATGTAAGGCTTCCATCATCATACTCAGGATTTGCTTCTAGATATTCTTCGATAGTATCCTGTGTTAAATCGGTAGGTCTTAATAAAGACTCATCAACAACTGCATGTGCAAGTCTTTCCGGATTTATATTGTATATCAATGCTTGCAGTAGACCATAGTATTTAGCCTTCTTAGCCTGCATCTTAATACTGTATACTGTACCAACAATTGCTACAATAGAAAGTATAGAAAGTATAGGTGTGAAACATAACATCATTACTACAAGTATTATTGCACCTTGTATTTTAACATCTGTTACCTTCTCTTTCATAAGTGTAATAGGGTTAACTGTATCCTTTGTAGTTCTAAGGTAATTAAGATAGTGGTCATACAGCTTATTCAGTTTTTCAGGTGTTAATGTGTTTTCATTAACATTTATATCCGATGCTGTAATACCATACTTAGCACAAAGATTTGTAACAGTTTCAGAGTATCCCATAAGAGATTCATGTTTAAACTTTAGGTCAGTAAATACACTATTCTCCATATCGCACTCACGATAGAGCTGGTTATTGTAATCCTCATTTAACTTATTGATACCTTCATATACTTCAGTTACTTTTGAAATACACTCGTTTGTCTTCTGGTCAAATATATCCTGCGCATCAGCCAATTCAGTAACCATAAGATTTGAAACGAATGTACTAAGCGTTTCACTAGAAACTTCAAAGTTTATATTATTAATCTTTGCTCTGAGATTTTCTAATGATTTAAGATATTCCGGAAACATCTGGAGTGTTGAGGGTAATGCATTACCAATACCCTCAACCTCTTTCTGTACATTTTCCAAAGCAGTTATAGATGCTTCTATCGGTTTTGATAAGAACAACTCAAGATATTCATTAGGTTCTTTCATTTCTTAAAAAGCCTTTCTTAAATCAAAATCATCAAGAGTTACTCCAATTCTATCTGATAAGATGCGAAGCTCAAGTAACTCTCCATCAACTTCACCAAGCAAACCTCTTGATGGTTCAAAGGTAATATCTCCTTTAACCTGCTCAAGAATATCATCCGGGATAATAGCAATGCGATTTGCATCTACAACAAACACCTCATTATCAACTCTTAATCTTCTCGCTGTAGTAAGTTTGATAGGCTTACCAAACACATATTCAACAATATTAATAAGAGTGATTTCATGACCGTCGTTCATAAATATATAGTCATCATACTGTGCTAACAATTTATATACAGATTGTAGTGTAAGATTAGGAAACTCTGTTCCATACTCTTTAATAGCCTTACGAAGAATAAAAATTATTCTTGATGGCACACCGTTAACTTTCATACCAAGTTTCAATCTGTAAAACGCCTCTTCGCTACTTAACCCAAGTTCTTTGAATGTAGGGAATACTTTATAGAAATCAGAAGCACTCTCACATGAATCAAATGTTTTCTTAAGCAGTGGCATAGCCGGTAAAAGTTCTTTAAGTGTTTCAAACGCTTCAACAACTTTCTCTTCTTCCGGCTCCTTATACATCTCTCTATCTCTCTTGTAAGAGATATTCTTTGTGAAGTCTATATATTGTAATGCTTTCATTTACAATCACTCCTTATTTAACTCACGCTCGATATTTGCTAAAACCTTAACAAGTTGAGTAGGTCTAACTTTATCTGATTCTCTTGTTCCAAAATCAAACATACCTTTTGGCTCGACACCAAACTTATCTGTAAACCATTTCTCAGCATAGTTAATGAGTTTTACTAACTGGTCTTTATATACCCAGTAATCAGAATATCCTGCTGTTTTGTTTACACCCATAAGACTCATATTAGGACCTCTCTCAAGGTTAACTCCAGCAATAGTAGCCATCTGCATAAGTGTATCAGGAACTGTCTGACTCTTCCAAAATGATGGCATATAAATTAACGGCTTATAACCTTGGTCAAATAAACCATAGTTCTTCCAATAATCATATGTCTGATTTAATAGAACCATATAATTGTAGTAGCAGTTAAAATCCATAGTAGGATTAGCACAATATACACGGCTCTTAATATCGTACACAATATTCTTCTCATCACCGTTAATATGCTTAAGCTTCCAATTTAGGATTGCATCTGTTTCGGAAGATTTCTTTGTTTGCTCAAGAATAAAGTTGTTCGTAAGGAACACTGTCTTATTACTGCTTCTTTCTTCTGGCATCGTTAATACCTCCTAATATGTTTTCTACCATTTCGACATTAACCCATATACCCGAATACATACCATGAATAACGCCTGTTTCGATATCACAATAAATATACAATATCTGGTCATTCTCTACCGAGGCTGGTACAATAGGATTATCATTCTTTCCTCGGAATGTAAATACCAAGGCAACTTTTTCTTCATCCTGCAATAACGTTCTGATACAATCATGGGCTCTTTCGATATAGAACTTCACGTATTGTTTAGTATATGCGTTCTTGTCTGTATACATCAACTTTATATCCGGCATTTTCATCTTTTTGAAATCAAGTGTAAATTTCCTTGCACTTCCATATAATGCTTCAATACTAGCAATATATTCACCATAAATACCAAGCTGACTTATTGATGATAATTCACGTTCTCTGGTAAAAGTCATGTATGATTTTACACCTGGTGTTTGGCACGCCAGTTCATCTTCTATGAATGCAGAAACATTATCATCTGTAGGTGCAAATCTAGAGATAGCACTTTTTATGTTATTGTCAACAGTAGCTTTCATCTTATTTGATACAGCACTGTAATGACTTATCTTCGGCATAAATATTAACATTCTATTCCACCGAACCCTTTCATTTTAATTGTTATACCATTTAGGTGGTCAATTTCATGCATAAATATTCTTGCACGTTTAGGTCCAAGAATCTTAGTTACTTTGTTTAGATTTTCATCCATCCAAGTAGCTTTTACAAATAATGGTCTTGCAACATAGTATCTGCCTTTTACAGATAGACATCCTTCAAACGACACTTTCTTACCAAACTGCCATAATACACTTGGGTTAAATACAAACGAAAATTCCTTCGTCTTAGGGTGACGCATAAAGAATCCTTGTAAGGGTTGCCCATACTGAATGCATGAGCAGCCCTGCAGTTTACCTTCATAAGAGTCTATAATACTTTGAAGTATTTTATGATGTTTAGGGATATCATCTTCACTAATCTTAGCTGATACCAATTTTAAGACCTTCTCGTCAGTTGTTATCTTCATAATAAACTCCTACTTAAATTTTACATAGGTATTGATATCAAGACCTTTTGCTAACTGAATTGTGTACCCTTCATATTCATAGTACATATACTTTTCAGACTCTTTTGTCATAAGGGTAATTGTATTACCTTTATCATCTATTGTGATAGTCAAAGGTGTAGAACATCCTTTTGACTCCTTAGTTACTTTTGCAGTACCAGAGATAGAAGCACCACTTGTTGTAACCTTCATATTGTCGAAACCGGAACCAAACACAAATGGCCCAAAGTCACATAAGATATTTCCGTTTGTTAGTTCAAACTTATCCATATAGTTTGAAGCATAAGTAGCAGCAAGTTGTTCTCCGCCTGAAGTAATCTGTGCCTGACATACTTTGTAGGTAAATTCAGCCGCTTCACTGATTACTGTAATCTTTGTACCAAGATATTCAGTATAGTATAAGTTACCTTTATACTTACTCATATTATCAGTAGTAATTCCCTGTGTGTTTGCAGTAATCTGGTCAGGTGTCTTACAATCAGTATCCAATGTAAACTGATAATCATAACCACCTTCTCCACCTGTAACTGCAGCGGAGTATCCTGTGTATTCTGTAAGTCCTGTAACTTCACCATCATAGGTGATAGCACCATCCTGCCAACCTACTGTAATATTAGCTGCTGGGTCGTAACTAGAGCAACCCGCTAAAAGCAGCATGGAGCTCATCAATAGAACCGCCAAACGTTTCTTTGCCATAATCGAATCCTCTCCTTAACTTAATAATAGAATCAACCATATCACGAATCTTATAGTAATAAGTTCTCGTTGCTGTAGTTGTTCCCTTGTAGAATAAATCAACAATACTTCTTAAGTCTTCATCTTTAATGATAGAACTGAACCTGAGAACCTTAACAGTGTTGATTACACTGTTAGACCACGCAATATTGTGCGGTAGTGTAAACAGCCTTGTCACAATTGTTGCACGTCTCATAGCTTCAATGTTAAGACCTGATGTAATGTTTTCGAGTGTACTAATCATATACAACTCAGATGCAATTCTAACCCATAAATATCCAGGCTCAGTATCTACGTATTTATCAATAGCAGATTCTAAACCTGTCTGAGTAACAAGGTCGTAGATGGCTGCATCTGACTCGATATATTCCATTGCTACATTCTTTGAAATTGCAATTTCCGGTGACTGTTCAACATCCTGTGGTAAGGCTGCAATTACTGACGTCTGATAACCATATTTTGTAGATTCTAATTCAAACTCTACATAACCGTTAATCATCGCTTCATATTTACTAATATCATCAACATTAGAGATATTTGTAAACATACGTAAGTCGAATGCCTGACCATAAGCATCAATAAGATGACAATCAATCCATTTTGCTTTTCTTGATTCACCTTTATCAATACCCGTAAGTATAGCGATACATCCAACCTTAAAATCACCGAACTTAACATCTTTGATATTAAAGTTACAAACTGGTCTCTTGCAATCGAAAGGAATAAGTTTTACATCAGTAGATGTTCTATCTAATGTAACAACTTCTGTTACTAATGCAATCTCACATACAACTTCGTGTTTTACATCATCAATAACATCTGGTCTTGTTGTATAATAAACATCTTTATTTACAAACTGCAGAAGCTGAGTTGCATCATAGAATACCATGTATTCATCAAAATCAATCTGAATACAAAACTGTGAAAATCCTGGCTCAATTTCTTTAATAAGAGACACACTTTCAACATGTCCTTTTCTTCTTTCAATCATTTTACTTTCCTTTCTTCTGTTACATATACATACATCGTATCATCAAGAACTATTACAAGAATAGATAAGATACGAAGTATCAGAGATATTATATATTTTGCTGCTTGTATTTCACTGAATAATAAAGTAAATACAGTGCTAAAGAACAAGAACAAAATTTCCATAGTTAATATAGAACCACAGCTAATCTTAACTCCAAACTTACGTATGGAGAAGCATATAACCGGTATAAGACACATAACTTGGTAAAGTGAGAATCCTTTAACCAAGAATCCAATAATCCATAATATAAACTGGACTGCAATCATTACTGTCAAACTCATATTATTTCAACCCCAATTCTTCCAGTATTAGAGTGTATGCATCTGATTCTTTTAATAGTTGTAAGTTCCTTCCGATAGGTAATGTGCATTGCTCTGACTGTTGAGCTGTTGGATTATTAAGTATCGGACTTACAACATCAGCAGGTGTTCTCATACGGAAGAATCCAACACTTATTAACACAAGAATATATATTGCTAAATCCATATTTAAACAACCTCCATATAATCTGCTACTGTCTTAATTTCAATACTCACACTCTCTGATATATTGTACTTAAGACTGTCAACCACCATAAGTAACTTTCGTACATTATTAGGTGTATAACTTATAGTTTTAAGAACTGCTCTCTTTCCTGATGATGCGAGAATGCCAACTAATTGACATTCTCCACCATCTAATAACTTCACCATCTCAGGAGAAGCAACTGTTGATAAAACAGCCTCAAAGTGCGGGTACTTTAAATCCGCATTATTCTTTGTTAACTCACTTATTGTCATAAGTTTTAGAATCCTCTTTTCTTAGCCTGAGTATTCTGACGTCTGTTGATTTCAGCTGACAGAATATTTCCGATATACATGTAACCAAACGGGAACACAATGGACAATAACAATGCACTAAATAGTTTCATAACCTGACTGTCATTGATAATAGTAAATGAAGTATAAACTCCAGATGCGTAGTATGCAATGATACCAATAACCATTAATCCGAATGTTACATAATATAATGCCGGACTCGACGTAGAAATAAATACAGCAATTACACGGATAACAAATCCAAGCAATCCTAACTGTGCAAAGGATGCAAACCATGGTTTACCAAAATAACCGATATCAGCTTTAATAATATTCCAAAACGGAATAAAGCTCTGAAAGTAGTTTGATGCCGGCACATTCTTACCATATGTCATTTTATCTACACCAATTGATAAACAATAAGGTGTATAGATGATTAACGCAATAATACCAAACGTAAATGCTCTACCAACTGCAGAGCCTGTTAAAAATTCTCCTATCATATAAGCCTCCTAAATATCATATGTCTGAATAATCTTTTGAGACTGTTCAGCAATTGTCTTTTCTTTACGAACTGATTCAGTAAGGGCTTGTTGTACAGGTTCCTTGGGTGGTGCAGGTTTACTCGCTTCTTTTGCGTTATGCATTGCTGAAGCTTTCATCGCCTCCATCTTAGCAGCAAGAGCCTCTAAGTCTACACCATTAGGTGTTTGTACAGGTTTATCTTCTACTTTAGGCGTTGTAGTCTGTACCTGTGAATTAGTCTGCGGTGTTGTAGTCTGTGTTGTCTGTGGTGTTGTAGATACAGGACTAACAGGTTGTGCTACAGATACAGGAGCCTGAGGTTGTATCACCTGCTGAACTGATGGTGCCTGCTGATACTGTGGTTGATATGCCTGCATCATTGGTGCCTGCTGATACGGTTGTTGATACTGATTCATCATCGGGTTCATCATAGGGTTCATCATAGGGCTCATTGATGCTATCTGCTGACTAATCAACATCGGCAATTTAGCTCCGATAAACGTATTAACGGACTCAGCTACTTCTTTTTCAATCATAGCCTTAATCTTATCAGTATCAATCTCAGCAGGTTTGGTATCAGGTAACTTAATGTTACTAATACTTTCTTTTACTTTATCTTCTACAGTAGAGCCAATACTTGCATCTACTGCAGCTTTAACAACATCACCAATTTCGTCAGATGATACTGTAATAGTACGTGCATCTAATTCGGATACTAATGAATCCCAAGACTCTTTATACCCTTTATAGACATGATTAGGAATATCAAGTTTTGTCCTCTGGTCAGCAGGTACTAATGTCATGGAATAGAAATCAGCAAACTGTGAAATTGTATGTAATACACCACAAACAAGTTCACACATTTCTTCTGCACTAGACTGTGGATTCCATGTAATACCTGAATCATAAGCAAGGGATATAAATGTAGATAATACATTCAAAGGTTCAGGTAACTCTTCTCTCGCTTTTCTGCATACTGTAAAGATACCCGGAGTTATTTTCCATCCATCGATTGTTTTTCCTAAGGCTCTTTCAATTCTGTCATGGTCTTTGGAAAACGTAACAGCAATAGCAACTGCCTGCTCGTAAGTTTCTTTACTTACGTAAATATACCCATCAGTCATACCAGCATCCAGTATAATAATGTTTTTCATACTAGGAGTAAATGGCGTCTTCCTGTAAATAATCATTTATATATTCTCCTCTCTCATACATTTTTAATAGAAGTTCTGCATCATTAAAACTACGCGGATTTGTTACAAACGCGTAATGCATCTTCAACAAGTTGTCATAAGGAATTGTTTTGATTAAGTCTGAACCTTTACCTGTTTTATAGTAGGCATGTTTTTGTTCTAGTAACTTCAAACAATTCTTCTTCATAGAGTTGTAAACAAGACTTGAATTAAAGTTGTTTAAACATAATCTAAGTTTCTTGTTTCTTGAACGTTCTAATCGTAAGAAAGCAATAAGAACACTTCTTGGATAAACTAAGTCATCAATAGATATAACTTTCTTTATCATATCCATATTTACAACCTGATTACCATAAGCATTCTTTAATTCTAATACAACTTCTGACATTGTATCATAATCATGCTTAATCGAAAAGAATAAGTTCTTTATACAACCCTTGTCTAATATTAAATTGTAACGCTGTATTAACTCAGTCCAAGTTTCATAGATGTTTTCGGAAGACAGTAACGAAGCATTCGGTTGACGTGCTTGCAAATACTCAAGTGTTTCCGGAGTCGCCTCGATATAAACAATTAAGTGTTTATAATTGTCAGACATTTTAATAAACTGTTCCACCTCATCATACTTATTAGTTTTTACACATACTGTATAAGGACCTGTAAGTTTATGGGTAAGAACTCTTGTTATGTCATAGAATTCTTCCATACTTTTCAGAGTGTAGTCACATCTTGTAATCTTGGACTTATCTTTACTACTATAAAGATAATACACCTGCAGCCTCCCCTGACTCTTCTTTCAGCCTTTTGTACATCTTCGTCATCTGCATAATATCAGAAAGGTTAACATCCTCATAATCAATCTGAGACATATAAATCTCATAGATATTCTTGAGTTCAAGGTCAGCCTCTCTTTCTTCCTCAGATAAACCGATTAAGTCAATAACACTGATTGTACGACCTTCGGTATTAACCATAACTAACTTTGTAATCTGTCCATCTTCATCCGGACCGATTAAGTCATAAGGAAGGTTATCTTCATTTGCAACCATTGTATAAGGATTCTGAAACAATTCCTTAACTTTGGTATGAATTGGATACTTATCCTGAATATATTCAGTTATTGTCATAAATTTAAACCTCCATTGAATTATTCTTTCCTCTTCATTAATATATGTTGTTGATATCATTTGAGAGTAGGAATTTTCTCAGCAAGGAACATAAGATACTGCGCTGATGTAAGTATAGGTATACCAGCCTTTATAGCTGTGTTAACTTTACCCGTAACGTTACCTGAATCATTTATAAGAAAGTCAATACCTGATTGACGCTTAGTTGTTTGATGCACAGTAATTATTCTTCCCATACACGCTTCATTAACTTTCGCTATAAATTGTTCTTTAGAGTTAAATCCTTTAACAGCACCTGTAATCATAATTGTATAAGTTGCCTTAGGTGGAACTTTACTTTTAACTTCTGGTAACTTAACTAACTCAGCATACTTACAAAGTTCTTCTTTGTGACTCATAATAAGTTGTTTATACTTACCATCATATCTATCAAACAACTCATCAAGACTTGTTATATTGTTTCGTAACATCTCTGACTCAAGACCAGAGTCAACACCCTCCCAACATTGTAGACGTAAGAATAAACCTACAGTTACTTCCGGTTTTATATTCCAATGTGGTAATAATTCAATAGGATGTTTCACACCATATGCTTTCACATCTTTAAGACACGAAGCAAACCCAAGACCTTTAAGGTTCAATAGTTGTCGCATATTATCCGCTCTTGCTGCTACCATACCCGGACAATAGAAGTCACTACATATTCTGTTAGTACATCTATTATCTTCATCATTGTAATAATTTAAGATAGGTTTACCACAATGCGGACAAGTTGGAGACAAGTGCTTCCGAAGCCAATCCGGAAGCCTTGTATCCTCTTCTTGTTTAACATACATAGAATTACTCTCCTATTACACTACTCGTGTTATCCTGATTCTTACTGTTAATACTATTCATACTTTCAATAATATTAAGGGTAGCACTAGTTATAAAGATTTCTGATGTATCTTCTTTCTGGTCAATAATAGACTCATGTGGTAACCACTTTGTCTGATATTCATAATCAACGACAACGTTACCTTTGTCATCAAGCATATTCCACTGCTCAGGAGTTATACATAAAAAGAACCAGCTGTCGTGCGTACTTGCATCTAAGTAAACCTTAAGGAATAACTGATTACCATAAGGTGTTACTTTCTCATAGTCAAGGTTCTGCTGTACACTGTGTTTATAAGCAAGGTTATCTTTAGTCCATTCAACTATATCTGTACGCTCAGGTAAAGACATCCAAGTTTCACCAATAATTTCTTTGTAAGCATCACTTGTTAAATCATATGTTGGTAATGTATTTGTCAACTGCCAACCATAGTATTTGTCAAGCATAGTGTAATAAACATAGTTATAATTTGTACCATTCTCCTGCCACATGGTTATCTGTTCATCTGTGGCACCAGCTGCTTTAAGATTCTGAATCTGTTCATAGTCGTATACCTGTAACGGTACAGTCTCAGTAACTGTTACTTCAGCAGGTGGTAATTCCAACGTTTCTTCAGCAACTGTCTCTTCCGGCTGTTCCATAGGTATATCAGTATCACGTGTAGAGAATAACCAGATAAGTAATCCAAGAACAATGAGTAATAATCCACCGCCAATAATAAGAGGTAATTTATTCTTACGTTTCTCTGTGCCGTATTCTTCCTCTTCTTCCTCACTGATAATCTCTTCACTAAGTTCTTCTTCCATCTCTGCAACGCCCTGCCCTGCAGATTCTTTTCTACTCTCTCTTAACATCTGGTCTCTGAGACTCTGCTGACTCGTAGGCTTCTTGGTACCACCGTCATCAGAGTCATCTTTAATCATTGATAAGATATCATCCATATCTGACTGTCTAGCCATTAGCTTGACCCTCCTTAATAATATTTTCTATCTTCTCAGGTATCCAACCAATATTGAGCCCTGAGTCGACAATCTGATTATCGCGTAATAATACTAATCTGTAATAAGCATCATTCGTACACAAACCTTTTATTTCACTGAATGTTTCTTCACTCATACCAGTACAGTCTACTAAGCATTCATTAAGTGTATAGAGTACCTTACAGTCTTCTACTATCTCAGGGTCAGTATATTCATAATCCTGAATGTAGTAACCAGACTCATCTTCTTCTTTCTCTGTTTCGATAATATCACCGTAAGCATCTACCTGTACGCAATCGTTATCTCCAACCCAATCCTCATAATCCATTTTAATAGCATTATCGTCATCATCTTCAATAACACTAGTAATTTGGTTAACATCAACGTTTTCCATATAACGTCTAACAGCTTCATGGATACGTTCAATGTGAGTTAACTTTTTACGTTCCTTTGCATCAGGTATCTGCGTTTCGATAATTGTATGAGTAAGGTTATCATGAGTTACATGCTTAGCAACTTCATCAACTGTTTTATACTGAGCAATAAGTCCATTCAAGTAATCACTAATTTCACCCATACGATAATTCTGAAGTGTCTCTAAGTAATCTTTTCCATAGAACATATAATGTCCTTTTTCATACTCTTCAACAACTTTATCTCTGAATGAAATATCAACCTCAAAAGCAGCATTCTTACCATCATACCAATTGTTAATAAAAGCAGGCGCTGCAAAGAAAGGCGGCATCTCATCAAACTCTAACTCCATACAATACTTAAACATTGTAATAATTTCTTCCATAGGAATAGTTTTATCATATGAGAATAAGATTTCATCGTGAATAGGAAGTATCATACGAGCCATCGGTAATTTAACACCGTCATAGTCTTTCTCTTTATCCCATCCTTTTTCTCGGATGTAGTTCCATACTTTCGTTTCAACAATCTTAAGCATCTGAGCACCTGTACCTTGCACTGGTGTATTATTACCCTGTCTTATACAAGCACTAACAGTTTTCCCATCAACATTTGGGTCTAACAGTTGTGGGAAGTATCGGTAGTAATTAAATGCTGTTTTAATATAACCATTCTTTTTAAGGAACTCTTCATTACCTTTCAAGAACTTTTTAATCTTAGGCAAACCGTTAAAGAAGTCTGTAATCTTCTGCTCTTCAATTCTTACATGTTCCTTTGTGTAACCAACACCATAATCCTTAGCAGCAAGACCATAAGCAGACATCATATAGACAACACCGAAGTTTACTGACTTACCTGCTTTTCTATCTTCCTCTGAAACCATCCACATAGGCTTCTTTTGAATAAGAGATAAAATAGCACGGTGAATATCTACATCTGGGTCGGCTTCTAATTCCATTAAATCAGTTTGTCCTGCAAGTCCTGCTAAGATTCTCAACTCAACCTGTTTCCAGTCACATGATACTAACTGATGATATTTACTGTCTGCAACAGCACATGACTTCATTGTATCATTGAACTGGTGAGCATCAGATGTTTGTCTATTAGAACCAGCACCTGATTGGTTGATATAGAACTTAAAGAATCCACCAACTGATTTTGTTTTCAGTCGACGTAAAGCACCAACTTCTTTTTGAATGAGTTTGTACTTCTGATAGATAATAAGTGTATGATACCTGTTCTTAGATAAATCCTCACCTTTAACGAGCACCGTTTTACCATCACTACCAATAATATCTTTCATTGGTATCTGTTCTTCATTTTCACCCTTAAACCCATTCTTTATTGCATCAGCGATAGCCGCTTTAGATGTTGCAGGTAAACCTTTGTTTGTGTAAACACGAACAGGACATCTTAACTGGTTATACATGATATCACGCATAACATCAGCTGAATTGATATTCCTTGTTGTCTTATGAGCCTTCTTAAAGATATTACTAAGTAACTCATAATCATCTTCTGCTGTTTTAAGTAACTGGTCTAATCTGTCCTGATTTAATCTTATACCATAGAATTCATTCATCGCCTTAATAACCGGTAACTTCTGCTCCAGTTCAATAACGAATCTTTCATCCTTAGGTATCTGCTCCATTAACCATGGGTATATCTTAGCCGGAGAAGTGGCGTCAGGACAACCGTATAACTTAACTGTATCTTCATCAAGCACATTAAATTGAACCGGACCAATAAAAATATCTTTCAAGCTAAGATAGAAATTATTATCAACCTTTGATGTTAAAGTCTTCAAAGTATGAGTACCTTTTCCAATATTTGGATTGGCAAGTATTGCCAATAAATAGGTATCATAGTCAAATCTTATATAATCTCTGAACTCCTGATAGAAACCTTGTAACTCGAACTTAACGTTGTGTGCTAATAAGATTACCTCAGGTGCAGGCGGTTGATTATTGATACTATCGAAAATCGTTCTAAGAAATTCAATAGGTAAGTTATACTTAAAGTTATCTTGTCTGAATGGGAAGTATGTGGACCACTCAGTACCAAGACCTAAGAAAACCCCTGTTATTCTGTTTTGTGAAAATGGTCCCCAGTCTGTACTTCGGGACTCGATATCGTAGGACTTTAACTGTTCCTTTGATTCAATCCAAGTCTTCAATCGTTCCTCTGCTTCCTCATAACTTCTTACAACTACGTAGTCATGTGCTAATACGTGACGTACTTGCGGGAACTTCATAAGGAGCTCATCATAACTGTAATGAGACGATGTAGTCGTTTTATTATTTGTCTTAACTATTGTCATCTCTTCATAGTCGTCAAAGTTAATAGGCTTATCAGAAGCAATATAACGAACGTCTTTAATATTCTCAAATGTAATAATAGTGTCTTCTGCAACAAACTCTTCTTTAACGAGTTTACCATTTAGTAATTCTTTAGAATACTTGTAAGCACCACTCGGGTCTTCTTTCTGAACGATAAATCTCATACCGTCAGCTTCCATCTTCATTTCCTGTCTTTCCGGAAATCTAAGTGTAGACGCTTCTGTTCGTGTTCTTAAGAAATCACTAAGAAGTTTTCGTTCTCCAAGTACGTAGCCAACATTATTAAAAATGTAAGACATATTACAAGTCGATGTAGAGAACTGATTATAACTATCAGCATTTTCAAAAATATCAATACGTTCTGCTGAACCGTCTACATAGTGATAAACAAAGTACTGTTTATCCTTATTCTGAAATACGCCAATTTTTTGCATGTGACATTACCTCATACGGATAGAGATTAAACTCATATCCCTCAATATCTGGAAAGCTAAAGTATAAATAACCATCACTTTCGCATATGTAAAATTCTGACCGTCCAACAAATGATTGTTTAATTCTGTCATGGTAAGCAATCATACGATTTGCTAAGCCAAAACTAATATATTTACCAAATGGTAAATTAGGTGGACATTCATTAAACAGTATATTGATGCTTCTCCTAAACTTAGCATCTGCGGTCAGGTAAATATCTAATAACTGTGATAAACCTTCTTCGTTACAATTACCCTGCGCAACACGTATAAGACTTCCACGTGTAGCATCAATGACTTCTTTTGTAAAACAGTCTTCGAGTGCTGTTGCTAAATCAATTCTAGCAATAACCTTATTCTTAATACCGTTTTTGTAAATATCATTAATGCCTTGCACTGAACGTAAGTTTGTATCAAAAAGTACCACATTCAACATTGTACTTGTATACTTCAATGTCTCTCTCACATATCTCATCGATATTACTTACTCCTCCTACTAACTCATCCGGAATCGTATCAAATCTAACGTCCGTATCAATTAGTTTATTTATTATGTCTCTAAACAGAGACCCATCTATTCTGCTTTCTTCCTGCATCAAGATTCTCCTCAATAGTAGTAATAACTGATTCGGCTGGAATGAATACTGTATCATCAGCATCATATTTTCTTAAGATAGCTGCACCATTCGCAGTAAGCATAATCTCATATTTGTTAACACCAGCATAAGGACCAAATACACCTGTTGGTATTGTAAGCGGTTCTCCTGAGTCTTTAACACATACAAGCATTCCCTTAAATGTAACAAACGGTTCCATATTTAAATTCTTTCCAGACGTAGCATAAGTAATTGCGTTTAGATTTTTAATAGCAAGTTCATTGCTACCTCTAAACAAGTCTCCGACTTCCTTTGTAGGACTCATTCTGTAAGTATTATAAAGAATCTTAAGTCTCATAGAGTAATCCATAAGATTCTCTAATTTTGAATTCTCCTCAATAGACCGGTTAGGGTCTGAATAGATACTTAACTTCGTTTTAGAGAATAAATTATCTGATTTGATTGCGTGCATTACTTCAGCATCAACTTCTCCATAATAAGTGAGATACTCAGAATTAGTCGGTATGTATGTACATATGAGTTTATCGATAAACTCTGCATTAAATATCATTGTATCCTGTTTCTCAAAGTCGATTTTAAGAATCTCACAAACATCCATGAATTCATTAATGATTTTCATTTCATCTTTATGACTTCCCGGATAACAGAATATATCTGTTACCTTCTTATATCTTTCGGTCTTGATATCGCACTCATGGTCAAACGCTCTCTTGAATGTCCCATCAAGCTTTAACATATAAGTGATGTATCTTGAGAAATAGTTTACGATAATGTTGTTACGAGTGTAACGTTTATTCTTCAGCATATCCATATACGCTGCAATAAATGAGAAAAGATTAGCACTATAAATACGTGAGTAAGTCCAGATTGCTTTAATGTAGTAAGGCAACTTTCTAAGTGCTAACTCATACTCTTCTTGTGTAGAGTTATATTCTCCTTTTACTGTCTCAGCCATTCTAGGGTCAAATGAGCTATCATCGTCACCATAAGATACTGATGTATAAGTATAATCAACTTTACGATAAGAAGAATCTTTTCTTTTCTTATAGCTTATACAAGCCTGTATAAACCATTCTTTTACTGATTCGGATTCTCTTCCATCTACAATAAAATCTTCAAGGAAGTATTTTTCTTCACGTTCTTCTACTTCCATAATACCAACCATCTTCTTATCATTACGCTTAGCAGGGTCAAACTCAAAACTAGCGTTTTCAATTAAGAAACCATCGATATTGAATCTTTCAGCCTGTGAACCACAAAACTGTTCTCTCAGTAAATCTGACCGTCCAATAAATGGTGTATATGATTCAGTGGTTGGTGGACCTGACCTTGTAGCTACATCCTCTAAGACTGTTTTCGACGGATAGGGTTGTACCATTGATTTCTGACGTATCATATCCTGCTCCTTCCAATAAAGCTTTAGTTTGAATATATAATCTTTGACTAATATCTTTGTTACTTCGTAATGCACGTAGATGTGCATATGGTGCGGACTGATACTTCTGTATACATAAAGCAGCAACCTCTGATGCAGAGAAATCTGACAAAGGTTTTGTGCGTATAGATTGTAAGTCCAATCTTTCTAAATAATTCATTTAAATAAATCCTCCAATGATAACGCTTGCTCTATGTTCGGAGCCGTAGAGATATATTCAACCTCTTTCGGCCCCTGAACTAAATTCTTCATTTCATCCACTAAGATATCAACATTAGACTCAGTAGGTCTTTGTAAGAAACACTTTAACTCAACAAGTAGAGTCTCCGTTGATATCTTTCCGAACTTCCGGTTCTGAATCTTCTTCATTACTTACCTGACTCTCCTTAATGCCATCCTTCTCTTTTAAGCGCTTATCAATTTCTTTCTTAATAATGGAAAGACCCTGTGTATTAACACACCCGATAAGAACTAATGAAAAGATAACTTCAGTAACTGTAAAGATAATTATGCTTGTATCATAGCTCACATAGTAATATACTGTGAGACCAATTAAGCATACATTTAGCACAATCGAAATGATAAGAAACTTCTCTTTTGCTTTCATAAAGAAGTTAACTGCTTTTGGCATCTGCGGTTCAACTTCTTTATTTGCAATACGACCCATACCAACCATTACATATGCAGTATATAAGAATATGATGATATAAACATATGTGATTGTACCAATCATAACAAATGGTAATGCACTTGTTTTATGCATAGCAGTATTCAGTAAATATCTACTAAGAAGCATATATTCAATGAATATCGTCATCGGATAAGCCAGTGCTACACTCGACCGAACTATCGGACTCTTCACTAATAGAAGTGTCGTTGCTGTCGTTGCTGCCGCCATCAGAATCTGCGACACACTCATCAGATTCAGTGCTTTCGACAGTAGGATTCCTAAAGCTAGGATAAGACCTGAAATAATTTCCATTTTTATATTCCTCCATAAAGTTTCTTATTTTCTCTATAAGTATATCATCATATACAGTCCTGTTCCAAACGAAATCAAGAGAGCGTCGATAATACTTATATATGTCGTTTATGAGTATGGCAAACTCTGCGATAGCAACATCATCCTTTTCAAACTCGTCTTTTCTAGAGTTATAATCATTAAGAATTGATTGCATACCTTTAAAGAGTATTGCTGCCTCATCTCTGTACTTATGCATTGTACGATACTTTTCATTAGTAACAGAGAGATGCCATTCAAGACCTAATGCTACCGAATTAGCCTTAGTATATAAAGTTCTTGTTTCGCTACCATGCGGGTCAGCATTGAAACTATCCTCGAGTCTCTTTCGCCAAGTTCTTAACTCAAGTGCAGAGGTTCTTGAATAAGGCGTTTGAATAATTGTTTCATCAGAAGTTAAGTCATCAACTTCCTTAAGAAATTCCAATATAGAACCCATAATGCCTCCTAATCATCGAATAAGCTTACATCAACAATTTCTCCAAGTATTCCGTTAACTCTGTAGTTGTCAAATACAAACTCTTGGAATAACTCTCTTGAAGCTCTGTCAATAGATTCATCAACACAATACTTAGATGCAACACAGTATAGGCAGTTGCCGATGAAGCGATTATTATCTTTAAGACCTTTAGGTGCAATATCGTTAATAGCATCAACTACTCGCTGATAATCACCTTTACAGTCTACGACTACACCACGTAAGTCTGTTAATGTAGCAATCATATTATCACCTCAAAACAAGTTTAATCTCTTGAGTTTCGTTTCTTGTGAAATCAGTAGCAAGCAATGCTACATGACCATTTCTGTCGATACGAACCTCAACATCTACTACTCCAGTTCCTTTAGGCATAACCTTACCATAATCATAAGTAAGCGTTCCAATATAACTGTTTTGAGATGCCATAACCTCATCACCCTGATAAAGGTTAAGATTAATATATCTTGTATCCTCATCATTCGAGATAAGGTACGTTTCAGAAGTAGGAATCGTTGTATTTTTCTCAATGATTGTCTCCGTCATACCAGATGACATTTCAATAGAAAGTCTATCTGTAACATCA
The DNA here is from genome assembly GCA_045125245.1 of Lachnospiraceae bacterium. Classification (GTDB taxonomy): domain Bacteria; phylum Bacillota; class Clostridia; order Lachnospirales; family Lachnospiraceae; genus SVEL01. The sequence goes on from JBGVNF010000005.1 coordinate 53,063, forward strand.
TTAATCTCAATATCAGCTGTTCCATTCTCAACCATCTCTGCATAAAGTGCAATACCACGTGCTACGATAAATGACGGGTTACAATCAATCTTGAACTCCTCAAGACCAAGTTCTTCCTTAACCCATTCACGAAGATACTTATCTGCAGTAGAACCACCTACAAATAACAGTTTCGGTTTATCGAACTCCATAAGCGATGTACCGATAACTTCCTGTGTTAAATCGAGTGTAGGTTTAAATGTTTCCTTCATCAATTCAATGTACTTTTCTTTGGTAAGTGTAAATTGAATCTTCATTTCCGGAACCTCAATAAACTGTTCATCTGCATACTGCGTGATATTTTCTTTAGCATTTCTACATGCTGTTTTAAGTTTAAGCATGTTCATTTTTGAACGCATTAAAACAGGTACTTTACACTGTTCTAATACAAACTTAGAGATTGCTTCATCTAAGTTATCTCCAGCGAGCTTAGCATGACCATCTGTTGCTACAACATAGTACTGCCCTGTACGAGCATCAAGAATCGTAACATCGAATGTACCTCCGCCTAAATCATAAACAACGATTAAATCCTTATAATCACGACATGCATAAATAGCGGCCGCAGTTGGTTCATTTATAAGACCTCTAGGAGTAAGTCCAGCCTTTTGAGCAGCCCTCCAAGTAGCTTCTCTTTGCGTAGTTGTAAATTTGGCAGGTACTGAAATAACAACTTCTTTTACTTCTTCTCCTGACCGTTTAGACGCAATATGTGCCAACTTCTTCAAAACGATAGAGGAACAGGAGATAGGGAGTTCACCCATCTCTCCTGTTGTCATATCTGTTTTATAAGAATGAATGACACTAGGTGTTAAATTGTTTAAGTCAACCTGCTCCTTTGTTTCTAAGTCAACTGCTGATGCAACTAAGTCAGAATAAAGTTTATCTCCACTTCCGATAAGCGAGTAAGTTGTACCCAAATCTATTCCATATATCATATTCTTATTCCTCTCTTTAATAGGTTGTTATACATCTGTCAACAGTAGCATTACAAATGTCTTTAAGTGATTTCTGATATTCTGAATCAGCCTTGAGATAGTAAACCCTATCACCATGCTGAATAATCATATGACCACTAAAGGTTCCGGTTTCTACTTCGGCAAGTTCAAAATAATAACCTTCGCCGAATAACGTATCTACTGTAATATCACAAATTAACTGTTTACCATAAGGATTCAATGTTAAGTCCTGTTCCGGGTAAACTCCTACTGCATCCCAATCCTTTAGACCTGTTCCAAGTATATAAGGCGTATTATATGCTACAACATCAGGTTCGACAAGAGATGCATACATTCCTAATGCATAATGACTTAAGTAATGTTCACGCCAATATGTAGCATCGCCTTTACTTGCATCAAGTTCCTGTAACCACATTCTTGTGTTATTCGGAGCACTAAGAATAATTATAGAACCACCTGTAGATTCACACGTAATATCATAACGCACAGACGGTATAAATCCAAAGCCATTACTGTTAACGCCATCTACTCTGTACAGATAGTCTCCGCCTGCTTCCGCTTCTTTATACCAGAACTGCTGTGTATAATTTCCTGTACTGCTTCCTGTAGACGTACTTCCTTCAATGCTTACCTTACTGCCATTGTCTACAGTACCTGAACCCTGAATAGAAACCTTTGATGAAAGATAACTATCATTTGATTCATTTGAGTTATAAACAAAATCAACATAGTCATTCTTAACAGTAGAAGTAGAAGAGCCCTCAGTTGTTTCATTAGGCGGTGTTAACTCTACCGGTTTATCAAGCTCCACAGTATTCTCAGAAACCGTTGGTGATTCATTAGGTGTAACGTTCTTATCCACCATGAGTGTAGGCATCTTAATAGCTAGTATAATAGCCAGTATAATCACTACAATCCCAACGGAGCAAATGATTATTTTCTTTTTCATATTTCACTCCTATTCTGCTTCAATAGGTTCGATACAATTGCTTACAATCTTATATAATGTATCATTACCTCTTGTAGGCTGTGAATCACCAACAATGATTAAATAAGAGTCATTGCAGTTGATACCATACATATAACTTCTCTCAACAGTCGAACCTGTAGAATCTGTAAACTGTATCGTTCTGCATTGTACTGTTGTTTTTAAGTCACCTGCACCAATCTCAATAGTTTCACCTAAAACTACTTCCATATTTGTAGGATTGTTACCATAGTAATCAGTTGTAGAATATTTTGTCCAATCAGCAGTTGGTATTGCCTTAACATAGAATATTGAACCATTCTGTTCCAACTTTACACTCTTCTCAGTAGATTCCTCTACGTCAACTGTGATACCATAACCACGATGCTCGTTAATTCTAAATCGTTTCAATCCTGCAAATATAACAGCTTCATCTCTTTGCTCTACAATCTGACCTGCCTGTGTAGCATTATTTTTGTTTCCAGACTCAGTGAACGTACTACCACCCATATCATAACTATAACCCTCATCACCTGAGTTTCTCTGTGCTTCAGGAATAACAGTTCCATCCGATAAAGTGATATTAGAGTTAAATGTTGTTGAGTCCGTGATACGATAATCCCATCTACTGTATTTAATAGGATTCTCCGGCCAAATATATAATTCTGGATGTTCTTCCTGATATGATTTACCAACAAGTGCACTAAGCTTTTCTTCAATCAAAGCATCCTTCGATGACGTTTCTGTTGATTCCTCTTCAGGTTCTTCACTTTCATTTTCTTCTGATGTATCAACTATCTTAGGTTCGTATGTGAACTCAAATGTATAGTAATTTTCGATTGTATCAAACGCTGCATTTACTTCATCGTTAAAAAGCTCATCATTTTCTTTTGCTTCTTCAGATAAGATTAAACCATAGTAAAGCTTATCATTTGAATTTACAGATGAAACTTCAAAGAATACTGTACCATCCTGATTGTAAACATTGTAATCAATCACAGCAACATAATTCGCATCATCATATTGGTAATCATATTCAGTACCATTAACCGCATACTTATTTGATACTTTTCTTTCAATCATAGAAGTAAGCGGTTCATACATAGATAGTGTTGCGTCGGCTCCTGTAACATTTACCATACTTCCTGCTGTAAGACTTTCATCTGCTGTAAACTCTTCTTCACTCATAGATGTTGTCCCATCTGTTACAGTAAGTTTAATTCTGTTTTCTACAGGAATACTAACCTCTTCTATAATATCATCTTCAGTTTCTACTGGTTGTTCATCAGTAGGTTGTTCTTCAACAACTTCACCAGGACCTGCTTCATACACCAACTGAACTTCACCACTCGTACCTGATACTGTATTATATGCAATTGTAATTGTATGAACACCTTCCTGTAAAGTAACCTGAGTAACATTACTTTCTGTTTCTGTAAAACATGATACTGCATTTACATCAGTAACACCTGCGAGTGTATTAGCATAATCAATAAGGTTCTCCATACTAAGAACCTGACCTGCATTTACACCAGATAAGTTAACTGACTGTACCTGTTCTTGTTGTACCTGTTCTTCCGGTACTTCTTCGCCTTTCTTATTACAAGCACACAGTGATAAAGATAACAATCCGCATATCAGTAATAATTTAACTCTCCTGTTTTTCATTTTATCAAATCTCCTTCGACAATAAAGATTTCTTATATTCATCATACCTGCCGTCCCACTCCTTTTGAAGTTCTCGTGTGGCGGTAGCATCAATTACAACATTAGCAGCACTTCGTAAATTAAATGCAATAGGTGAACCTACTTGCAAATTATTTTCGATAATTGAAGCAACGTTATTTATTGATATCTTACTAAACACTTTACCCTCATTCTTAATAGGGTGACATAATACTTTTAAGAAGTTACCATAAGCACCAGTACTCTCCTCATAACCGGTAACAAACGAAGTCATGTTAAACTCCTGCCATGCACCCAAACGAATAGCAACCTGTATACCTTTATTCTCAAGTACAAGTCCGTCAGTTAGATAATCGATACCTGTATTTCTGATAGACATGAACTTAATGGCACCACATAACTCTTTGTATGAACTTACCCATATAAAATCAGGATGCTTAAATCCTAACTCTTCAAGTTTAACATATGGGTCAAATTCTTCCTTATTGTTTTCAATCGTTATGTTAAAAGCCATAAAGGTTAAATAGGATATATCATTTCGTGCAAGCGCTGTTCTAACAGATGCTCGCTGGTCACTATTACCTGTTATCTCTTTATAGAGTTCCCATTTAGAGTTTGGTATAGATAACTCACCTGTTATAGCAACTCTACCCTTTATAGGTATTCTTTGTGGGAAAATACTTCTTATGTTTCGAATATCTAAATTAGTACCAGAACGACCTCTTGTCTGAACATCAACAAGTACACCATTGAAGTAAGATACTCTCGTATTCCAACCATCTACTTTGTAAGATAATCTTGACCTTACAATCAATCTACCTAGTACATCTTGTAATGCATACCATGTATTAAGTGAACTTATAGACTCAGCAAAGTAACCCATAATAGGATTACAGATAAGAGACGTTCTACCTATTCTTTCAAGTAATGCAAAAGGACACTTATCAAATGACCAAGGCTGTTTAGAGTGTATGTCATTTGGATACATTGATTTGAACTGTTTCTCAATTCTATCGTATTCAACATCTGACATAAAATCTTCGCCCATAAGGTAGAACCATCGTGCTAAGATATATTGAGTATGAATAGATGGTTCATTGGTATCGTCTTCATGAAGCTCTATTCGAGTTCCATCATAATCTATATCAGTCATGTTCTCCTCCTAGTATACTGTTTTAACTGGGATATTACAATCCTTTGTTTTGTTAAATATTAAAAATGAAGACTTCATATAAACATCAACTGTTTCAGGTGCAGTATCAATACTAATTGTATAAATACATTTACCTGGTTCAAGTATATAATCTTCATTTAAAATTCGTACATATAAATCACTCTTATTAGTTTCGTCTGAAACTATATTCACATAAAGTATTCCATCATAATAATTGAATTCATCTGGCACATAAACTTTAGTACTTATTGCCGGATAGAATATAAGCATTATGCAGTTTATAACAATAACCATTAAACATATCAATTCTGTAAATATTGTTTTATGTTTACATACTGCTACAAGACCAACGCCTTCTTCATAACGTCTTGTATGTACTTTTGTTTCTTTAGGTTGCTCTGCTAAGTAACTGCCCTTATAATAGAATACGTCACAATCTATATTCTTATCTCGCATAAATAATACCCGAAAAGTTATATTTTATTTCTTTCATTAATATATGTGTTAGTAAAAGTAAACTATTCAAATAATTCACGAACGTCATATACAGAACCGTTTATATAAAGTGATAAGTGTAGATGAGGACCAGTAGAGCGATACCCTGTATTACCTGTAGTGGCAATAATATCATACTGATTAACAACATCACCTTTCTCTACATAAACATCTTTTAAGTGACAATAATAGTATTTTATTCTATCACTTGTCTGTACTGTTATGTAATTACCTGAACTTGCTGAATATGATGTATCAATAACAACACCATTAAATAACGCACCTACCGGTGTACCCTCAGCACATCGAAAATCTGTACCAGAATGATAAGATATTTTAGAACCAGATATAGGGTCAACTCTATATCCGAAATCAGAAGTAACATGATACTCATTATCCATAATCCACTTAATATCTTTAACATCACCGATTTCTGTAGCATCAATAGCAGTATCCCACTGAGACCATAGATTATCAACTGTAAGATACATTTCAGATAAATCAAAATCTGTGTTACGATAATCTGTGATAAAGTTGACATTATTCATTGTGCCAACTATTTCGTTCATTCTGTTTACATTTGCCTTAAACTCTGAATCGAGTTTCTTAACTTCGTCAATAGACATTGATTGTAAGTCTGTACTTATCTCAAACTTAATGTCTTCATTTCTCGTTGCATAAGAAGATATAGTGTTTGATATTAATTCAAACTGTTCTTCTTGTGTTTTATTATATTCATCAACTAAAGCATTGTAACGTTCATTCTCTGCTTTAATCTTTTCTATACTACTGATATCATCTTCTATATCTGTAATCTGTGACTCTATGTTTTGTCTGATAAGACTCTGAGAGGACTTACCATAAATCTCAAGTAAGTCCTCATCAGTGTCAGCATATACAGTCAAACTTTGTTGCATGAATAAAGTCACTATGGCAAGTGTAATAATGACTTTACGCATTTTCCTCATACTTTTCCATTGCCTCCAAATCAGCCGCATCAAGTACAAGTAATGCATCATCTCTCAAATATGTAACAACATTCATTTCTTTGCTACGATAAGAGATACTATAACCATCGTGTCCAAACTTAAGTATCTTGTTCTCAGGCTTTGTTGTAATAGCAACAAGAACAGGTGGACGGTCAGGGTCATTATACATTGCATAGATATCAGTAGTATCCGGAATCTCTGTGTTATCAAATTCAGAACCATCTATAATCACAACAGACCTAGCACGGTTAATACAGAATCGATAATCACTCTTTTCAAGTTGATGTAGCGTTAACTTGAATAAATCATCTACACTACCTTTATTCATCATAAAGCGCCTCCTTATTACTCTAAGCGTAAACCTAAAGCAGTTCTCATAATAGGGTCATCCAATGTATCATACCGAGATGATATAATTGCTCTTGGTACATATGTAGTTTGAGACTCCATAGCAAATGCCTGTAAGAAGTCCTGTCGATACTTAACCAGATGCTTAACACCTACTAATACAGGTGCAACCTTGATACCAGAGCATTCCTGCATATTCTGATATGATATAATATCTCCAGCTTTAAATCTTCCAATAGGCATAAGAACAGTGTATTGCATCATATTTCGAATAATACATTCAAAATGGATAGACCAAACATTCTGTTCTCTAAATGTAGAGTACAGTGTTAAAAGTAATTGTTTACATCCGTTAGCATAACTATCATACTTGATGATATCACGAATATTAACATTACCACGTCTGAAACACATAGTATCACCACGTCTTACAAACCTCTTCAACTCAACGCTGTTATCAATAAGCAATACTCTATACATCAAGTTCTCACGGTCGTTTACAGAGTTTGTACGTGTTATAATAATCTGTGATTTATTCTGACCCATGTTAATCTTCTTAACAAATCCTGTACAAGGTGCAACTGGGTCATATAAGATAACACCGTTAGGTGCAACATCTTTTGAATAATTCTTTAAGTCAAAACATGACTCAATAACATCAAATGAAGATGTGATATTAGTCTTACCTGCGATACCACCACTCTGGAAGTTTTTCATAACGAGCTGTGTACCAGGTTCACCGATTGCCTGTGCCGCAATGAAACCTACCTTACGACCTTCTTTAGGCATAATCTTAGGACGGTCTGCGTTACCAGGTGCGCCCTTTGTTAAATCAATACCATAACAAATCTTACAGCAAGGGTCAGCACAAGTCATAGGTGAACGCATCTTAACTGGTTCAAACGTAGGACCAAAGCTACCGGCATGACTGTTCTTATTCCATCTCTTGTTGATGTATTTTAATGCTTCACTTGTATTGTTAATAAACAAGCTGTTGTTACCATCATCTACAACATGACGTCCAACAAGAATCTTTGCTAAGTACTCTGAAGCCTGTTCTACCTGAATAAAGTTAGAAGGCGTGGAATAAAATTCCTCAGCAATAACAAGTTTATCATCAGCACTAAGTCCTGGTCTACTCTCCGGATACATACCACTTCTTGATAAGTATTTATAATCAATATATGGTATAATATCTTCTGGTAAAAACTCAAGTGCTGGTGCTTCTCCATCACATGATGCCCAACAATCGTATGTTGTTATCTTAAGCGGTGCACCGCAGTGTTCAAGTTTACGTGACATGTAACCTGGTGTAGCAGTTGATAATGTTTTATCTGTAATACCCTCACGTGAACCATAGGCTGTAATGAAGTGCTCAAGACCAGTTAACTGTTCAGAATAGTTTCCGTCAACAGTTGTGTTGAATGATTCAAATGCGTTTTTCTTAACCTGACCTTTAATACCATAAATCTGTAAAAGGTTGTCATCGTTACCTTTAGAGCCTGACACTACCATTCTCCAGTAACCATTATCCTCACTCATATTCGTAAGAAGATATTCTTTAATCTCCTTAGTAAGTTTAGAACATTCACTACTGAAGTAAAGGTCATAGTTTGATTCTAACTCAAGACCTAAGTCTACATATTTCTTGTAGTCTGCAATCTTTTTGTTGAATTCTGTAATCTTATTTCTTACGAATGTTTTTGTGCTTTCATCAGTAAGAACGGATATTGTTGGTGGGTAGTATTTACTTACAGCAAATCCTAATGCAACAAGTTTATTGATGGAATTGAAGAATCCTTCTCTACCACCGCCAACTTTAAATAATAGTTTCGTAAGTTTACTGTGGTCTAACGAATGAACGTCAAGTCCTTTACTATCTCTTAATTTAGAGTTGTAAACTTTCAGGATATCATCCACTGTAAATTGCTCTTCCATGTTTGAACCAAAAGCACAATAATTAAATGCTGCAACACCTGCTGTTGTATTCTGATAAGAATCTTCTACTCTAATCTCTCCTGATAAAATCTTATCATAACATTCTTTACGTGAATTACATCCACAGTTGTTTCCGTTAGACTCTCTTGTAACACATTCCCATAAACCGTATTCAATTTCATGACGAACTACTACAGTAATTTCACCATTCTTAGGATACCAGATATTATCTTTGAATAACATCTTATTCTTAACATCCTTTAAACCTTCTTCTGTAACAGGCATAGAGAAATGCATCTGGTCACCGTCGAAGTCAGCATTGAACGGCATAACGATAAGAGGACTAAGAGTTATAGCGTCACCCTCAATCGGTCTAATTTTAAATCCCTGAATACCAAGATAGAACAGTGTAGGCTGTCTACCAATAAGACCAAAGATATCGTTTGTTTGGAATACTTCTTTTAGGAAGTCAATATAAGATATGCCATACTTTCCAGCATCTCTTTGGTTGTGGAAGTCAGTCATATTTGCATGTACCTTAAGTTCAGGCCTGTTTCTTGCTTCTTTAATGAAACGTCTAACAATAATAGGGTTTGCTACCTTTTCAAGAATCTTAATAGGTACACCAATTGTGTCTATTGGTAAGTAAGGGTCAAGAGAGATAACTGTACGACCTGAGAAGTCAATACGAGCACCTTCAAGTCTATCTCTTACGAAACCTTCTTTACCTTTTAATGTTTCTGCTAAGGACTTGTAATCCTTATCTTTCTTACGCTCAATACTAGATTTGTCAGTGTCTCTTTTGTTTACCATTAATTTAACAACAGCATCATAGAGCTCTCTTAACGGTCTGGTAATTGTATGTAAGCTATTGTCATTACGTCTTTTGATATCTGCAACGTTACCATTAAGTCTAACGATATCATTGTAGACAACAGTTAACTTATTCTGACCAATACTCAACTCAGGACGATATCCTTTTGGTAAGATGAATAAGTAAGACATGATTTGGTCTTTAACTAAACGCTGTGTACCGTTAGTTAAAGCTTCATGTAATAAACCAATTACATTAAATTGGTCTGGTGTAGCAGATACTAATTCTTCGTCCCACATATTGGAGAACTCATAGAAAATATCAATTAAGTCTTCGGGAACCTCTCCATCTTCTCCAGAGATTGTATCTGCAATTTTATTAAGGTTAAGCACATAACCACTTCTGATATGGAACACAGGGAACTTATAACTCTCAGGGTCACATATAATTTCAAATGTATCATCCGTAATAAATTCAACAGCATCGATAAGATTCGTAATACCTGTATACTTCTCTAATTTCTTTAAGAACTTAGTATAGATGTAACCCATGATTCTCTCTTTGAAATCGACATTATCAAGAACATGAACGATTGCGTCAACACCAAGTAGATATTTATTCTTATTATAAGGAACATCTCTTACTGCTTCAATAGGATACCACGATTCATCTTCAAGATTGTAAACACGATTGAATCTTACAATTTCCTGTAAATCATTTGATGGTATTCCTGTAAGGATTGACCATGCTGTTAAGTTTCGACCTGCTAAGAAAGGATTGATAATCTTCTCGTTCAAGTCAATATATCCCAATCTTGTGAACTCATCGTCATAGGTATATTCCTTGTCAGCCGCGTGGTCAGGTGTAACTCCAAATACTTCAGGTGCATTAACAGTACCACCTGCCATACCAGCACTTTCTGTTAAAGAGCCAATAGGAGTTTTTGTGATATGCGACATCGGTCCAAATACCATTGTTTGTTTATCATTTGGGATAATAGGTCTAAAATATAATGACATCTTTACTCCTCCAATATTTACATATTTCTGAATAAGGCTGTTAACTGGGAGTCTGTATAATCACTACCCCAGTATTCGATGTTTATTACATTATTCTGAATCCCCTCAACCTTAACTAGGTGACTCAATTTATAGTTTGTATTACAAAATACAAAACTACTTCTAAGTTCAGGTATAACCTCGTGAGAGTTCTGAACGCTGGTTCTAGGGCTAGAACCATATTTGTAGAGAATAAGAAATACAGGTCTAGGACAACCCATACCAAATCCTCTCATTAAATCAACTCTGAATTGATTGTACTCATGTAATGGGTCTTTCGTTGTGCATATAGGTCTTAACTCTTCTGTATTAACACCATAATGACTAAATCGTGCATTAGTGTCAGCAGTAGGTACCTCATACTGTTCAACTGTATATACTTCTGTCTCTACACCTTCACGTATACAATCTCTACAGAATGCAATATTATAAAGACTTGCATCATCCATAAGAATGTCACGTCTTCTTGCAGGAACTTTTACACCCACTCCATGTGTTAAATCTCCTACAGCAAATCCAAAAGTATCTGCCCATTCATTCGACATTTTGGAAGTGTCATTTAATTGTGTGTAGCCCCATACATCTTTTGGAGGTACATAGAATTCACCAACAGGTACTTTATTGGAGATACGGTCCGCAATCCTCTGTGCTGTATCTCCAAGAATAACATTACTCTTCTGAGTAGCTCGCATAAAAGTATCTTCGGCGTGGTGATATGTAAATGCAATAGGTCGCCAATGAGGTAAGTCACCTTTGTTAAAGTGATACTGTAAGAAGTTAGCGACTTGTTCTAACTCACTCTGAGATAGATTTGAACTCATGTGAATTCGCTGGTCTCTAACAACTGCTCTTTTAAGTTCTTCCTTTATGTTCATCTTAAATGCTACCCTCCAGATATAATATAACAAGTACAACCGGTGCTCCTGCTAGTGCTAATGCTGCTATCCATGTACTAAAGTTTTTGGTCTTTAGTTTTAAGAATCGTATGTTTGACTTAGATAATGGGAATAGTATAGGACAACCCTCTACCGTAAGCATATCTGCAAGTAGATGTGATACATAGCCTACTCCTAATCCAACAAATGTAAATCGCCAATAAACGAAGCTTGAAGCACCTGCCATAATAAATATAAGAATCGGTAAGATTAACGTATGCATAAAACCTCTGTGCTTAGTTAACCATTTTACAGTCTTATTATTCATTAGGTAACCTCTTAGTCCCATAAACATAACCCCGCCACCTAACGCAACAAGAACCATTGTAATATCAATACCAACTTGTACCATACCGATAGAGAATGCAATAAGTATAACAGCCGCAATTGCTACTATACCTAATACAGCGGTATTCGTTAATTTACTTAACATATTCGTAACGAACTTTCTCTTACGTCCAATCTTAGACATATCATGGTCAATATCCGGTAACATACATCCAACTGTAGATGCTGCTAAAGATAACATTGCAGGGGCTGGTTCGCCCAACCCCTCAGCAACATAAAGGGCTGTAGCAATACCAAAGCCAATACCTACGGCTTTGTGTTGTACACCCATCATAGGCCTAAACCTCCTTGAAATTAATTCTACTCATAACACTGTTAGCAACTGTCTTAACTGCCTCATCATTCTCTGTCTGCTCTTCATCTGACATATCCTCATCTTCATTATCAGACTTGCGATTGTTCTTTCCTAACAGTCGCTGAATAACTTGACCTTTAACATGCTTAAGGTCTTCACCATTGTTTTTAGACAGAGCAATGATTTCATCTGCATCCGCTTCAGTCATAATACCTAATGCAAGCAATGTATAAAGCAATTCTGTAACAGCTCTTCTTTGACCTTTTGAATCCCGCTTATATACTTTAGATTTCTTAGGGTCGAAATAAGTGTCAAGGTTGAAGTTCTCACGTGCAATAGCATTATCTGCTCTCACGTTAAATAATTCATAAATATAGTCTTTTGCGTCATAGGCACACAATGCATCAATCTCCATAGTACCCATACGCTGACCGCCACCCCTTGAAGCACCATGTGTAGGAGCATCCGTAAGCTTAGCATATTCTTCATCAGCCATATCATTTGCTCTTGCATGAATCTTCTTGTAGGACTCCTGTGTCAGTTTGAACATGTAAATATAACCACCTGCGGCTTTTGTTTTACCTTTCTTCTTAACAACAGTCTTATTGCCATCTTCATCAACAACTTCTTCAAGATAGTAATACTCAAAATCACCATTCTTATCAAATGTGTTTCTCCACATCTGAATAGTATCATAGTGGTCACGCACATGCTGTCTAATCATAGGTGGAATGTCCTTGAACTCAGGTCTGTTCATAACATCGTCCAGATTACCCGGATAAGTACCATCAGGAACTTTTGTATAGTGAGTTGTTTCATTTGCCACTGCCCATACGAAGTGTAATAGTGTTTTAATCTCAATATCACTAATACAGTTATAAGCATCAGATGATACCTGTAAACCGAGTACTTTCATTACAAGACCTAAGTGCATTTCTTTAATCTGACCAATGTTCATACGAGAACCAACACCTAATGGATTAAGAACTGCATCAGCCTGAACACCATTGTTGATATAAGGCATATCCTCATCATTAACAGAACATACTGTACACTTATTACCATGTCTGTTAGAAATCTTATCACCTTTCTTTGCATTGTCCCTTGATAGCAATTGAACAACACAACCATCATAAAGGCGAGTGCCTTCTTTAATATGTCCATACTGACCGATGTAGTTTCCATAAGCATGCTTCAACTTACGTGTAAATTCAACAATACCCTTTGAGTGGTCGTTGTATGTAAGATAGAAAGTATCATTTTCCGTGTTAGGTGCAAACGGTACTGAAGTACTAATAGGATACTCTTTTGTGTCTCTAATACGTGGCATTCTCGGACTTAACTTACAAGGAAGAGTTTCCTCGTTAATTCTGTAAGAAGCCATCTTCTCTGAGTAAGTCTCACTAATGTGAGCAGAGTCTTCATAATTAAATCCATCCGGAATAAACAGTACAAATGTATTAACACCAAACTGCATAATTCCACGACTGCTCATAAAGTTCGTACTAAGAGCCACGTCTCCTTCTTTTAAAGGAATCGTTTCACCTAAAGCCTGGTTCATAGGGAATTTCTCAGGCTTGATTGTCATTACTGAGTTATCACCCTGTGTAAATTCAGGATAATTGATTAACTCTTTATAAGGCTGTGTTCGGTCTTCTACGCCAGGTTTGCCTACTGTCATAATAGTCCAACCATCTCCCACAGGGTCGATACAGCTTGTCATAAGGTGTTCATCCTCACTTGCTACATAGCCGAATCTGTGATTGAGTTTAGGAATCATCTCATACGCAGAAGTCATAACAAGTGGCTCTTCCGGATTAACCAAACCTTTAGCCTGTTTCATCTGTGCAACTGCAAATACCGCACGAGCCGCATCGTTGTTACATAAGAACGGAATTGTAGATGATGCCCATGATAACGGTTGCATTGCGTTGACATTAACATAGTCAACATTCTTAAGAGGTACCTTTTCAAACAGACGTCTGTTATCTCCAGTACCCGGAGCCATACATAATACGAGGTCATCAGGTTTCCCTTTAATAGTGCCATCAGCATCAAGAGTAATAGAGCAAATATCTGCAATAATATGCGTTTCTTCTTCCTCTACTGACATCTGATGATAGCCTGATGCAAAGTCAACATAGTATCTATCTCCACTATGTCTTACCTTGTAATAAGGAGTAGTAATCTTACCATCCTCATCAATATTAACATAAGAACATAAATTGTTTACTACACCAATCTTACCTGACTGTGGTATCTCATACGGGTCAATCTTTCCATAAGAACCAATAGAGATTGTACGCTGAGAATCAGATACTGAGTTCTTTGATGCAGTATACACATTTGCTTTTGTAATTTCTGAGATATATGCAATAGGGTTATTAAGGGCTACGCTAGGAATCATTCTAACGCATTTTGCTTCTTTAACCAGGTAATCCCAGAATAATCTTTCAAACGCATAGAACTTATAAACAAGTTCGGAATCACGTTGAGTGAACATGATAATCTTATCACTCTTCCAGAATGCATTAAATGTCTGCTTCATCTGCTTCATACCATTCTGAATAGCATAGTTCATAGCACGACTAAACTGTTCATTGATAGGTATAAGTTTCTTTCTGAAGTCCTCATCAACGTTAGGAAGTTTAATTGTAGGTTGTCCTCTTAAAGCTTTAGCAGCGTAACTCCAAAGAGCGATTAAGTCATATGCAGTATAACCAATACCAGGTTGTGTTACGTAATCTCCATCAAGATTAAGGTAATACCATTTTCCTGACTCCTTACCAATCCACTCACCTTTGAACTGCTTATTAGAGATAATCTCTGTTACGAAACTAACATATCGTCTTTTATTCTTTCCAGTCTGAATAAAGATGCCTTCACGACCTGTAGAACGTATTCTGTCAATATGAGAGTTATCAAGTACTGTACCTTTGTCAATCATAAAGATACTGTTTACAGCTCCATTAGGTGAATCTGTTACATAGTGGTCTCGGCAGACATACATACCATCTTCTTCCGGAAATGCTTCTTCGATTTCATCTGTAACGATTGTGCCCCTAGGTATTACTGGTGTTGTAATGTCTTCATCAAGGATAGCACCATCGATATCAATGTAATCCTCAACGTAGAGTTTGTAAACACCATTTCTGTTAAACACATCAATCATTGACTCAGTAATGATACGACCTGCTCTGTACAGAAGTTTACCATCCTGTGAATAAACATCACGAACTAACTTTCTGTTAATTGCCTGACGTAATGATAAGAGAGAATTTAATTGTTCTCTTAAGTTTGATGTATCATACTTATTATAAACCCTATCACCATTATCAATAGGTAATCCACAGATTAGTGGAGCAATGTTCTGAATAACTTCAGATGTTCCACGACGTTTTGTAGAACCACCACCATAGTACCATCTCATATTGAACTTGTTAACATCATTATATTTAAGGTTAACAATATCACTATCAACAAAGTCATCCCATACTTTATTTAAGAACTCATGGAAGTTCTCTGATGGCATCTCTTTTCTAAGAACTGCTGATACTAAAGAAATCATCTCAATACTCTGACTCTTTCCAAGTTCAACAATAATACCATTCTTCTGGTTATTCGTAAGATTGATATTATTTCTGTTTGTTCTAAGAGTAATCTTAGGCGGGTTTTTGTTTGTATTGTTAGGGTTATAAGAAATACCATCTGTCTGCTCGAGCATGTGAATAAAAGCATATTCTGCACCATGATACTCGATAATACCATCTTCACGCACGAATGGGATAGACATTACCGGAACATAATCGGTTTTGGTAAATCCTCTAATCTTAAACTTCATAGCAATGTTTATGATTGACTGTCTATCAATCTTACTGCCCTTTTGATGAGCCTTTGTTTTGAAATCAATAGAGTCGAACTTGTCATCTACAAATGCCCTATTTCTATTAGGTTCATCTGTATACGGTTCAATAATAATATCTTCAAGAGCAAGCTTTTCATCATCTACACCAAGCATACGCTGGAATGCAGGAAACCACTTCTCTGTCATCTCTCTACACAGATACTCAGGGTCATTGTAATACTTTTGAGCATTTTTGTGGATACTAGCATTAAGATGATAAGCATTCTTAACATCAGGCACTGCATGCTCATTTTTATAAGCGTAGAGAATCTTTCTTTTATCGTCGAATTTAAAAGCCATCTAATTAGCCTCCTATGCTAATATAATACTTAATTCCTCAAGAGCGTCATAAACGCTTTCATCAATACAATCGTCATCAACGAGTTCATCTAACTCCTCGTCGCTTGAAATATGATAGCAATACTCAAGTTCAATAGCTGCTCCACTATTATTTGAAATAACGTTACCGTCTAAATCAAAACTGATAACATCCTTACCTGCCGGAGTAGCGATGGCGATATGAATATCACCTTCCATTATCTCGATACCCATTTTAAAATCCGTAATTGGAGTATCACAATAAAATGACATAAGTAGAACACTTCCATCAGTTGGTATAATAAAATCGTAAGTTTCTTCATGTTTGTAATATAATGCTTCTGTTATAGAATCACCTGTATTACTAACAACGTAAATGGACTCATAAGCTTTCATATAAGACCCTCCTATCCAATCATAATCTGCATTTCATCAAGAATATCAAATATTGTATCCTCAACTTCACCATCACTAACGAGTTCGGAGAGTTCTTCCATTGTACCGGCAACACTTACAGAATCAACAGAGATATCAAGATTGCTTTCATTACTAATAATATCACAATCTTCATCAAACATTACTGTGCAACGTTCTTTTCCATTCTGAACAACAAGTCCGAATCCATTAGAAATACTGTCTGTAATATCCTCTGACTCTCCTTTGTTTACATCAACAAACTCACCATTAAGAATAAGTCTGACAATAGCAATACCATCAACTGTCATCAGTACAAGTTTGTGATAAAAATTATCACGGATGTAATAAGCTGTTTCTGCCATGTCATCATCACTCATTAAGTTAGTTACCTGTAAAAGTTTTTCGTTTCTCATAAATGAAACCTCCTATGCTTCATTAAATTATATCGGTTAAATAGTCAAATACTTAACCTTTATTTCTTTTCATTAATATATGAGGGGTAGATAGTCTACCCCTCAAAAATACTGCATACTCAATCTAGTGAGTACCAGATACAGTTCTATCATCTGCAGATGTGTTAAACGCCTGATAAACTACCATAGGCGTTGAATCTTTATCAATAGAACCTGTAGGGTCTCCTGTAATAGGATTGTATGTTATTGTTCCCTGATATTTAATTGTGTTGTGAGACTTAACAATAGATACTGGCCAATCATGAGGTAAGTACTTATCATCGTCATCCGGGTCAGATGGGTCATCACCATCTGTATCGAAGACAACGAACTCAGGGCTCATAACAGCAGAGCCATTGTGTTTGATAGACCAAACCTCACCTACAGCAGTGAAGTTCATAAACTGTACAAGTACAGAGTAAGGGTGTTCTTCACGCACCTTTTGGTTTGCATCCATAATCTCATTCTGAGTAGGGTTATCGCCAAGGGGTTCCGTAATAACTGATGTAGATGTTAAACCATCTTTGAAATGGTAACGCTGTGCATTACGATTCAATCCGGTTGAGTCAATCATAGATTCACTCCAGAATCTTCCTTCTGAGAAGTTAGACTCCGAACCAATATAAGATAAGTCTCTATTATCAAGTTTAAGACTACCAGGTCTTCCAATGTAGTGACTAGGTGAGTAATAATAAGTATAGTCATAATATTTAGATGAACCACCATCTTCAGTCGCATCTGCAAAACCTTGAGATAAAACACTCTCAAACAGACCTATATTACGTCTTGTTGCATCAGAGCGAACTTCCTGATAGATTGTACCTGCATGTGTAGTTTGTTCGGTCTTCTTAGTGGTACCGTTATAAATACGTTCCTTACCACCTGTTGAACCTGACCATATATCAACATCATAGAATTTACCATCTTCAAAATCATAAAGATAATATTCTGATTCTACTGATAAGTATGTGGAACGAGTGTCTGCTTCACCAGGACCATCCGGTCTAACCTCATCTTTGTAAATATAGGACTGGTACTGCCCAATTGTGTCAACTGAAATAAACGACTTATAACCAAGTCTTATAGCTTCGGTTCTGTATTCATCAACCGTATTGTAATGTGGTACTAATGGCAATGGGTCGTAATAACCTGCCATACCACCATAAGACCAATCACGATTGAATATTGTTATACCAAGTGTAGCATGACCTCGTTTGTTTGGTGGATTGCTTGTTACAGGAGCTTTTGTATCAATAGCGTGTATCTTACCATCTTGGATATAGTGAATTACATCATTAAAGCATATATCTTTAAGACTTGATACAACTCGTATAGGTTTGTTTATATCAGCTTCTTTAATAACTCCTTCTATTAACCACTCTGAAGTAGGTTCCTTAAAGTAGTTACTAAATCTAAAGTCTTCTGTGTCATGTATTGTAACATTACCAATACTCCCAACTAAATTAACAGGGTCATCTTTGTAAACTGCATTTGCTGTAAAGTCACCTGCATTACTTTCTTCTGCGAATTTATAACCAAATTTAGCAGTACCACTTAATTCTGAGTCTCCTGTTTTTAAGTAAGGATTTATACCATAATTTATCATAGTTACCTTAGATGTAGGTGTCAATGGGTTATCCATATCAGATTCAAATACATTTGATGTATTTGTTACAGCGAATGCATTACCCCAATAGAATTTACTACCAAGTTTACTATTCTGAGCAGCACCACTATATTTGCCACCACCGTTACCAGATGAACCATGTGCAATAAGCATATCCTTTGTAGGTAGTTCTACGTAAGGTTTTGTCGTATGTGTAATACTATCAGGTAATCCGGCAATAAAAGGATACTTGATACTTGATGTACCAATCCATTGTCCAACCTGCATATTATCAACGTAACCATAATGTCCGTCATAATGTTCACCTACACCACTCTTTGACATATCAGCTGTAGATGTAGAACCATCTCCACCAACACTCGCAAAATTTCCGAATGGTGATAACCATGTCCATAAGTATTGTGATTGAACAACATACGGTTTTGTATTAGTTGCATAACCTGGTTCGTCTCTTAAGTATTTACCTGTTAATTCGTTAATTCTTTGATCATGTTCAGTATCGTCTGTTACAGTATCATTTTCACTTTCTTCAAACTTACCCACCTGAGAACCAATAACCCAATCGTTCTCTGCCGATAATGGATTATATATTCTTATTGAGTTCAAGTAAGATGAACCGTTAGCACCACAAGGAGCTATAATTTCATCTCCTACTATCTTATCATGAGTATCCTGTATATTGGTTCTTGGTTTTGGTGCATCACTACTTTCAGGTATTTCACCACTAGCCAATGATGACTGTGAATAGTGTGAACCAACCTGTCCTGTAAACCAAGTACCGTTAGGTGTCCAACTTACAAGTCGTATGTCTGACATAGCAAGTGTACCATATTTTTCAATACATGCCATACCATTATCTGATGTACCGAATCCACCAATTCCAGATAGTAATCCATTTACTTTAATATCTGTTGTACCACCACCTACGCAATCATAAGTAATTGGACCCCAGTAAGCATTATCAAATGTTCTACTTGCTAAAGATGTAGTTGTTTTTGCTTCTATTGTAGTTGTACCATGACCTGTGTGATTATTGTGGTTATCCTCTGGTTTTAATATGTTACCAGCGTAGGTAACAGGGTCACCCTTTGTACCGCTACAGTTTAAACCAAAGGCAGTCATTGCTGTTTGCATTTGTCTAGCAAGTGCTGTATCAATCCCAACTGTACCACCTTTTCCACTAGAGTTTACACCTCCAAATAGTCCCATATGTCCAACGTCAAGAACTGTTGATTTAGATAGTGCATCAGCCCGTATTGTATCCTTCATTGCCTTTGGTGTAGAACCATACATTTCAGTAGCATTCTGATGCTGTCTGTATGCAGTAATTTCTCCACCTGAGTTTTCTCCACCACCAGGTATTGTAGGTACATTAGATGGTTTAGCATGCATATTAAATAATGCAACACCTCTATCCTCACCAGTGCCGTCTACTGAATACGCATCTTCAAGGAATATATTGGTATTCTCAGTACCACCATAAATTAGTGTATCTGATAGAATGTTAGCTTTATAGAATAATTGCTTCTCAGTAAGTAGACCACTATTTATTCCAGACCAATAGTTAAGAACATGTTTTAGCTCTTTTACAACTACCTCAGAATGTTGACTATCATCATTAACTATAGTAGTTTTTCCAGAACCACTTCCTGGTCTTGTCTGGTCTCCAACTGTTATGTCTAAGTACTTTGTATCAGATGCAGTTGTCTTATACTTCTCTGTTGTCATAGCATGGTCATGAACATGGTCCATAGATACTCCACGTTCCTTCATACCCTCACCAGATGTAGTATCCCACGCATCTTCATTTACTATTGTTGTAGCCCACTCAGAATCCTGCGTAATCCTAAGTTCAACTGTAACATCACCTAAGAAATAATCTTCAGGTCGTACGATATCAATATTTCCTGCTGCATCAGGTTTAGCCATTGAATTAACCCAGCCTTCCCATAATATACGACCATTTTTATCTACATACTCTCCATGATTATTTCCAAGACATCTCCATAAATAACCTACTGAATCCGGAACAGATACAGCATGCATTCCTCCAGATGTAGCAAGCGGTGCTGACTCGTTATTATGTGAAGGCCATTCAGTACCATCGATATCTTTACCAGAATCAGTAGATATAGTGTGAACCTTATCAAGTGATATGTGAGTAAGAGTATATACAGATGCATTTTCTACCGTTCTATAAACATATGTATCTACAGTCTCTTCATAAGTTATTGTATAAGTATGTGTTCCTTTGTGAACCATATTCTCGTAATGAGTTACATTAGTACCCGTACCGTGAGTGTAGTCTAAGCAAAGTACACCATCACTATTAGAGCCAGATTTATCTACAAAGTCAGTTTGTTTTGAACCAGATAAAGTGTGACACCCACTTGCTCCAGATGCTATATCCGTATGCCATACTTTATAATTAACAATATAATATTGCTGATCTTGTGACGGACTCCATGATATACTCCAATGAATATTAACTCCACAATTAGCACCTCGACTAATACTAACAAGCGGGTGATTTGTATTAACACCTGTTGCAGAACCACTTAATGGTAAAGTCTTACCTAAGTAGTCATCATTAACAGAATCATATATTGTCCATGACCAAGTACAATTATGTGAGTTAGTCATATCACCCTGATCAGAACAGCTTGAACCTGCACCACCACACTGATGACCTCTTATTTCGTCATCACTACAACCACCGTTGCTACATGGATGCCCCGTATGATCTTCCTTACATGCATTCCAACCAGGCGTACCACTGTGAAGACTACACGTCCATTTCTCAATACCATGTTGGATACACCTATACTGAGTAGCACATGTTCCAGTAGCTGAACCACAATCGTTTTGATAATGCCCATCACAACCTTCCATCCATACTCTAGTATTAGTTGAATCAGTCTTACTCATACCGCCGCTATCACTTGCTACAACGCCTCTTGTTAACTGACATACAGGGTTATCACTACCCCAACAATCCGTAACCATAGCTTTTAGCGTAATTGTCCTTTTAGCTGCTGGGTCAGTTGCAGGTGAGCCAACTTCATCAGGATTAGCACCTAACGCTCTATCCCCAGGTGTATAAGAGTCTTTCGCAGGTCTAACACACATCCAGCCATACGCATCAGCCATACCTGCTTCAGCACCCGTTTTAATAGAAACATTTTCTGTACTAGGGATAGCAATAGATGCATCCCACTGTTGTTCACTATCTAACGCAGAGTTAGCAACAACAAGCGACTCTCCTTGCGGTATGTCTACTGTATGTTTATCATAAGCAGTATCAGGTAAATCAGTAATAGGAGGACCAAACCAAGATGTGTAGTTAAATCCATTTGTACCACTTGCCGTGAATCCAATACCTTCCATACCAGATTGTGGTAACATAGCAGTTCCCAAAGCAGTACCACTAAACATAGCAGGTCTTGCTTCTTCTGCCATTGTGTCACTACCACCGCTAATAGTCGCCGTGTAGATTATAGACGTATCGTTGAATCTACCTATATGCGAAACCGGTATATGGAATTTAACAGTTGGAGCCGTTCCCTGTGTTATTTCAATTTTACTCGTAGTATCATTCTTTAATAAGTTTTCCCAAGCTTTTTCGTTACTTAATTTCGTTGTAACAGAATCAGCTTTAAGTATTGCGTTAGGTTGGCTTCCTTGAGAGAAATCAGCCTTTATTTCAATGTCAACGTAACCACCACTCGCATTGGTTAGTTCAGTCTGCGGTATATAAGGATATAATCTATAAGTACCTGTAACTTGAGGTTTTGATGCCCATATGTTACCAGACTTTTTAGGGTCTGCTGTAACATAGAAAGATGGTGTTACTGGGTCTGGTGTACCACCACCACCACCAGGTTCTAATTCTAATGGTGTCGCCCATGCGCCAAATAAGTATAAACCTGTGTAACTTGATGTACTACCAATTAATCTCGTTCCTGCAAGAGTACCACCACCAGCTCCATTTAAAACAGAATACCCTACCTGAGAACCTGTAGCTGCCTGTAATGCCGCAGCTATTGCAGTTGCATTTGTTGATTGTGCAGCAGGTGCACATACACTAAGTCCCTGTTGACCTATCTGATATAAGTCAATCATAGAACCACCACTTGATACAGCAGGCCAACATAATATAACAGGTAAGTTAGCAGGCTTACCATCTGCATAGTTCTGTAACTGCTGCTGATATTTCGTTTTTATAGATTCGTCTACACCCAATGATGTTAGACATTCAAAAAATGTTGCTACATCCTTACCATCAAGTGTTGTTATTGTATTCCATAATGCATAACTACCATAACTTGCTGAATCCTCAGCTGAGCCACCTAGTTTTATACTTTTTACAAGTTGTGGATTACCACCACCACTCATTAATAAACCTTCTGCAGTTTGAGCTACAACTGCTTTATTTGTCTGTGATACATTCGGTATTTCAGCCAAGTAAACATTTACACCATAAACACGAGAACTTGCTTTTTTCTCTTCTTTTATCAAATTAGCGACACCTTCAAATGTATCTTCACCAGCATTTAACGAGTTCGCGATACGTTCAGCATAAGTATCAGATACATTAGGGCATTCTTCCTTTACTTGTTCTGGTGTTACTGGTGTTGTATCTGCCTGTTGTACACCACCACTATCACCACCCTGAGCTGTACCAGAACCGTCTGAAGGTGGATTAGCCGGGTCTCCTGCTGGTGAAGGTGGAACAACTTCAGTCGCATACACAGTAATACTTGGGATAATTAGCGATAAACATAAGGTTAATATTGCTAACCTTTTAAATATCTTTTTCATCTTAAACCTCCTTACTATAAGTAATATACATCGAAGTAATAACCATTTTCAGCACACTCATATGCTGTTGTGTATACTTCAAGTACTTTAAATCCTCTTACATTTTCAACATCATCTCTGTTATAAGATTTTGTATAACATTTTGCACCACTATCATTTATATACGTAATGTAATAAACGTTCTCTTCGATTCGTGCTCCACCAATAGCAAACGATACATGGTTATATTTCGTTACATCACCGGCAACATCCATATATGTTATGACCGTAGGGTATTGTACCGGTCTATTTGAACTCCATTCGGAAAAGCTACTAGGTATAATAATCTGCTGAGAATCAAAGTTTGTCTTTGCTGCAAATAAAGCTGTCTGACATGCATCTGTTAATTCTGTTGATACTAATAAATCTCTGTCTGTTGTTTTAGCACTTGTAGTATCATCGTCAACTTCTGCAGTCATGTTTGCATATTCAACCTGTTTAATAGAGTCATTAACCATATCAACTCTATCATAGTGGTCGTTACCTAACGTATACATATTGATATATCTAATATTCTCGTTAGGCTTTGTAGCATCTGCACCAAAGTATTCAGCATAAGGAATCTTAGGTGACCATACTTTAGGGTACGTTAGTGACTCAGATATCGTACCACTTTTCAACTCTACTTCTGATAAATCTCTGTTCACTGAATAAACATAATATCCATCATAAGCAGCTACAACAAAGAACGGCATGTGAACGTCTTCAAAGTAATCTCTTGTTAAATCAGTGTCACCCCATCCTAAACCTCTAACCATAACAGCAAGGTATGTTTCTAAGGCAACTTCTGGTGATACTCTAATTTCAGAGAATTCAGCATAATCAATATCAATATCCGGCGTATCATGTAACATCATCCATGTAGCGGCATCAACAGCATAGTTAACTTGTATATCCTGTGCTCTCTGTTCAAATTCATATATTACTTCATTTTGTCTCATAGAGAAACTAGTAAATACAAGTATGTCAAGAAGTAGTGTATATATGAATGCAATTATACCATATCTCATAATATCACCTCACCATCGCTGTAAGTTGAAATTTAAGATTGTTATAAGATGAACCAAGAAATACAGACGATATCTGTTGCATTATGTTTGCCTGTTCCTGCTCAATAACAACAGTAATTAAATCTCCTTGGTCCCAAATAGTATTCTCATCATATTCGGCTGCAATCCAAGCAACATCTACAGCACCTGCAGTAGAGCCAGGATTGATGACTCTAATCTCTCTTTTGATAGAAACTGTAACAGGTGTTGATACAGCTGCAACTGATAAGTTAAGTTCAGACAAAGCAGCATTACTAACTTGTCTATTGTCAATAACGTAATCAATAAAATTACGTTCGGCAACTTGAATTCTATTAACGTCTTTGTAATACTGTATAATACTCATAAAGTAAATAGGTAGTACAATAAGACTGAAAAATAAAATAAATATCTGCGTTGCCATACCCGCAATACTTACTTTCATATTAAACCCTCCAAACTACATTCCATAAAATATACTAATGTATTTCGTTGTAACCATCCACGAATCACGTTTATAGTTATAAACAAAATATAATTTCTGCCCATACAAATCAGTAACCTTAGAATAAGGTGATATCTGTTTGTATAACTTATGTGTTGAATCCCAAGTAACACGAGAGTTAGGTGCTGATTGAAAACTTAACTCTGTTAAGTCATACCAACAAGCATCAACATTGTTAGACGCTGATATAGGATTTGTTGTATCAATGTTTGTGTCTGTAAGAGAATCAGCATCATAGTTAAAGTCAATAAGTCTTGCACCGTTAGGTACATATTCATCCTGCACATAAGATAATACAGCTGCTTGTGCAGGAGATATCGTTAAAGGTTCAACTACGCTTTTAGGAACTAATACACCATTCTTCATTTCATACTCAATGTCAGCCGCAATATCCCATGTAGACTTATCATTCATGTAAATAGTATTGATATCTGTATTCGCCATCTTGTTACATAACAAGAATAGGGGCAGTCCCATTATTAGGGCTGCCACTATAATCACTAATTCAATAAATCCTGTTGCTTTCATTAAATCACCTCATTCATAATACTCATCGGTAATATCACAGATGATTTCTAAAGCACCATCTGGAAATGTATTAACTGTCAATCTAAAATCTTTTGTAATAGCATCATGTCCAAAATATACGCTGTACTCATTATACCCTTTCGTTAAATCTGAGAAATCCCAACCTGTTATATGCGGTTGTAAAGCAGGTGTAACGGCAGTCCTTTCTCTACATAGGATTACTTTGTAGTTATTCGGTTCTGATACAGGTTTCTCTCGTACAGCAATAAGACCTATCTTATCCTCAGACTCCATAATATACCGATACACACGTCCAGAATCATATTCCTTTCCAGTTGCTTGTTGTAACTGTCTGTAAGACATATCTACTACTTTCGTGTATCCGTTAACTTGGTCTGTAAGAAATTTAATTGACGGTACAGTAACAACTAAGACAGATGCTAATAGAGTTGCTGCTAGTAAGACTACTATAGATATCTGTATTGATTGAGAAACATCTTCCTGCATCTGTAACCCTCCTATCTGTCTACTACTTCATAATATATGTCGTAGCCTTGTTGTAGTTTATCTGGATAGATGTACACTTTAAGCCAATCGGAGCTATGTTCTTCGTCACAATACTGATTTAAGAAATCACGATACATTACATCAATGTTTTGTATTCCTTCTATACTATTATCAACACAAACTTGATGTAATGGACTACTATCACATACCCAATCAGCATTTCTTAAATATAAGATATGTTGCGTTCCATCCAATTCAACTCCATAAATAGAGTTTATCTTCTCCTCAAAATATTCGTACGTTTTGTAGATATCTACATAACGCCTGTAATCGTTCTGCAACCGCACTATATTTTGGGTGCCCACAGCATCTACAGCTTCGACTGAACTATCCTGTGTTGTTCTTAATAATGCGTTTGTGTTAAATAATATCATAACAACTGATGACATGAATGCACCAATCAGAACTAATAAAATTCCAATCTTTAATCCAACACTTACTTCTTCATTCATAAGTAGTTACCTATGGATTATACTTTTCAAAGTAGAGACCAACTATAATTGTATCTCTACTAAATGTTACTTTCTTAAGGACTCCACCCTCAAGTCCCATAATGTAAGCTTTATACATTCCATCAGGAGATAATGCTTCTTCTGATGCTAAAGTTTTATAGTCAAGTTGTGTACCAGATGTCGTACATAAGGCTCCACACTCAGCCATGGACTTACCTTCTGAATCTCCTGATACTTTATAATATTTTCCATTCTCAGGGTAATTCATATAATAAGTAGGGTTTGCTGGGTCAGTATTATCTTTTATACAGACAATTAAATCGAACCTATTACCAAC
The DNA here is from genome assembly GCA_045125245.1 of Lachnospiraceae bacterium. Lineage (GTDB taxonomy): Bacteria > Bacillota > Clostridia > Lachnospirales > Lachnospiraceae > SVEL01. The sequence goes on from JBGVNF010000005.1 coordinate 80,103, forward strand.
CATTGCTGATAGTGCATCTGCCGCTGATAAACCTTCCTGACTATCATACATATGATACTGAAGATAATAATCAAATTCCTCAGTTACAATCTGTTGATTCGAAATAAGAGTTGTTAACTGTGTAGAACCTCTCATCATAATTATCATTGCTGATAATACGGAACCAACTAAAATTAAATCTACTCCTGTTGATATAAAATCATATATAATATCTGTCATCTTACTTAACCTCCATTAATTGATATACAACCTAATTGTACATCGCCTAGTAGAGTACATTTTAATCTCTACTAGCGCTATGAAGTTTAATAAATAGACATGTTAAACTGCGTTCTTATATTGTTACGAAATTACTGAATCTGTTCGAATACAATACCAATAATAGAACCTGTAGGGTCCTTAATAAGTACGGAACTGAATCTAGCAGAACTTAACAAGTAAGCTGCGTTACCTAACTCAGTTGTACCAATGATATCATATGAACTATCTACAAGACCATTGGTGTTATGCAGGTATGCTGTGTAGTAAGGTTCACCAGCATTTCTACGTACTGCATAGTTAGAACCAGCATCAGTAGCATCACCAAAGGATACAAGGTATGCTGTTTTAGCAACTGCAGTAATAATATTAGGGTCTGTAGCCATAGCATCAATCTTCGTAGGTAAGTTTGTTGACGAAGATGATTTATAGTCTGATGTAACAAGAGCCCCGTAGTTAATAGCAATATTCTCGTAAGAACTTGCACCTGCAGGCTTTGTACCAGCTGTTAATGTAGACAAAGCTTTTGTCTGAATGATAATAGCAACGTCACGACCCTGGAAAAGGGACAACGCTGTAGATACCTGAGTACCAGATACCTTTGTGTTATCATAGGCAGCAAACTCCTGCTGAGATACCGAGTCGATACCGCCCTGCAATGTAGTCTGACCACCAGACAATAATGAGTTACTCATAACCATAAGGTTCAATACTGTTGCAACGAGAGCAGCAACCAAGATAACTGTAATACCGACACGCATTGTTGCGGATACGTCTTCTGACATATTTAAATCCTCCAATTCTTATGTTATTTACTTATGACGTTTGAATTAAAGATTCGCTTTAATATCTAATTCTATCGTAAGTAGTTGTTCTTTTTATTTGCTTTCTTAATACCTATTTTAGGCTTTCTTATGACTTCTTAAGCCAGATAATGATACCGATAAATACAATGATTGCAAAAATCAAAAGTACTAACGGTAATACAATGGAACCACCTTTAACAACTGTGACAATTAATAAAACTGTCATTGCAGGGATTCCGAGTGCCAACAGCGCAAGTACAGCTGTTACAATGATATAGAATGTTCTTGAGGAAGTATTGCTTCCAGAACACATAAACATTAAGTCTGATACGAATTCTCTCATTGAATTATGTCTCCTTTTTCTTATATTGTTTAACAATGTCTATTAGTAGTTCTATTTCTTATACTCTGTAGCAGAGATAAGAACTAATTCATAACCGGTACTGTTCTTGCAGTGTTTCAATGTAGCAAGACCTTTAATAATCTTGAACCGGCCAAATGAATCCAACAATTTAGCTTTGTCTTCAAATCCTAATAAAGGAATGACAAAGGGTTTTCTATCAGGGTCACGCATCTGTAAACGCACCTTAAGAAACTTAATCTTATCAGGTCCGAACTCAAATACTTTAGATTCCGGATGTCTTTTGATAAGACCTAAGAATGGGATATTGAAATAAGGAGATACCTTTGTATCTGCATCCTTAATTTCGAATCTGTCAATACGTACTGCTGTTACGATATTCTTAGCTTCATAATCAATACGTACTAACTTACACTTTTCAACTGATATAACATCTCCTGCTGACACAGGATTTTCAACAGGTAATAAGGTTGAGAATGCACCATCATTCTCAGCCTCACATGTAACTAATCTATACATGTAACCGTTGAAGTCGTAAAGTACATCTGTTATATCACAAACACGTACAATAAGTACTTCATCCATTTATATAGTCTCCTTATAATTTATTTTATTTACATAGTTCCTAACGCTGCTAAAGTGTCAGTCATCTGCGTAATACCAAGAATAAGAACAGGTCCAACGAAAGAACCAACAAGTGCTATACCTGCAGGAGCAATAGCAATCAGCTTAGCAGAGTTCTTTCTTTGTTCAATCTCTTCTGTTCTAAGCATTTCACTAATAGCCATTGATTGTTGTTTATCAAGTTTTAATCCTGAGAACGCATCGTGTAAACTAAGATTATATACTGCTGATTTCATCTGCCTAATCATACGTTTAAAATCATTCTCTGGTGAACTTTCTTCCATTTGGTCTAAAGCACTTTCTGGGTCCATAATAAATCTACATCTACACAAACGTAAAATAGCATTATGTACTGTAGCCTGTTCTTGTAACCAAACAAGAACTCTGTATACTTCCATCTTGGTTTCCGATAGAACTATCATAACTGTTTGTAGCTGTGATACGTCAACACCAGCTTCATACTTAACCATGTTCTTTCGACTGCTCAATAAGAAGTTTGATATAAACCATCCAACTATACCACCAGCATACATGACAAGCCACCACCACCAATGATAAGCAGCGCCATGATAAACATTATACTTAGTTATAAGTCTATCAGCCTGAGTAGAGGCTTCAGAATCTGATATACCACTAACACGACCTTTAATGTAAGACTTTAACTCTTCTTTATCATCTTCATAAACCTGAAACTCTTCTCTCGACAAAACAATCAAGTCATCATCAACATATCGCAACTGAATTTGCTGAGACTCTTTTAATGTTGACGGAATAAAACTTAATGAGTTATAGTTGTGCTTAAAGTTACCACGTACTGTGATTGTACCAAAGATTAAAGCTATAAGAGTTAAAAATGAACACGCAACTGCAAAAACAATCTTTGTTGTGTAAATGTGGTCAAGGTCTTGCGATGATAGAGAACCATCAAATAAGTCTTTATACTTAACCTGAGTCTTAACATCTTTAGGTCTTAACTTACGTGCGAATTCTCTTAACTTAGGATAAGTCTGACGTAATTCGTCAATGAATTCTGAACGGTCTGATGTAGCAACGACAGACGGTCTGCACGCATTAGAAACATAATTGAAAGCATATATTGTTGTGAGAACAACACCGATGTGTAAGAAGAATCCATAGTACCCTTTTAAGAGTGAAGCAGTACCAGGAATCATTTTGAGTAAGTAGAGTTCAGCAATAGGAGTTACACCTAAGCCTACAAGAGTAAGCATCTTGAGTGAGTTAAACGCAATACGCTGTTTAGTTAAACGTCGTACTTCGGCATCACACTCTTGACGCAGAATAGTGAGTGAATCTGTAAAACTATCTGAACCATCAGCTTTCTTTTCAACACCCTCATCATTAAGGATATAACAAAGATTGCCGAGTGTTCTAACGATAGGTACAGGATAAGTAGCTGCAAATGAATCTTTAACATCTTCTGCATTGACAGCTGTAAGCATCTTATAGATTGTTTTTAACGGAGCATCAAGAACCATTGAGTGTTCTGCATATAAAACAGCACTAGGTATATTATCATACTCCATAAACTTCTCTCGCATAGATGCAATTGTTAATGAACATTCTTCCATAAGTTGAACGTACATTTTATCATATTTAATATAAATAGCACTGTTAAAGTAAATCATTGAAAATACAATTAAACACATTGATAAGAATGTATCTTGCATAAGAATCAAACCTGCAACAGGCATTACGAATGCTATAATCAAAGCACGCTCAAATTGTTTTACGGCTTCAACCTTTGTACCAAGTTCATCATAATACTGCAACGAACCGAGCATACTTGCAATATGTCTAAATGATTTTCTTGTAAGAGGATTTTCATAATATGTATGATATCTTTTTGCAGTCTTACGCATTCGCTTAGCCGCAAACTGACTATCCTCTTTCATCTTAGTTTTAGTCACAAGCACAACAAATACAACTGCTGTGATAGCAACTAAACCTAAGTTCATATAAAGCTGAAAATTACCCAATATCAAGCACCTCCTTATAGTTACTATAATCCTTATAAATGAGGTGTCCCCAGTTTTCTCTGTAGAATCTAATGAACATCTTTCTTTCTGTTGCATCAAGTTTCTTAAGGATATTTTCAAGAGTTTCCGGAGTATAGATATTTGTAGGTTTGTAGGTCATATCCTCTGGGTCAAACTCAAGGATATGTCTTGACTCAAAACGCACACGGTCTGTAGTTCTTGTATAGAACTCTCTCTGTAACTGCGTAAGCTGTACTAATGCCTGTGTAGGGTCTGTAACATCCTTAATCTCCTGATAAGGTGCGATTTCGTCAAGTTTAACGATTTCTGATATAAATGCAATAGTACGCTGGTCACGTTTGAAATCTAAGTGAACATTGTGCTTGATAGCATCCAAAACTGTTGACATAGCAACATCATGGTTTTCGTACTCACCACAAGCAACCAATGAGTTTGCAAGACCATTAATCAAGTCTTCATCTGTCTTAGCATGGTGAGAGAAGATAGTAAACGCAGATGCAATAAGACAAAACTGAATCATACGTGCCGCTACAATATCTTCTGCAACTTCACCTACCATTGATAAGTAACCATCAGTTTTCTTAAGTAAGTCCTGCAACTGAGATGATGTTACATAGTCGGTAGGTTTAACAGTAATAACGTTCTTCCAAGGATATAATTCACGGATAGCCAACTCGAATGACATTTCAAGTACACGGATGTTAACCATCTTGATATCAGCCATAACCGCTTTCATCATAGATGTTTTACCAGTATTCTGCTGTCCAGTAAAAGGTACTGTTTGCTCAGACCTCATAAGGAAGAACATAAGCATAGACGGTAGATTCCAATTCTTCAAAATATCAAATCCTGCAGCATCTACCTTATGCAATAACTTTTCTTTTGAATAAAGACCTGCAGAGAACTTACGGACAAATACAGCCCATGATTCACCTGACGGTGGTCTAATGGTGGTAACACGAGCACCATCATAACCATCATTAACCTTCCATGGTTTATGTTCAGTCATAGGCGCTGTCGTACCCCAAGATGATAAACGAGTTACTACTCGTTTCATCTCATTTTCAGTCTTCATATCTAAACATGAGAAATGAATCCATTTTGCATTAATCTGCACCCAGATAGAGTTTTCCATACGATAAATAGGAATGCCACCTTGTGTCAGATTAGTAACTGAATCCGGGTCAATATGATATCTAATAGAACCTGATGTACCAAGATTGAAACCATCGACATCCAGTCTACGTAATGTTGTTACAATACCCGGACCATACATCATAGAGAACATAATTCTCGAGATGATATCCAGCATGTTATCATAGCTGAATTTATAATTACCTAACTCTTCTTTAAATATAGACTCTAATCTCTTTGAGTCTACAATATATCGCATAGTATTAACTGCGTCCTCATTAGGCCTAAGCACAGGCTCATCAAAACGATACTTTTCATTAAGCTTTGTGATAATCTTTGTTCTGTACTTCTTTTCTGATAAATAGAGAAGAACCTCCCATTGGTGATTTGATTCCAGTACCAATGGAGTATCTAATGGTAAGATAGCACAACAGGCCTCCTCATCCTTAAGCGTAGTTCTAAGGTAGTCTTTTATGTAGGCTGTTACGATTTGCATATCCTGTTCAATACCATAGATACATCTATCTAATGATTTAGCAAGACGTTTTGCAGTTCTCAGTTTAACCTGATTTGCTACATCATTCATAGAACCAATATTATCAGTTCTTATGGCTTCACTAAGATATTTAGAGCATTCTTCACAAAGTTCCTCTAAACCAGTCTTCTCTACTATTCTATAAATCTCTCTTTGGTTAATTCGAGATTTAATGAGTACTACAGTTATAGCAACCAGAGCGACGATAACCACAATAGACAGAATAATCTGTGTCATGTTACTTGCTCCTTTTCTTACTCAATAATATATGTTATTTAAAAGTTACATAAGTGTCTTTTCTAACGATACCACTTGTCAATAGGTCTGATTACCTTATAAGTGTTTGTATCGAACATATAAGACATCATTTCGTATAATGGCATTCTTAAGCACTGATAAGCAGGGTCTCCTACTACAATCTTAGAGCAGAGTACGTCCAAGTGAGCTGCAAGTGATTCTTTAACAATTAAATCAACTTCTGGGAATCGCATTAACTCTTCTGTCTTTACTCCTAATAAACCTGCAAATTTCTTATCGCCTACAGAATTAGGGTCAATCATAGCAGATACAAGTTTATTATTATATCTAGCAGGACAAACCGGCATTGCTTCAAGAACACGTGTGTAGGAAGTGATTGCTTTCCAGCTTGTCGGAACCAGATAGAGGCAGCAATCCATTTCTTTAAATACTTCCTGGTTAATTGTATCAAGTAAGTTTCCTGTAAACTCAACGATAGTTAAATCAACAGGAATCGAATTAACTGCTTTCTTAAGAAAGTCAGCTTTATCCAACTCTTCCATATCCGCACCAAGTACATCATAGAGGAATACATTTTCCATACCAATGCGTGCACCATAGTCAAGTAATAACTTTTCTTTTGGCGATGACTCAATCATTGTTCTAATGATATCCGTCTTAGGATTAGCATCATGTTCATTTATCTCTACACTTCTCTTAAGGTCATCAAGACTACCTGTAGAGAAGATAGCAGCTGTTCTTCTCTGAGAGATTGAAAATACTCCAGCAAGTAACTCTGCTAATGTTGTCTTACCGCACATCGGCACCGCTGATAAAATACCCACCTTCATCGACAGTATTAACTCCTTTCATAAACATCCTTTCATCAACACTGATGTATGGACTAAAGATTTTATAAATCAACTTAGCCAGTTTACTTTCAACCTTAGGTAGTATCCATCTGGCTTCCATCTTCTCAATATCCTCAAAGCTAGGGAATGGTAATATCGTAGCCTGAGCCTGAGCGAGTTTCTCATTAAGAATTTCAGCGTCTGTCTTTTCAGCAGTCCACTTATTTTTAATAGTACCATCTTCATTGAATCCAGTCTCTTCAGCCTGATTTGCTTTAGCATCAATAACATTGCTAAATACATCTTCTTCATCCTGCTCAACAACACCATCGGTACCTTTCTTAGAGGGTTTATTTTTAACTTCCTTCTTCTTAGCATCTTTCTTATGCGCAGGTGCTCCAGCTCCGAAACGGAATACATGTGTACCTTCCTCACCAATAATCCAAACGATATCCTGTAAATAGGATTCAGATACTCTTGATGTAATAATGATTAACTCAACATCATAGTCAGTAGCACCCATGTTATCATATATTGTGAAGTCATATTTATCACGATACATATCTTCTTCAGCAAGTGCTTCTTCCAAGTCACCATCCGGCTGAACAATAACTCTTACATTTCTAAAACCGCCTTCCATTGTATCTGTGTCAATAAGGCGTCTCATATTAACGTTATTAGTAATAACGCAAATTGTACCAAAGTTATAAAGAGAACGGATAAGAGGATACAAAAGTATCCTCGAGTCCGCTTCTGAACGAATTGATATATTCATTACTCAATAGCCTCCAAATCTACTTCTTCCTGAGGTGCAGCGTCTTCCGCTGTTCCTTCAGTCGATTCAACAGTTTCACTAGATTCAGCATTCTCCTGTTCAGTTAACCAATTCTGTCTCATAGAGTTCTGTCCGCTAATTGCAGTAGAGAATACACTAAGAGCCTGACCTGATGTACCTGAGTTAGCTGAATCAGATAAGATTAATAACTGTTCATTAATGTGGTCTCGGAGTGTCGTATTAACACATCTTGTAATATCCGTAATGTTAGGATTAAATAATAAGAAATCTTCCATTTCAGAAACTACAGGATAAAATGATAATGTCTGCTTATTACCAGGCTCAAGATACTTGAATAGGTATGCTTTTGTACATGTAGAGTATACACCAAGGTCGCTATACATAGAATTAATGATAGCATTCTCTTCTTCAGAGACGTATAGCTGGATTGTATTGTTATAAATATCTTTAACAATCTTGTGGTCCAGAACAACGTATTCTTCACCGTTAGCGATTAAGAATCTTAAGTCAATGGTGTCACCAACTTTAAGTGTAACTGGTAAAGATTCAAATGTTAATTCGATGGGGTAATGCATTAACCCTTTAACAGCCTCTTCTTCAGTCATAAGTAAGTCTGGTGTAATGATTGTATTTGCTGCAACACTACACCTCATCTTACGTCCGATTAAAGATTCCTTAATGTCAGGAGTAACACTCAAATCATAACCATTTGATGCGATTGCTTTCTGAGGTACATGTACTTCAATCAAGTCTGCCTCAGTAATCTCAGCACCAGATAAGATATCACCTGCTACTGCGTATGTTGTAGTCATTGTACCAATCTGATTAACCTGAGCAAGATAGTTGTCTCGTTCAATCTTTGTCTGTTCAAGGCTCGTAGTCGTAGCCTTGTTTTCATTATAAAAGTGGTAAGTACCAAATGCTCCAGCACCTGCCACAGCAATAAATAAAAGTGTGATAAGTATTTTCTTAAACATATCGTCTAACCTTTCTATGTTCTCAACAATATAAGGAACATCATTACAGAAATGATAGTAAAGCTTACTATTGATTTCTTCTGTGTTGTCTTACTATGTATTATCATTGCGAGACATATGCACAGAATACACAATGGTAGAGCGCTACCTATTAAATTGAATATAATAATTAAAATATCACTCATTGCTTTACTCCTACACAAATTGTTACATTAGTATCATCACGAGTAAATACATGATTACCTACTCTCTGCAATTTGTCAGAATAGATTAAATCTATCGATAACTTATTGATAGGGAATTTGAACATAGCAACTTCACCTTTTGAACACTTTTCAACAACTGTCGAAATGTTATGTTCTAAAGTATCGTTGTTACATATGTTAAACCATCTAGAACCAGGCATATCAAAATTCTCTGGATATATCTGATAGATGTATTCTTTATGAGTAGGACATACAGCAGTTATATTATCAACTACTCTGAACTTACGCGTCTTTGTGATATACATAAATATACAGAACGCATCTGTGACGTCATCTTTCCTGCTACCATACTCATGTCCTATCGCCTTAAGCCAATCCTTAGAACCTTTCTTATGCTGTTTTGTTCTATATGCTTCCGGTAATACAGTTGACTTCCATGCCCAGTTATTTATAAACTCCGGCATAATATCAAAGTACTCCTGAAATAAAAATACATAATTGTTGAATACAGCAGTAATCTTAGCTCTACTCTGATGTATCTCTAAACCAGCATTGAAGCCATTTTGCTTCTTCGTGATAATATCTTCTATTCCAACGAACAGAATTTTAGCACCATCAAATAAAGATTTGAGTTGCTTTCTCGCATATTTGCAGAGGTCGTAAACATCAATGTCTGTACCTGAACCACTTATCTCATAATCATCTAAGACTCTTCCTTTAGGCGTCCCGACTATCATAGCCGAGTTTGTCTTAGAAGAGTCTATAGCGATTACGATATGTTGTCCTTGATAAGACGGAAGATATTCATGAACATACTCTCCATTCTTTTTCAAAGATATCATATTAAACTTCTCCTAAACTGAAAACTTAGCAACATATCCTGCCAAGTCATTATAGTCTTCCACTGAAAGACCCGCAATAGCAAGACCGAGTGAACCTTTAATAGGAATGAAGGATAAGATACCATCTCGTTCTTTTCCTGTCTTAACACATGCCATCATCAGTACCTGAGTACCTCTTGCAGTATAAGCATTCACCCAACCTGTCTCTGCTGAAATACTTGTAATCTTAAAGTAATCAAGATTCAATAGGAATCTACCAAAGAACTGTACAATAACAGCAGCCTTCTCTTTTTCCTTCTCAGCTTCCTCGCCATTGTTTGTTACAACATCTCCAAACAGATTAGACAGTCCTTTAACATTAACTTTAATCTTATCTGTCATCTTAAGATGTTTCTGTAATGCAGAATCATGGAATATTGTTTCCGGCAATACATCCGGCTTATAGTCAAACAGTTCTGTATTCATTTCGAAGAACTGATAAGACATTCCTTCAACCTCTGTTGGAATAACTAAGCCACCAATAGATGCTCTTGCGAAAGCAGTCTTAACTAACAAAGCGTAACCAGGCTTACCCTCATATAATGCAGGCAAATTCTTACAAGGATAACGTTTGTCAGCATAGGTATTAAACTTAGCTACTGATGCCTTTGGTTCAATAAAGAACTTCTGATTAAATGCCATTGCAGAGATGATAGCAGGTGAATCATTAGCACATACAAATGCGCTATCCACAATACCACCTCTAATCATATCATCTGGCATCACCTTACTAACATCAGTTGTATGTACAGCATCTTTTTGTCTCTGAACATAATCAGCTTCTTCCCGTTTAATACGTTCTTCACGTTCTTCCTGAATAGCATTACTTGTTTCTGCACCATTAGGTAAGTTCATAAAGTTATGCGATGCTACAGTATCGTTATACATAGCATTAACAGCTTTTCTAATAGAACTACCAGCATTTCTACCTAACAGTTCTAAGACTGTCTTGTCAGAACCATAGTCAATAAATTCACCATATACAGCCATTGTTCCAACGTTCTTATTCATTGGTTTGATTCTGCAATCAAACTTTTCACCTAACTCTTTCAGGTCATCGTCGCATACCTTAATAAGGTGCGATGTTTTAAATTTCTTTGCTGTAAAGCAACATACTGCTCTTTCTCCAGGCTGTAACACTATAGCCATATTAGAGTCCAAATCAGCCTGTAACTTCTCATACTTATCCGGATTCGATTTCTCTAATTGTTTCACATCATCTTCTGTGTATACAATCATATCTGCTGCTTCATCATATTCCACGATGATTTGTGCAAAACGAGTTCCGGTGTTAAACTCATTTGACACAAAATAGGAAATACTATTCATTGCCATAAGTATCAGCCTCCTAACCTAACAAAGCAGAAATAGAGACTGTATTGTGGTCAGCTGAATATAATTTAACTAACCCATCTTCAGCAACTTTGGTCATGCCTAATTCAACTGCAAGGTCACGATTAACAGACGCAACAAAATCCTTATCACCTACAGTCTGAATAACATCAGAAGATTTAGAGCCTGTTAAAGCTGTGCTAGGGTTGATTCCCAAAGACATAAGGCATGAATCAAGCTGAACAAATAAACATGCATCAATATTCATTAATGCAATATTACGAGCAATCGAACCAGTTGGAAGCATAGGTATAAGCATTTCAGCTTTTATATCACTTCCTTTGATTTCACTCTGCTTATTAAGTCCTTTGCTTAATGTAAGCTTATATCCTCTTGAGCAACCGCCTCTGTATTCTCTAGGGAATCTGTGTGCTTCATCAAAATCATCATTTGCTGTAGATGCGTTGATACATAACATCCATCTTGCAATGATAGGGAGCAATAAGTACTCCTCGTCAACGTTACCATAGTAGGTTTTGTGATTCGGATGATACTTGTATCTGAAACCTAAGAAGTGAATCGTCTTACTGTCTGACAACTTTCCACCTGTAATTCTAGGGTTCCATTTAAAGAAGTCCTCAACCAACTTATCTGTTGATTCATACTTCTTAGCCTGCTCAATATGAGCATCTTTAATATCTGCCTTTGTAATAATATCCATTGGTTCGACAACCGGATAATATTTCATGTTTCCATAAACATTCTGCTGTACGTAACTAGGTGTGTTCCATACATCAAGTTTTTCAATAGGCGTTTCATTGAACAAAATAGAATTCATTTCTTTCATCCTCCAAACAATAAGAATAATATGCTGAGTATCAAAACAAACAAATCGCACAAAGTTACCCATACGACTATTATTTTGCCATATCGTGAAGCTCTAATATCAGCATCATAAAGTTTCACTACTACACATATAATCAAGAGGATGATTGAACATATAATAGGTATCATCCTAATCCTCCTCTAATAGACTTGCAAGGAGTTCATCATTTCCGTTAATAACCAAATGCCCTCTAAAATAAGAACCAAATTCATCATTTAAGAACCCAACAATGTCTTTATCTTTCAAAAGACCATAGGTTCTTGCCATGAGGAAGATTCGGTTTAAAACGTTATAACTCCTGATAGCCACTTCATAGATATCTCGTAGTGTATCGAAATCATGTTCAACTAACAAATCACAATATGCTCTTACATGACTTGCACAACGCTTAAGTTCGCCGGTAGGAATTATTATTGTTTCAAATACTTCCACATCTTTAAGCAATGCATAGTCTGTATCTCGCTCAAACTTTTCTGGGTCTTCTAAATACTTATCAGCATCTACACCTAGACCAGCAGAGTCATCTTCTTCGCATGCATACTGTGATAAAGCTAATAATCCACTGTAATATTTCATTACATTATACCTCCAACTCGGTAAATGACATACCGATAATTTCATCTCTTTTATTGTAGATAAAATCTACTCTAAACATCTCAGTATCATAAACGTAATAGATAGTATTCTTTGCGTCTATGGCGTCATACTCAGCAGATGATAGAAGTTGTGTAAAGGTATCATGTAAACTACAATCGATTATCTTATGCTCTTCTCCGTCAGCTTCTCTTAAATATCTACCAATGTTTAGATATACATTGATATTGTTGTGTTTTGTTCGTAAAGATTTTGTTTGCAGTAGATATGTATATTCTTTGTATCTGTTTATTAGATATCTCAATGTTTCCCCTGATACATAAGAGCCATCAAGTGATTCAATCAACTCATCAGTATAAATTAATTCGTTCATTTCCTGCAGTTTCTTCTGTTCTTCTGCATACTGTTTCATTTCATCTTTCATCACTGTCAGCTCTGGGTATTTCCATTCTACTTCACCAAACTCTTCATCAAATAACACTTCGTTAGCTTGCTGTAAGGTTTGCCTAGCAAACCTTATCTCTGTGTCTCTATACCAAACAAATATATAGCAACCTATTAATAAAAGACAAGCATGCATCATTAGACTTGATAATAAAATACTGTAATAAGCCTTTCTATCTTCTGCAGGTGCTTTATCAATAAACCTAGTTACAATAAAGTTTAGTATAGGAATCCACATAAGGAAAGATAAGAATAATACTGGTACTGTAACGTGACCTTCAACTTCCTCTGCATCGTATAGTTTACAACATTCTTCGCAGAAGTATTGATTCGTTAACGCGTCCAATTCCATCATATTTCCACATTTAGGACACTTCATATCATTTACTCCACTTCAACGTTAATTCGTAAAGCTCATCTTCTGACGGTGGATACTTAGACATAACTTCATCTAACTCAATCCATCGTTCAACACAATTAGCCATTACGTTTGCTTTCACATACGCAACCTTTGTTTCCAATTGTTGCTGGTTAATTAAAGTAACCTCTTTTTTACCAACTGTTACATTAGTAGGTATTCTACATATTCGGTTAAGGTCTCGCTCAGCCTCATCTCGACTAGCCATCCTAAACCATCTACGGTGCATATCAATAACATCACCGTGTGTATGACAGGAACCAAAACAAGACCATCTACCTGTTCTACCATCATAAGAGAATGACGGTGTATTTTCATGGTGAAATGGACAGCATTGTTTAGGTTCCTCAGTTAAATCGACTTTACCATCAATGTAAGCCTTATAATACTCAGGCACAGTAGGAAGTCGTCCAATAACCTCAAGTGCCATAATTTAATCTCCTGTCATTGCTTTAATCGCAGAATCAAATGAAACTTCGTTATACAGATTTAAAGCTTCTTTCAGAGAATTGTAAGCATAATAGTAAAGGTTATTCTGAATATTTTCCTTAGCCTGTTTTTCGGTAACTCTACAATTATTACCTTCAAGCCAATCTACCACAGCATCAGAGTAGGCTTTACTCACTTTCTCCGAACATGATATAGAGGTTAAGATGTGTCCTCGTATAACCATGAAGACTTCAGGAGATACCTCATACTCTTTACCTCTGACAATTATTTTACATGCTTCATTATCAGTAGTTCTCAAAATGTTTTTACTAACAGCAACATTGTTAAGATTTGCAGGTTGCATGTACTCTGTTGTCCCTTTATCAAGCTTTATGTTATTTCTGTAATCTTTTACGTCCATGATACCATAAGGCATACTCATAAGCTTATTGTAAGCTTCTACATTCTTGTACTTCATCTGTTCGACAAGTTTATCTACTACCTTTCTCATAAACGCCTCCAAATAATTATTCTTTTATTGTACCAACAATAACTTGTGTACACTCATCATCTGCTGGCAATTTAATCGCTTCAGAGAATGTAATAAATTCATCGCTGTCTTTACTGATGTACTCAATGTAATACTTCTCAATATTCTTTTTGTAGAGACCGCCTTCAATCTTAGTACCATCTTCCAACTCTAACTCACTGTTCTCTGCGACTTCTGTGATGATAGTAGAAGTAGGTAACATTGTTTCTGCATCAATAAGAATATTAACAATATATGCATCTTCAGTTCCTACAATAGAGTACATGTTTGTTGCATAATAAATGTTATCTGTAGAATCATATTGTACCTCAAACCTGGTATCAGTTTTCATCCATTCAGATAATATTGCATCATAGAGTTCACGATAATAAGACTCAATATCTTTACTCTCGGCAACATAGAATCCAGTTAAATCCTCATTAGACACATATGCCTTATAACTCGCGAAATCATAATAAGTTATTTCTGCATCTTCTGAAAATGAGCATGCTAAGTTATCTTTCCAGTTGAATAAGACTTCATATCTGGAATCATAGTATTCCTCATTATCAAAGTTTGTACTTTGCCCCATCGCAGTAATAGCAACATAGTCTTGCGATGTGTAATTTGCAAGTACTTCATTCATGATTGATGAAGCATCAATCTCTTCACTTATTGAATTGTTACCAACAGTCTTCGTTGTCTGAACATCTTCTTCAGTTACAATTACATCTTTTGATGTAGTCTCCTTAGTACCACATCCAACAAAACACAACATTGTACTAATTGATAATAATCCAATTAATAACTTCTTTTTCATGTATTAAACGACCTCCTGTCTAAACATACTAATACCTAAGTCTGTCTTTAATGTTACTGGTTTAAAGCCACCTGAACCTCTAGGTTTAGTATTTGCTAATGTTCGTAAATTAGCAAGTTTCTGTTCTTCTGTGTAGGTCATAGATAGGTCGTAGTCTGTATGTCTATTCGCAATGTGACCACCCTGTACATGACCTGGTCTGATTGTCTTTCCTGCAAAAGCTGCATTAATACCCTCATCATTATACTGATTGATACATACCGCAGCCATATCATATTTCTTAACAAGTTTACGTGTAACAATGTAACCCTCTGTTATAATCTCATAACCTGTTAAACGTGCACGCTTATCTTCAGGTTTCGATTCAATAAGACCCATGTAGTCAATTGTAAGCAATTTAATTGTAGGGTCTGACTTAATAAAGGATTCTACTTTGTTTCTCATCTGCTCAACAATACAATCCTCTACAATATAAAGGTTACCGTACTTACCAGACTCAAATAATTCAACTTTAGCGGTATCATAAAGTGCTTTCTGCTCAGGTGTAAGTTCACCTTTATTCATAGCTGAGTCAGGTATTTTCTTCTGAAACTTTTGTGCAATATGATGTGCGATTATAATGTTCTTAACTTGTGCTTTTGTCAACTCGGTAGAAAATACAACAGCTCCATATCCGGCACACATAACACGATAAATGAAATGAACCAAAGCAAAACGAGTCTTACCACCACCAGGCTGTGCATTGAGTGTATAGATAAGATGCGAGTAGATTCCACCTATATCACCATCAATAGCAGGTATACCTGTTTCGGTTATTTTGTGCATTGTCAGTTCACCATCTGATGACTGTATAGCATCAAGTTCGTCTAAGCTGTCGATATTATATGTCTCTTCTATACGAGTTAACTTTGACTGCAATGTATCAGACACACCATCAATATCCAAACGGTTACTAAGATTGGATGCAATAGAATTAATTGCTTCAGTTATCTTAACCGCCTTGATTTCAGACATGTATGCATACATGTCTAATTTGAATGTACGTCCTTCCAAGTCTTCCTGCATGTAAAGCTCGTATAAAGAACTTGCTGTAACTTTTATTACTTCGTAGGCGTTATCTAAATGAGAAATCTGCTTGTAATCATAACCATCATTATCATCAGGTTTAATGTTATACTTTCGCATATCATTCTTACAATCAATCCTGATATAGACATCTAAATAACGTGCACAAGGTACGATTCCTAATCTAGCACAGTATTTTATGAAGCATGCAAATAAAGCATCCATGCCAAGGAAATCGTTAGGTGTAAAGACTGTGTCAAACCAGATAACATATTTCAGTGCGTCACGACCGCCAAGGTCAGTAAACCACTTTAATATATGTTCCATCTCTATCTCCTTAAAATGTTATTGATAAGTTCATTCATGTCGGAAGCTTCCTCTTTTCCACTTAAGCCGGCATAAGCAAGTTCATCAGCAAGTTCATTACCGTTTGTACCGTTATGACCCTTAACCCAAATATAATTTATTTTCAGATTAGGATATTCTTTGCTTTTAGAACTAATGAATCTAACATAAGCCTGCGTCATAGGCTTCTTCGCACGCCATTCTCCTTTAGCCCACTTACCAACACCTTCATAATCATAATAGAGATTTACTGTTAATTGTTCGTTTTGTTTTTCAAATTCTTCAGCTAACTTTGTAGCAAATGTAATAGCACATATCGCTGCAAGAAGTTCACCGCCGACGTTCCACATAGAAGTTGCATCAGCGACACTTGTTTTAAATACCTTACTAATGTTAATTGCAGGACAACAGAATGCACCGTAAGTGTACTCAGGTCTACCCTTGTCATAAGAACCATCAGTATAAATATCTATACATTTCATTTTGTGAAATCCTCCAGTTTAATAGTATGAAACGCACCAGAACCAAGTAGAGATTTTAAGATGCCATCTCTATCAGCATACTCTAAATTAGTGTAATTACCACTATAAAGAAATACTGTAAAGCCATTATGTGCAACACGTCTTTCAAGAATTGTATGTATAATACTAAACATCCAAAATTGAACGTCAGCAGGAATACGTACAACAAGACATCTACTGTACTCAACAGCTCGTTGCAAATCTCTATCGTCTGTTCGATAGTTCAGGTGCTCTCTGACAGTTAAAAGGTCTAATACAGTAGGTATGTTATAGCCTTTATCTGACAGCAACATTATTAAGTTATATGCCCAAACTGTTTTACCAGAATTGGGTCTTGAACATATAAGTAAGTTCTTTTGATAGATGTCGTAATCATTAACAATGGTTGATAATAAATCTTCCATATACACACCATAAGGTTTCTGTAAACTTACAGGTAAGAACATTCTATCAAATGCAACACCTTGATATTGCATAGGAATTGTCGCATTATGAAAAGACCTTACTGCTTCAGATTGTACCAGTTTAGAACACACAGGACATGGTGAACCATCAGCCCGTATACCACTACCATGGCACTCTAAGCAACTTGTATCCATATTAAATTTTCCTCCACTGATAGGTCTCAGCTAACTCCTGTAAAAGTGTGACAAGTTTTTCTTTATCACGCATAGAGTACATTCTGAGAGCGGCTGCTTTCTCCGGATATAAATAAGACAACACTAAGATAGCATTCGGAGTTAAATTAAAGTCCTTATATATTGGTCGTAGGGCAACATGTTTAACCATAACCGAAATAATAGCCGGTTCCAATGTTTCAGTTAAATCAAGTTGTACTTCCGTAAATCCTGATGTAGCAATATATGGGTGAGCCTGTAAATAATTAAACTCAATAGGACTCATTAACACCGTATCAAAGCTTTCCTCAAGTGCTTCGTTAGATGTAACAATAAGTTTCACTATACAATCTCCCCAATCAAGAATATTTCACAGATACAGGAAACAAGTTCCTTTAATCCAAATTTACGTGCTACAATCATGATAAGAAGTAAACGTTTCTCCATACATTTAGAGATTGTACCGAACTTACTAATCATGAAATCGAATGCCTGGTCTGTTGTACTAACAAGGTCTTCAAACATACAAGCACGAATAAAGGTATTAAATCCTTTCTGGCTTGCACCGAAGTAGAATATATTACGACCACGAACCTCGATATTATTTTTCTTGTTAGAGTTAGAATTCTTGAACCGGATAATCTGTGTATACCCAGATAACATAGAATGTAACTGTGTAATATTATCAAGTAACAAGATTGCTCTCTCACGACTTGTACCGATGTAAAACTCTTCATCAGTTAACTGCTTATCCGTCAAGTCTAACTGATACTGTCGCATAATTCTTTTGTAAATATTATCCATAATAACATTTACGTCTTTCTCACCATAATCACGTCCATCAATCTGAAGAATAGTTTCGAGTCTCAGAACGATGTCCGATAAGTTATAGTTTTCACTTACTGTCATACTTGTTCCTCCATACCAAAATAATAACCTCTGCTGATATTCCTATCAACAATTTCCTGTAGAATAGAGTCCAATCCGATAGAGTAATCGAACTCATGCTCTTCGTAAAACTTTCCTGCAAGAACATAGAGCTCATCAAGTGAATCAAGAATACCTTCACATATTGATTTCTTTACTTCTGCAGATGTTTCAACAAATCCTCTGTCCTCTTTTAAAGTTGTTATTAAGGTAATTACCTCACCGAGCGGGATTGTAACAAGCGGTGACGTAATATTACCATTCAACAATTCTAAAGCAGTAACAAGTCTCTGTTGAATTTGTGATAAGTGCCTTACTGAGATAGGAGCTCTATCTCTATAATGCAGTAAGGGCTTTACACGTTCAATTAATGTTATCGCTGTAATAACATTGTTGTTCGTAACCATATAAGTTCCTCCTACCTACGTTTACTTTTGGGTTTCTTAGATACGCTCTTTTTACTGCTCTTAACACTCTTACTAGAAGCTATAAGTTGCTTCTTAGCGTTACTAACAGTTTTAGAGGTTTTTATCATCATTGCATTAGCGGCATTTGTAACCTGTTTGGTTGTTAAGTCACTAACATAATAAATGATTGTTAAAATGATTATTGCCGTGAGTGCTTCATACCATTGTACAAAAATGAACATTCCCAGCCCTAATCCTGCTACACTCACCACTAAGAAACCACACGCGATGAAGATAGCAGTCTTAATATACTTTCTTGAAGGATAAGTGATTATGTTAAAGAAATCCTCTAAACCTTCAACAATCGCAGATATACATGATTCTAAAATCTCCACGAACATAATTCATTTATTTTCCTTTCCTTCATTAATATATGTTATACCAGTATAACTAGTTTCATAATCATTATTTAAAAATATCAAGTAATTAGACTTGACATCGTAAATATAACGCCATAAATTATCATCTTTAGAAAATAGAGCATCAACATAGAAATCATCTGATTTTAAATCTACGAGTTGGTAATCATCTTTCAGCATATTAAACCATACCTGGTTAATTACTTCTCTCTGAGTTGTGCCTGTATTTTCTGTAAGCGATTCATAATACACATTAGAGGATTGAGGTTGATATTTATACGTACTATCAACCTCAATACCCTCGTCTTTTAAAAAGTTGGTCGTTAAGAATACCATAATTGACGTTGTAAATAGAAGTACGATTTTTCTTAAAATATTCATTGGTTTAATCTCTCTTCAATGATTTAGGATATCCATCTTTCTAACTCTTGACCGTTGTAGTAAAGCTTCAGTCGCATAGTGCCTTCTTTCGTTTTAACAATGTCACTAGTTATTCCGATTGATTGTAAAGCTGTCTTACATGGTTCAGTATTGAATTCTTCGATTGTAAATGTAAGCTTCATGTAACCGTAGTCGATTTTAATAATACCATCGTCTTTTTCGTAAAACCATTTAATATCTTCTTCCCAATTCTTCATGCCAATTTTATTAGCGTAATCATTTAATTCGCCGTTGTGCATAAAACTGTTAATGTATTCGATTTGTTCGTAAGATGATTGTCTTGTAGTATTATCTGACATAAACTTGAATACGACTGCACCTAATATAATAATTATAGGTATTAAAATGTAGAGTATAATACCACGTGCTCCATTTTCTTCTACTTTGTTTCTGAATCTGTTTTGTCTTGTAGCCATACCTTGTTTTCCTTTTCGTTATTGTTCGTTATTTGTTATTCATTATTCAATTGTTCGTTGTGATGTAATTTCTAAAACTACATCGTGAGGGTTCTTAAGAACCCTCAGTCATATTACGCACTGATATTAGAATCAATGAGTTTCTTATTCTTATCTGTAATGATAAAGTCACGTAAGCAGATTACACCTAAGAGTAATGCAACAATGATAATTGCAATATAGACTCCAATCATAGAATCCATACGCATATCACCTGTAGCATATGTCTTAGTCTGAACAACATTACCATCTGCATCTACAATCGTTTCAGTTGTAGTTCCATCGCCATTATCTGTCTTGATGATAGTGTTTCCATTCTCATCGACAGTTACACTGGATGAGCCAGAGTTGTTATTCTTATTGGTAGAACCTTCTCCAATCTTGTCTAATATCTCATCAGCAGATGTTGTGTTTTCTACTCTGTACTTATAGTCATTCGGGAAGTATGCTTTAAGGATATCTTCGTTTACATTTTCATATTTGCCTGTCCATGTAGCGATTCTTCCTTCGGCAATACCATAGTGAATGTAGTGAGCATAGAGAGCTTCTTTATTGTAACCGAATGCTTTCTTCAAATCAGGATATCTGTTTGCGTAGTCAATCCAGTCAAACTTTTCAAAGTTATAAAGCTCTTCTTTAGTTTCTTCAGAACCGTCTTTACCAGTAGCGTTAATTGCTTCTTTCTGTGCTTCTGTAAGAGTTCCTGTATAAGTCATGGTAATTGTATTTCCGTCTACACTTGCATTGTAGTTTGTTACACTACTTGCTTCTGCAACCCAGTTAGCCTCAACACCCTTAACAAACTTAAGCAGTTCTGTTGTAGCAGCCCAGTTAGTATCTTTGTTAAGAGTTAAAGAAGCACCTTCTAAATCACCTGTCTTAACTTTAACTGTAACTGAAGAAGGTCTCACATCTTCAACGTCATTCTTCCATTCAATCTTATAAGTCTTATTAACCTTTTCAGGCGTATACTTCAATGTAGCAGATAAACCACTGATAGAAGACTTGTAACCATCAGGTAAAGACTCAACCTTAGTAATAGCATAAGTTGTACCTGTAGGAATGGCTATAGTTGATTTATAAGATTTAACAGTAGTTGTTATATTCTCAGGAATAGTAAGTTTACTTGTGATTGTATTAGTACTATTTGTTGTATCAGCAAGAGTAACAGTTAACTCTGAAGGACGTCTACCTGACTTATTGTTATCATCATCAAAGATAATCTCATATGTTGCGTTTGTATTTGCTGACGTATTACTTGTGTAGGTAATCGTGTTACCATTCACATTCATAGAGTATCCATTAATAACAGGTCCTGTAAACGTAACAGTTCTCTGTTCTCCTGTTGTATCAGGAATTGTAACATTCTGAGAGAATGAATCCGTAGTTGTCGTGATAGGAATTGTTGCTGTACCAGTTGTTGCTGTACCAGATGCTGTAGTTGCAGTCCATGTAACCGTAATGTTAGAAGGTCTGCTTGTCTTGTTTGCGGAATCATTCACGAATGTAATCACAACCGGATATACTGTCTGAACACCTGTTCCAGTACCAGTCCCAGCATATCTATAAACAGAGTAAGCAGTCTCATTTGTGAGTGTGTAATTATTTACAGCACCCCAGTCCCATGTTGTTCTACGATAAGTACTTCCAGTGTCATTTACCATAGGACGTTCTACAACAAGTGTACCTGTACCATCAGTACCAATAGGTACATTAGTTTCATATGTGTCTTTTGTTCCATCAACATACCAAGTATAAACAGTAAGCGGAACACTTGTAGGTAAAGTAACTCCTGTAGGTGTATTAAGTAACTCAGTACCAAAAGTTACTGTAACAACTGAAGGTGAGTTACCTACATATCTCATTGTGAATGTAAGAGGGTCTCCTGCAGTTGTAACAACTTCATATCCTGTAACAGCTCTGATATTAGCAACTGTAGATACTAATACCTTACCATTCTTTGTTCTAGGTACTGCAACTGTGGAAGTCTGAGTATCAACTACCAAGTCTCTATTAAATACAGTATTTCCTGTTTCCGTTGAATCATCTGCATAAGTTGCAGTCCAATCAGCAACAACAGATGTAGGTCTTTCTGTTTCATGACCTTCATCGTCCCAGTTAATCGTAATTGTCTTATTCTCAGTAGTACCTAAAGAATAGGATACAGCATAGTAAGAATAAGATGATGTAGGTATAACAATGTTGCTGGATGTAATAGACCTATTTTCTACTTCTGTAGGAGCGGTCATAATACCGTTGTCATAATGCCATACTTTTACACCGGATGCACTGCCGCAATCCGCAGGAATTGGAATAGCAATACCCATAGGACTATCAATTGATTTTACATTCCATTCATTAGTTCCGTCTGTAATTACAAGTGTAACATCATAGAACATAATGTTATCAAATGTCTGATTAGTAGGACTCTGATATACAGTTAAATTCTTAGGTGTAACATTAACAATTAAAGATGTATCATCTGAACCAAGAGGTCTTGTTGAACCATCAGCAAGTGTAGCTGTAATTGCAGTAATGTCTCTTCCGAAGCTGATTGAAGCATCGTCAGGAATATTTTCTACAATAGGCTCTAGTTGTGCAGGAGGGTTAGACCCTGTAGTATTCTTTGTGATTGTAAATGTAGTATTGTTATTCGTGATAGTGAATCCTGTAATGTTAGCAATTGTGAAATCATGACTAACAACATTAAGGCCATCTACCTTGGTAGGCACTGTAACCTGTACTGTTTGAGTCAAGTTAGGACTTAAATGTATGTTAGCAGAACCCGTTTCATTAACTGTTTCATTAACTGTAGCTGTCCAGTTAACTGTGATAGAATCAGGAATGTCATTAACCTCACAGTTAGCAAAATTAATAGTTAATTCCTTATCTACCATAGAAGGTGATTCAGGTAAAGGACCAGTATTACTTGCAGATGAATAGTAGAGATTTAAAGTTTCACCAGCTACAGTCGTGGTGGTTAAATTAAGTGCCTGTGTTAAGTTTTCGTCAGTAAAATAATCAATATCTTCGTCATATCCAACAACAGATGTGATTACTGTACCATCAACACAATAAGTAGTTCTGGTAGTATCTGTCTCAACATCTGTAAAAATTACAGTAGCTTGTGCAGGAGTATACTCTGTTGCATTTGCCAACATTCCTGCAGTGTATTTATGACCATCAATATTAACACTTTCCTTATTTGCTAAAGGAACATCTTCTACTGCAGCTTCTGTTATTTTGGTCATAGTGTCATCGTCATTAGTCTTCCATGCAGTAAACGGAAGATAATAAGTACCACCAAATGACTTAGCAGTCGTGAAGTTGTTAGGTACAACAAACTGATTTAATAACACATCAGAACTTGTTTCATAATAAACAGCATCTGCCTGCTGACTAAGGTCAATACTTGACAAGTCAGTATAATTATTATGACTCGTATGTCCAAGCGTGTTAACTGTTCTAATTCCTGAGAAATTAACGTTTGCTAAAGTGTTATCAATAAATATCTTTTCTGCATCTGCTGAACCTAAATCAAGTCCATAGAATGGAGCGTCAAGTTCAGTAAGTGCTGTTGTATCAATATTCGTAACTGAACAAGATGTTGCAGTTACAGTGTCTCCAAAGATAACACTGAGTTTTGTAGTAGTAGAAGTAGAAGGCTTATTTACTGAAATAGTATTCCATTTACCGGAAGCAATAAGATTATCTACTGTCTGTATCTTAGATGTTCCAAGGTCGATTCGTAAGTTTCCTGATGCTGTAGAAGGTCCTTTAACGAATTTCTGTAAACTGAATACATTGTCGTTATCAGAAGAACCAACACAATCATCCAGTACAATATCACCATTAAAATATAAGAATGCAGATGAATACGCATCTAATGAACCGTCAGTAAATGTACAGCTGTTAAATGTAAAACTTGCATCTGTTGGATAAGTACCTTCTGAGTCATAACCTGTCATATGTAAAATGTCAGATATGTTTGCATCAGTAATAGTTACTTCTGCAAGTGCAGGACAGTTTGCAAACGTACTGTTGAATTTTAAACGTGTATCGTTTGATGTTAAGTCAATAGTAACAGTTTCCAAAGATTCCAAACCTTTGAATGTTTCAGTAAGTGAATACTCCAAACTGTTTGCATTGGCTTTAATTAATTCACCGAAATCAATAGAGGTTAATTCTGTCCATGAACTGAATAACCCAGATTTAGAAATCGGAACTGTCATACCACTAGCATCAACTAACTTACAGTTGGAACCAAATGCAAGTTCCTGTACTGTATTACCACTGGTAGGAGCTCCCTCGACATCAACTTCCAAATCAGTTAGCTTAAGATTATTCATTGTGAATGTTGAACCAATAACCCTAACTTTGTTTGCAGGTGCTGAGCTTGATTCAGGTAATTCACCATATTCTTGTAATAACTTGCTACCACTAATGACAATGTCTGTTTCATCACCATTATATGCCGTAACCTTCATTACGTTTTCTTCAACGTTGTACATGAAGTCACTTAATGCGGCTTCTGTTGTTGGAACAGCTGCATTAACTTCCATTGCAGGAGCCATAGGGCTTAATATCGTTGCTAAAGTAAGAACCGCAACTGTTGCTTTAGATAAAATCTTTTTAATTGTTTTTCTCATCTCTCACAATTATCCTTTCTATTAATATACTTTGTACAATAGTGTAATCACTGTGATCACTTGAATGACATGTAGATAATGTCATCAAGTTATTCATATTCGCATATGCCTCTTCAACCTCACTATCCACTTCAAGATAGCTTGCATCTTCCAGAGACTGTTCATAATATTGCGCATATAAATCATCCGTCAATTGTGCATTGTATACATAAGAGCTAGGAGTTGTGTGATATGCAGCGTAAATCTTATAAATGAGAATTTGCTCAGGCGTATAGATATACATATATACAGGCTGAGTCCATTCGTTTTCAATAAGAGTTCTCAGTGAACCAAACATTGTAAGGTTTTTCATATTGTGCCCAAACATTATAGAGTGGTTATCTGAAAAATCTCTACTGAACAAATAATCAAGAAAAATAGCACCTGCAGCATTCTTCTTTTTAGAATAAGTATGATTCAAGTAATAACTCGAATTATGCTCATCATTCTGAACTATCGGATACCAAATGTCCATTTCAGGAATACTTATAACACCAATGAAGTCTTGGTTTGTATTCTCAAACGCTAGCCAATTAATACCCTTCTGTATTTTAATTTGGTCGAAGTAAATCTCTTCTGGGGTTAACTCTGTTGTAGAGACACCCTCGTCGAAAGTTACTTCGACGTCTTTTATGTCTTCTGTATCTACTTCGTTAAAATATAAAATTGAATCATAAGTATCATACTCTTTAATGGCTCTTTCATCTTCCATCTTAACAGATACTATAGTGTAAATTAGAAATCCTAAAAGTGATAGTAAAATAACAAGTAAGATTCCTGTAAGTCGCTTATTACTTTTCACCTAAGACTCCCTCCTTTATCTTTTCGATATATTCCTCGAGAGTCTCCATACTATCGTCCGGCATCTCAAAGTTAAGAACCGGCTTTTCAACTTCCAACTGAATTGCTTCCGTCTTGTTCCTTGACTCACGGTCTTTGGAATATGACGTAAGTGCACAGTAGCCACATATAAGTATTATTCCAAATACTATAATAAAGGCTCGTATATCACGTTTTCCGCTTCCCATATTACCATCCTTTCTAATAATGGTTAATTGTATTTGAATGCTACTATAGTAGCAAATTCAACTTAGTAAGAGATATAATACTGTTGCAACACTCCTGCTGTATCATACCAATAAAGTGTTTCTGATAAATCATCAATAGTCACAATCCAGTATCTATCAACCTCAATATTCGATATGTCTCTAATGATATCCATATAGATGTTCCCAGCACTTTCTTCATCTGAGCCATAAACTATTACAGAATATACACTAGAGTTACTTATATTTGCATCATCTATAAACTGTTTATCATATGCATCTATCTCACTATTTTTGTTGATGTTTATATCATTAGGTATGTTGATACTATCATCTGTAATACTCGTACTGTTGCCACTGACACTTGTTTCATTTGACTCTAAGCTATTGCATACTATTAATATAACACTAATAAGTATGATTAAGCCAGATATTATAACGATAATTTTATTCTTCATATAATCACCTAACTAACCTTATAATATTTTATAAGTAACCGATTACCTGCATAGTCACTATACCCCATGCCATTTTCTTTACTTGCTGGGTTAGCTATAAGACCATTACCACTACTATCTATCTTCACATAAATCCAATGTGCGTTCGTAGTACTATTACCCCTATATTCATGTTTAGTAGAGTGACTTATGTACATTACGTAATCACCAGGGTCTGTAGGGTATCCTGATGTATCTTCTACTGAAACTGGACTTCCCATATTTAGACCAGCATCATTTACAATCGCACTCCATTGCGTTCTATTTTCTCCAACACCTTCTGCATGCCCACATAAGTAACCGTTACTATCAAAGAAAACCGTACTCGAATTTAGACGTTGTACCATATCTCCCATATCTTCTGGTGTACTTCCTATCTTACCCATATTAGCAGCTGCACAATACACAGCTATCGTACCACAGCATTCAACATTCCAAGTGTTACCACCATTCTTCAAATTACCCCATAGAGTCGCAGATTGCGGCACATAGTATAAACCGTTTGATGCTATCTGTGTGTACTTACCTAATGACTGGCCGCCTTTAGGAGGTATTGTACAATAAGAAGGACTTATTGTACACGCTTCACAAGAAGTATCCACAGTAGTAGAAGTACATCTGTCTGTTCCAGAGCAAGTACATGGCGGTACATAAGCACACTTCTTCCAATCATGTTTACATACCTCACACGTATCATCAAAATCTGAATCACTTGTACATCTATCTGTACAAGTACATATTTTATTTTCTGAACCATCTGGGGCACCAGGGTCAGAATCTCCTACTCCACCTGGAGCATAGTCTGTCTTACTTATACCTAAAGCAATGAACAATTCTTCACCATAGGTTCCGTATACTTGTAAAAAGTTTGTCCTAATCACATCTGCACCTTGCTGATTCGTATTTGATAGATTATTGTAAGCATTAACTACTATATCTCTATTACCAACAATTGTAATTATGAAATATATAGATACACCTGCACAAGTAATAACTATCGTAAGCAATATTGCTTTGATTAATCGTCTCATACTAATGTCTCCTAGTTACTTGCAGTAAAGTAATTTTTATAGAAGACATAACGTAAACAATGTAAGGCTACATAATTACCTTTATTAGTAGAACCAACTCCACCTGTGTAATTACTAAAATCAACACCAGTCTCCTGCTCCACTCTCTGCAGATATTTTTCTAAATCTATATCAGATAAAGATACTGTTTTGTTGTAAGCTTTATCTCTTAATTCAATGTACATCTCATAACCTGCATCATTAAATGCATCCTGTACATTCGGTTTATTTATAATGTTAATAAGGTTCTTGCCGAACTCATAATTAACTAAATTTCCACCTTGATGACTAAGTGACATTAAAGCGTAAACAGTTAAATCACTCATCGGCTCTATGTCAACGGTTAACCAGTCAGAACCAGTTTTCTTCATCGTATCTCTATAACCATTTATAGGCGATACTCGATTCTCCAGTGTCCATTTATCCCAATCAGAAGACGTAATCTGATAAGGTCCAACTCCTAATCCTGTCATAGCAGAAGTTTCTCTAGAACTACCTTTAGGAAACTGTAATAGTGAGTTTGGCATCTTATAGGCCATTCCATCTTCATTCGTGTTAAAATCATTTACTGCATTAACACGGTACCATTCGTCATCAACCTGCATCAGGTTTGATGTAACAGTAATCCAATCAATAGAGTTCTCATATGTGTCTGGATTAAAGTCCATTATAGTTGTAAGTGATATTCCACTATAGGACTCCCCAGCCTCACCCCATGTAGTAGCAAATGCCATACATGGGTTAATCGTCTCTTTTGCTTTACTCATTACCGGAGTATTATATTCTCCGTATGATTCTATAAGTATGTCATAAACGTATTTGTTCATCTCACTGTAGATATTTTTATCAACCGTTTGTTGATAAGTGCCAAATACAGAGTCAATCTCAATATTCGACCTACTCATATCTACATTATGGTTATTAGTAACATTCGCATTCACATTAATAGAATTTGTATTAAAGTGAAGAATAACCATATTGAGCATTATTAACATTGCAAATGTTACTAGTAACTTTTTCATTATTCAACCTCTTTATAAATTAGGTCATAGATATTCTTTGCATAAGTATATCTTTGACAACCATTGGTTTTATAGTGACCATCCTGCATATACCACTCGTCTGCAGACTTTGCATATGCTTCATAAACACATCCAACAATACCTGTTACATGCATTAAATCATCATCCTCAGATAAATCTCCAAGAATACCAGAAACATATAACTCATTATAAAGATACGCTGTTTCGGCAATAACAGATGTTAGCTCCCAGTCCAAATCTTTGTTGATTACTTCATAGTAATCTTT
This sequence comes from Lachnospiraceae bacterium, assembly GCA_045125245.1. GTDB lineage: Bacteria > Bacillota > Clostridia > Lachnospirales > Lachnospiraceae > SVEL01. The sequence continues at coordinate 109,046 of JBGVNF010000005.1, forward strand.
TAACCCCTTCTGTCTGTAAGATGCTGTCCATTGAGCACAACCATACCCACGATTACCATTTCCCAACACAGACTTAGCATGGTTGATATTATCAAGATTTGCAACTGAATTTGTAAGACCAGCGAAGGAGTCTTCACAACATACATTACCTATAATTGCCGCTGCTTTAGTAGGTGCAATACCTAACTGATTAACAAGTATCTCTTTTAGAATATAAATGTCTCTAATTCTATCTTTTGTGTCCCATTCATAAGTATCATATTCAGCGTCGACATAAAGCATAACCTTGTCCAAGTCAATTGTTATGTATTCGCCATCAAGCATTTCTCCTGATTGAATATGAGGGGCTTCATTAATAGGAACATCATAATTAGAAGTATTATCATATGTAGATAACGCTCTAATGTTATCAGCTATACTCGCAATATCATTAACTTGAACTACTTTAATAATATCATTTTGTATATCAGAAATCTGATTATCCGTACTGTCTTTCATAAACCAATTAAATGGTATTTTGATTTCTGTAGCTGAATATTCGTGTGTACTAACATAACTATCTCTATCTGTATTAGCTACATTTATGTATAGATGTAAACACATAGTAGCGACCCATACGTATATGATAGCACACGTAGTATTACGTTTACTCAGTTTCATAATATCTCCTTTCGATTTAACAAATAGGAGATGAACAAATATTCTTTATTTATTGTAACGTTTATAACCTCTGTGCAATTTTACAGTAGCTCTTTCGCCAGGGACGTATACCAAGTTCTCATGAATACTTACAACGAAGCTTGGTAAATAACCAGCGTGTGAATCTTCATTAGAACTTAATTCAATAATATCATTACCGTCTTCCTTTACTTTAAGAGCAGTAACGTTATCATCCGGATTCACAATACATAAAGACACACAATCATTAATTTCGACACGCGGTGCCTTCTTGATAGAGTGGTATGATACTTCACATATATCTACGTTTTTACCATTAATATCTGCTGTATATCTCATTGTATCATTATCTCCGAATCTGTCAATCTTGTGTTCCTGTAATAAGATACACTCTGCACCATGTTGCGTCAAACACTTCTCGAAGAAATCCTCTAATCGGTTATACGGATATTCCGCAACTTCTTTTATAGAGATTTCCTCATTTAATAAGAAGCAATCAACTGTTGTTCCATAAATGTTATCTGAATGTTGAATGTTTAATAATAGTTTCATATAACCTCCTGTTACTCACTTACTTCTGTTACTTTAACCTTATTATTATACATATCAATAAACACTATTAATTCAGTATTATCTCCATGAACTCTAACATTAAAAATCATATTAGTTGTGTTATCAAAAATGTCTAATGGTAAACTAACTTTAAATTTGTCTGTTACATTATTATCATAATAATCTCTTATAGCATATATCAAATACTGACATACATTATAATAGTCTACACTAGTATCTTCAGAAATACTAAACCAGTCAACATTAAATATATCAATATCTAATCGTGATATATCAATATCATGACTATCTGGATTGATATCTTTAAATTGACTGTTATAATTAACATTATTAGTATTAGGGCTAATATTGATACCCTTTACATCACTCTTGTTAAATACACCAATTACAATTAATATAACAGTCACTACTACCAGAATACTCGATACAAATATAATTAATCTATTTTTCATATAATACACTCCTATGGATATTTTGAGCCCGGACCATATAACCATTTATCTGCACTGTCATCCCAAATCAATATATCTCCTGACTGCATTGCATTTGATTTATTATGTACTTTACCCCAACCATTGAAGTAAACATTTCCACCAACATTATAGAACTCAGAGATATCGCTTTCAGCCCACATATCCCAACCATTATATCTTCCCAAGAAGAAATAGCAATTTCCTATTGTTGATGAGCCACCTCGTAAAACAGCTACAGCCGCTTTCTTTACATCATCATTTCTAGGGTTGCCTACTTCAGATGGATTGTAGCCTGAAAACTGACCTGATTTGGTAACTTCAGATTTATAGCTAGAATTATTAGTATTAACTCTATTCCGTACGCAACATGCTACTGCATAGAATCCTTCATAACTAGATGATTCGCCACCCAGTGCAACAAGATATTGATAATCCTCTGCAGTATATAAACCATTAGCTATATCATCTAAAATATCCTGGTCTGTTATATCCAGTGGACTTGGTGGATTTGTACCGCCAGAACCTCCACCATTTCCGCCGCCAGAACCTCCACCACCACTATCTTCATCTCCATCAGGTGTGCCAGGGTCAGAGTCTCCTACTCCTCCTAAACCACCATTAGATTCATTAGCACCTTGAACAATTTCTATATTCATTTTACCACGTTCATCATAAGTAATCTTAACGTTACGAAATGCAAATTGCTGTTTAGAATCCTCAGTAGCACCGGATAAATTATTGTATTGGTCTATAATGTTTTGAATAGATGAACCAAACAGTATTATAAGCATTATGATAATAATACCCACACTAACGATTGAAACTAGTATTAATATAAGTCGGGTTCTGAACTTTTTTAGTTTTTGTATACCATCAAGTATACCCTTTGTATCATTAAAATCTATATCTCGTTTAGCCATTCTTAAGTATTACGGAGTTATTATAAACGATTCTGTTCCGATACTAATCAAGTATGCGTTATGACTATTATCCGCATAGGAAATAGCACACTCCGTAAATTCCTCCTCATAACAATTATTTATTGACTCAATAATTGAACTAGAGTCATCTGGCGTAGGGAACATAAAGTTATATATAACACCATCTTCTTCGATTACATAGGAGTTTTCCGTAACAACTTCTACGGAATCGTCTGTACTTAATGTATCAACATTTGATACATTATCTAACTTAATAACCTCAGTACTAGGTTCTAGGTCCTTACTTATTTCAACCTCTTCAGAAATAGGTCTTGCTTTTACATTACCCACAACAGCAACCGATATAAGTGCTACGATTGCAATACTTAAAATAACTTTCATATATTTCATAAACATAAACCTCCATTCATATAAGCTTATCTAATTTTATATTCTATCATTATTATATGTTGTAAGAAAGTTCTTACTTCAAATTAATAATGATAAAATTATGTAGGGTGAGTGAAATAACTCACCCTTCACAATTATCTATCCTTATCAGGATTTATAATGTCATATTTCTTAGGGTCTTTGAACTGAACCTTAATAATAGGATATAATTCTTTATCCTGCATCATATTGACCAGAACAAAAGTATTCTTATATCTAACTTCACTACCAGGTAATGCTAGCCGTTCTTCCAAGTGCTGTAATGAGAACTCAGTGATGAGTTTATTACGTGCAGTGTTAGGAAGTGAGCCTACAAACAATGCTGTTGTATTTTCGATAATAGGTTTCGATATAGTATTGTCCATAAGAGCCTGTACTGAGTTTCCAAGTAGAATTGTATCCTGCTTTCTAGCACGACTCATAGTATACTCTGTTGCATAGATTTTTAAGATATCGTCATTAACAATCTGAGATTCCTCAAGTATCTTCAGAGTTCGAATACCATGGTTAAACTTAGTAGTCGTAAACTGTGCATTAAGTCTACCCATATAGAGTAACTTTAATCTGAATAAATCTACATCGATATCCTGCATTGTCATGTTTGCTAAGATACCAAAATCGAATGCTAATGTAGGTGCCATCATAATATTTGCAAAATCAAATTCTGCTGTGAATGCATAGCTCTTTGAACCTGTCCTACTTATATACATACCAAGTGTAGATAGAATTGTAGTAGGAAGATTATATTGTTTCATCTTACTCGGTGTCAAGAATTTAACAAGATAATCGTAAACATCGAACGGAGTAAGATTGTATGTATTCTTCCATGAGTTACGGTTACGTCTTTCAACACCGAGATAGATATACATATAATCAAGGAACTCATCAAGTAAAGATTCAAGCGAGAGCAACTGCTGTCTATCTCTAATACCAGATAGTGTTATAATCTGTTGTTTCGAGAAATTAAATCTATCATTGAAATAATTCTCTGCATTATCCTGCGTTGTATCTTCTGGATGCATAACGAATGTGTTAATAAACTCATAAGAGTCTGGTCGCAACGAAACAATATATCCACCAGTCGCTCTGATGAACTTTGTCATTTCATTACCCTTAATATCCATAGCACATACAGCAGCTCCAGACTCAAAAGCGGATTGTGCTATATTAAGTGCAAGTACAGTTTTACCAACACCAGATGGTGCACATACATAAATATTACGTGCAAGAGTAATACTATCCATATCAATAAAATATGGTGTACCATTCGCAATATTCTGACCAATGTAATACCCAGACCAGTCATTATAAGAACCACAGTTAGCCACCATTTGTGACATTACTGTATTAGATGACATAATAGCAGGTGTACCTTTAAGGTCTTCATTTGCATCACCAAGTATAGATACATAACCGAGCATCTGTTTTACACGAGCATACTGTTCATCATATGTAGCATGAAATGAACCAAACTTCCTATCAAGAATTTTTTCTGCATCATCCAGTACTTGTATATCTTTTGAACGAATAGTAACATATAATCGTGTTTGCTTTAAACGTTTACCAGATGCTGCCTGTTCAACAGTATATAAACATCTTTCAGCATTAGACCTACGTTTACCCTTAACATCATCTTCAATATTCTTTTCCCAAACACGAATACGAGATTTTAAACCGGAGTCGTCCGGTTTGTATTCCCAGAAAGTATTCTTAAAAGAGTAATCTACAATTGCTGTATTACCCTTTGCTCTTAACTCACGTATAATCTCACCAACATAAGTAATAGGAGCATTATCACCCATGTCTGTTATATGGTAGATAACAGACATGTATCTTGATGTAACGTACATTGTATTGGTGATAAGAATCTTGTTACCTATGTTGTCTGGTATTCTACGCTGGTCTTTCATAAGCATAGAAGCAACATAGGTAATCCACATGTGAACCCATGTGAACATACCAGGCCTAAACTTGACATCTGTAGCTGATTCCTCTTTAACAGAACTTCTTAATGCCGCACGTTCAACCTGTTGTTCACGTAATGAATGTTTGTCTACATTTTTAGATTTACTCTTCTTACTTTTCTTTTTAGGCTGTGGTGATTGTTTTTTCAAATTATCACGAACCGCCATGTTTATTCTCCTTTTGTATCAAGTAAGTCTACAATAGACTTCGTAATAGGGAATGACGAATATAAAGCCATCTTATTAGTCATATCCAATTCATTAAATCTCTCGATATATGGAATACTCAGATTACTTTCATCGTAAGAGATAACACGAGACTTATCTATCGTATCAGGTACATCATCAATATCTGATGCTGTAAAAAGATATTCAACATTATCTCCTGTAATGTGAGGTTCTGAATAACCGGCTCTATCGAGTACAATAAGGAATGATATATTAGAAGCATTCTTTAATACATCAGTCATAATCTTAGGCTGCATACCAAGCATAAGAATGTTTCCTGATAAAACGTCTTCATGTGTTAACTCATAATGCGGTTTTAAATCCTTATACAGTGCAACTTTTGAATCAGCAAAGTAACTTTCAATTACAACTGTTCTTGTAGGCATACCGTAGATAACTTTAAGTATCTCCCTTAAGAAATAGATGAAAGTATCAATGTACTGTACTCGAGTAATCTCCTTGATATAGATAACTCTATCATAGGAGTTTCCATCAACCACAAATGTTTTATCAGCATTGTAATTAAGACCGTACTGATAGTTAATACGAGAGATAAGGATATTAAGTCTTGACTTAATAGATTCATCTGTTAACTGTTGTAATTCAAGCTGTCTCTGTAACTCAAGTGTCTCCTCTTCAAGACTGAGGTTTCTGTTCTGTAATTCAGATATCTGTGTAGAGTATCCTAAGAACTGTTCCTTATGGTCATTAATGTTTCCTGTTATCGTTTTAATTGTATCATACACTTCATTAGGGTAATAACTGATAAGAGTCATAAGCTCTTCAAGAGTTCGAGTATTGTTAATTTTCTGAGTCATCTCGTCAAACTGTGTAATACTTAATTCCTCGTCCATTTTAATGATAATATTAGGATTAACTCTTTTTGTGCTGGAAACAAACTCTTCAAAACCAGATGGTGTATAATACTTAGAAATGAAATCATTTCTGAATATAATAGTATTAGCGTGTGTACAATCGATAACAACATTCGCTACTTCTTCACGTGTATGAAGAATAACATAGCGATTAAGTTTATCTTCTATTCCCTCTTCCAATGATGCTAAATAAATCATATACTGCATTCTCCTTCTTAATTGTAGAGCCTGAAATAGTGATTGTTTGAGCAACTACCTCAGGTAAACCAAGTAAGTCACATACAACATCAGATACTTCCTGTGACGTAAGATGATACGGTTGCCAGTTGTTGTAACGAACTCCTACCAATACATTCTTGTTTATATCAATAGGATATAGCAAGTTATCGATAGTCTTTAATAACTCCGGCATACTGTCATCAAATACAATAGAGTAATTTGCATTAAATGGCGTGTCCTTAAAATCAAGTTCTGTTACAAAATTCTGTACGTAATCTTTTAAAGTATCTGATAAAATATCTTTTAAGAAGTTATAAGAAAACTCAAGTCTGGTCTTACAACCGATTACAATAAGATTCTTCTTAGATAACTTTATTCTGTCAATAACCTCTCCAATGTTGTGTAATATATCGATAACATCAAAATACTCAAAATCCAATCCAGATTTAAGTGCAATATCTGTTAATCTATGATATGTAAAGTCTCTTTCAACAATCATTGTCTTAGCTGATAAAGCAAGGTACTGTGCCTGTATAAATGCAACCAAAGTTCTAGATTGAGTATCAAAACCAACAATAGGGAACTCAAGCATAGGTACCTTATTAATCGCAACATATTCTTCCGCCTTCTCAACATCAGGAATTCCAGCTAATTGGTCATCATCAGTTTCGTAATGTTCATCATTAGTAGATTCATACCTCTTAATCTTCTGGTCCTGTGCGTATTCAGAAGCACGGTAACGATAGGTAACTTCTTCGACCTTTTCTTCATCAGCATCCCTAAGCTTACCATTGACAATACCAATAATAAACTGGTCGTCAATATCTCCTTGGTAGGTTGCAATTGGGAAATCCGGTATAGTATCAGTCCACTGTTTTACAGCTTCCTTTGATGTATTCTTTCCATATAAATAAATTGTTCTTGACTCAACAGTAAGAAATGGATTTCTAATAGTGTCAAGTAATCTCTGCATATTAGAGCCCATGAACTGTAGTGTTGTGTCTGTTACGATAACAGAATGTACAGTTACAGGTGTTTCTTCAACATACTCCTCAAATGCAGGGAAATCTGGAAATAAAGTAATATCATAACTAGGACAGAATCGTTTAATAGAATCATCCAAATCAGGTGCAACAATAAATATTCTATCTGTGCGCATTTATGCTTGACCTCCTGTCTTTTAAATCGACACCTTGTGCCTTGTCTTCTTTAGCTCTAACTAAATCTTCGTCATCATAGAATAATACACGAGCTCCGGTAATCTCATCATCCTGTACCTTATTAAGTAACATTTCATTAAGGTCAACATATGTTTCAATATCTCTTGACATAACATCAATTACCTGCTTAGTATCACAAATCCAAAGTTCGTTAAAGCATTTTGCGATATCTGAGTTTACTAACTCATTAAGCTTATCTCTTAGATGTTTCCAATTGTACTTACGTGCTTTTACTACAAATACAATTTGATACATTTCCGTATGGTTTGCAGTCCAATCATCTTGGTACTTATAGAACTCTATTCGCTGTAATATTGTATTTCTGTCCTTATACCGTCTAAGGTTAGGTAGATTATCTGTACATAAGAGTTCATCTGTTATATTATAAAGATTCATATCCCAATCGTAACTATCAAGTTCATCCATGAACTTCTCAAGTTCAACTGATAAAACATCATCATCCAAGTAACCTTTTAAGTAACCACAAACTACATAAGCAACACGTCCTGATGTATACATGATAAGTCCATCAATAATGTCTGTTACATTAATCATATCTTTTGACTCTAAGTACGCATCATTTCGTCTTGCCGAATAGGACTTCATCTTCTCACCCTCTTTACCTATAAAGATAAGAGCTAAACGTCCCATTAATAATAAAGTTAAAATTATGGCCATCCATAACTTTATAACTGTTCCTTGTAAAAATAACAGCCAAATAAATAAAGGTATCGAACCAAGTAAGATTGTTAATATGAATGGTGCAACACGACTCTCGTATGTACCAAAAATATTATCAACATTCATAAGAGTGTTTATATTTGGTTTCTTCATATAATCTTTCTCCATTACGTAGGAGGGTAGTTCAATACCCTCCTACTTATTTACTATTGTCTGGTAATACTAGACTCACGCTCTTCATCACGCTGTCTCATTTCATCCAAACTATAAGGACCATTGTATGTTGCTCTATTACGTCTATTACGTCTACCACGTTCATCCAAGTATACTGCCTGTGGCTCATCACTAGGTCCAGATATAAGTTCGTCTATATCACGTCTGCGTCTTCGTCTATCATAACCATAGCCATAATCTTCTCTGTCATACGGATTTGGTTGATAGCCTCTGGACTGACGATGACCTCGATTTACAAATCTTCTGCCATAATCGCCTATAGCAACAACAGCAGGACCGAACTTATTCCAACCACCATCACGCCAATCTTTTACTTGCACATAAAGCATCCAACACACTGCAAGTAAATATGCCACCTGCACTACAATACATAAAATCATTGCAGATACCGCAGATAGATTTGAGTCTGCTAATATAAAGCATACTTTAAGTAAAGCAGCGTAAAGATAGTTCACTGCCATAAATAATGCACATCCTGTAAAGTAACCCTCAACGCCTTGATTAGGCTTGTTAAACAACATCTGCCTAAATATGACGTTAATAATTATGATTATAAACAGTGCCCATATCAATACAGGTTTTAATACTGTTGTAATGAGGATAACTACTAACAGAATAGCGGATAATACAACACCAATTGTACCAGATGTTTGATACACATATCTACCGAATGAATAAGCAACATTAGAGTAAACACCTTTAAAGTCACTAAGCATAAATCTCATAATGTCACGGTTATCAACCGAAATTAATGCAATTGAATCACCATACTCACAACTGAATAATTTATTATATTCTATAGAACATGCAAATGCTAAAATCTTAACAAGCATCTCATCTGGTATATGACGTAGAACTTCCTTGTGGTCAATAATAAACGAACGAGCATAGTTGTATAAATCGTCAATGTTACTCATAATATATTCTTCATCTGACTCGGTAGGATACCACGCAGATTCTTTTATATTCGCTTTATCTTCTTCATCGAAGATGTAAGCAAATTTAGGTAGCTGAGTCTCCAACATAAGAGCATCAGTAAGACCTAAGATATCATAACCCTCTACAAGGAATTCATCAGACGTTAAGTAAGGTGTTGCAACATCATAAGTCATAACTCTACCTTTAGAATCGATTGTAGCGGTATATGTCTGAATATTATGAGTTTGGTTATATTCATTTATATTCGCAATAAGTGAGTCAAGGATAACATAATAAGGGGATGTAAATGAATAAACAGCATAATAATCCTGCTTTATAGTACCGTCTCCACCAGCATCTTCAACGGCTTCAACGAATCCTTCGAGATTACCATTTCCATCATATTGTGCTTTCTTTGAGTAGTACTGTTGTTCATCTCTTATTACGTTTTTATTGTAAAGTGTGTTAGATGACTTACTATAGGATATACTTGTACTATCCATAATGGTTTGTATATCAATGTAAACATCAGAGCCTTTCTGCACAACACCTGCCATATTATAGTATGGTGTTTCAGCTAATGACTCATCGAATAAATCAGTAAATGAATTGTACTCATTAGATAATAAAGCTGTTCCAAGAATTTTAGACCAAGATGGATTAACTTCATCAACCTTAACAAGTAATTGTGTTTGTTCGTCAATCTTTGATACTTCAGTTATACCAATCTGTTGTCCTTCTGCTTCACGCATAGAACTATAAAGAAGCATCTCTTCCGCTTCTTCTGAAAGTAGATTTGAGTTTGCCGAATCATAAGACCATGTAATAGAATTAGGTAATATCCATATAGCACTTACAACAATAATAACTGTTAATGCTAATTTGAATACTTCCTTAAATCCAAGTTTATTCTTTATACCTGACCTAAATAAGTAAATAATAAACACTAAGATAGATAATGCAAGAATAATCTTAATACCAAAATATATCACATATTTAAGATTATCCATGAGAGCAATATTAGGCATAGTTGTCATTGAGTTTACGAAGTCAGAATCCTCACTCGATAATGTATTAAGTAACTCATCAAGTGCATACGCAATAACAATACCAGCCTCACCTGAACGTGTGCCAGAAATACCTTCTTCTACATAATCAATATTCTCAATAGGTGCACCACGTAAAACTTCGGTTACCATATTGATTGTTCTGTTGTTATACATTCTTATTGCTTTATTGAAATAAGCATTATTCCAGAATACTTCTTGTATAACATCAGAGTTCATATTGATGATGCTCCAGTTAACTAAAGCAGTTAATCCCCATGATTCGAGGTAAACATTCTTTAATTGAATCTTTCCATCTCGTGTGTATACAAACCAACCACCTACAGAACCTGTTCCCATTGAATCGAGAGTTAAAACTTCTGGTGTTTCTGATTCTGCATCTTCTACTGCCTCATCGCCATAAAACTCTTCAATACTTTGAGCTGTAAGCCACTCAAACACATCTTTTGGTAAATCCTGTGCAAGTACTTCATTACCACCTGCAGACATGTAAGTACCAAATGCGATTGTATAAGGTGTCCATGAATCTTCACATAAAGTTGCATTAGATGCAACCGGTATAATAACAAAACCACTTTCAGTAACAATATTACCAAAGATATCTACGAAGATAGGAGATTCAAGGTCAAGCTGTGTTTCAACATTCTTATTCATCTGATTTTCTAAATTGGATAACTGAATGTAATTCATGTAGCTAATCCAATCTTTATTTGTAGTGCCATCAGTGTATAGAATATTTTTACTTGATTCAAATACAACTCTACTCTTCTTAGATACAGTTGCAAGTTCGTTGTAAATATCAATATCTCTATAAATAGCAGAGACTATTGCATAAGATGTTATAGGTGTGTAATTATATAAATTAAATACATTATCTTTACCTGTTAATGCTTCAGAAGATAAAACATAACCATCATATAGCGATTCACTATCTTTGGCTGTTTCGCCTAAATGAGTAACGTTCTTTGCAATATCAGGAGAGTAAGACACAATGTCATCATCCTTCAGTAGAGTCTTTGTATCAATGTTTAATGTTTCATCGATGAAGTTGTTTGCATCCTCATTGTATAGTGTCTTCTCAGCATTATTAGCCTCACTCTGCATGTTCTCAAGAGCAGCCTGGTCAGTCACGTTATACGTAATATCTTTATCGTGTGTATATTGATAAAGAGTCGCATAATCAACTTTTCCAATAGCATTCTCAATATGCTGAGCATTATAGAAGTTTGTGTCAATGTATAATTGAATATCACGTTCGTAGTTTAATAAGTCTTTAAGTGTAGCAACAACCATTCCATTGTTAGACGATTTATTCATCTTGTTGTTTACTACTACATTTGGGTCAGTAGAGATATACAATGCTTTCCTATGGAATCCATATCTATACATAAATTCGGAAATCCAATCTTTGTCCTTTGTATTAGCGAATTCATATATTCCGGCATCGTATAAGTTTGTTACCATAGGAACATACAGTGCGGAGTTAGCGAAACCAATATTCCACTTATCTGACATTTCTTTTCCTTGAACAGAATAAAATACTCCAAGTGGGTTATCAACTGTAGCACCACCTGTATATCCTCTGCCATAAAGTAAGTCAGATGAACGCATTGCTTCAAATGCTTCTGGGTAATTGGTATACAACTCATAATATTCTTTTATTGTTTTTGACCATTCATTATTACTTGGGTCTATGCCAAGAAGTTCACATGTATCATAAAGCTCTATAATACATCTGAATATCCAAATGTTAGATGATGCTGTACCACCAAGAGTAGCTTCTGCGGCCATAGTTGCGTCCCATTGACTACCATTATGACACTGCTGTAAAAAATCAATGACTGTACCAAGGTTGTTGTACTCAGCTTCTGTAGCCTTATATGGGTCTTCGAGTATCTCTGCTAATGTTTGTGGGTCATAGCCATTCTTCACACCATAATCTGATTTAGCTAATGCTTCAAAAACATAAGACTGTGATTGTAATATCGCTGCTATAGAATTAAAACCTTTGTCTCCATTAATAGAGTCGTTAATTAGATTTCCATAACCGCCATCTAAAGTCGATATTGTGCTCGGCATATAGCAGAATCGTAATGTAACCCCATCTTCCTCTAACTCTAAGTCTTCGTTAATTTCCGGCTCATTACCAAAAACATTCCAGTCATTTAATAGACCTTGTAAAGTTGAATTATAATTTTTAGCATCTTCTGCTAATATATCATAATTTGTTGTTGTTGCATGGTAAATTGTGTAAGTCATAAGTGTAGATGATAATCTTGCTATATCTATAACACCCTGCGGAGACCGTAAGTAAGAGTATGTCTCATACTCCTCTATCGTGTCAGAAATCATATCATCATCTACAATCACGTTGTTTAATGTACCTTTAGCTTTATATTCAGCATTATAAAATTCCTCTATTCTGGACTTTGGATTTGAACCTCTAGCATTACATAAACTAGTATATGTGGAAATAAGTAAGTCTGTTTGTAATTCAGTTAGCCCACCACTTTCTGCACCATTCTCAGCTGTAACTGTAAGAGTAGTGCCACCATTAGAACCAGTAGTAAATTGCAATTTGTATGATTTGTTTGATGAAGTATCATCGGCATCTGTCAGCGTCATAGTATGGTTATAATAGTCACTGTTATCTTTGCCATATTCCAGTGACGCGCCTAACGCATACTGATAAGCCATATATTCATTAAACGGTGATATACTAGCTTTGTTAGCATACGGGTCTTGTTGTTGGTCTACTTCTGTTTCGAAGTACAAAAATAATAGATGAAATAGAAACTCCCACATTTCTCCATCTACATATCCTTCAATCTGTGCTTTATCTTCAGGTACTATACTTCCTGTATCTACAATGCTGTTATAAATATTCGCAAGTGTCTCTCCAAATACACACCCGTTAATTGTATTTTCTATTCTGGTAATTTTAACGTTATCACCAGTGCATTCACCCACTGGGAATTCTATAGGTTCATTGTTTAGTTTTTTCTCACCATCACCTGTTAACTCATCTTCAGCAAAGAAATTATATTTTGCAGTTCTGTTAACCGTCTCAATATATTCAATTCTAAAGTACTTAGCAATAGATTCAGATATTACGCTATTTTTATTATTTGCATTAGATATAATACTAGATTCTTGCAGTCTTAGTAAAGCATCTAATACATTATCATAATCTGAGTCAATACGATAGGCTTTGGCATTACCTATTATAGCAACACCACCATTCCACAAACCATTATCATCCCCATACGGTCCGACACTTTCATCAATACTAGGTACAACATTTTTATTTATATTAGTATGTATGAAAAAACTTCTACTATCTCCCGCACACCAGAATACAGCTGTCTCATATTTTATCTCACATTCATCAGTATCTATATATCCTACAGTCATCTGTATAGCAGCCTCAGGTTCATCTCCGCTATCCGATGCTCCTCCTCTGAATGATATTGAAATTGCTGGGTACTTACTTAAATCATCTAATCCAAATCTATTAATTGCTGTATCAAGAGTAGTTGTATCGAGAGCATTACCATTTGCATCACATAAATCAAATACCCATGCACTATCTAAGTTAGTTTGTGTGAATGTACGTAGATTCAATATAGTCTGAATAAATGCTTGTGATACTGTCATACTCCCTATATTAAAATTTGTAAAATAGTCTAGAGTTATACTTCCAGAGTCACCTTCAAGTTTATTTCTAGAACCACTTGAATGTTTTGCTACACCTGTTATTTTAGTCCAGTTGCCTAAAATAGTTTCAGTACTTGATGAGCTAGAGGACTCTGCTTTTCTATCCGGATCTGCTTTTACTTCTATACTTCCTAGCGGTGATATAAATACACCGCATACAATAACTAAAGTCATGATAAAAGAGATTATTCTCTTCATATAAATACCTCCATATATTTAGAGGTATTAATACCTCTATTATTCAAATTAAATGATGAACCGTATTCATCATTATGGTGGGTAGATTTTCTACCCACCTTTATTTTTGTTACTTAGTACTCTCTGCTCCTGTTGTAGTAACACTACGTAAGAATGATTTGTCGAGTTCGCCAGTCCAACCTGCAGTTGTTGCAGGAGTAACATCTGTCCAAGTTGTTAGAGCAAACGAAGGTGATGTGGTATCTCTTACAAGTCTTAACTCAGATACAGGAATTGTAGTTGTTGCTGTTCCATCCTTAACATCTTTAGTCCATGAACCAGTAAGATTTACTTTGAGGTAAGCACAGCTACTCATTGCCTCAGTTAATCTATCTTTCTCTGAACCACTAAAGTACAATGACGCCGTAACATTAGTAGTCTGTCCAATAGAAGCTGAGTTCATTTTTGCTTGAAAACTCTGTGTAATCATACCCTGAGCATCACAAGCATCAACTGTAATCTGAGAACCAAGTGTACCTTTAATCTCTGACTTCTGTTCACCATTACCAAATGTTAAACCAGTAATCTGAACTTTAATCTGAGCTGTATTAGCGTTTGTTCCTTCAATTGTAGCACTCGGATTGAAACCACCAAATGCAATCATACTTGCTGTAGATGCATTAGAGATAGCCTCAGGCGTACATGTAACACTAAGTACAAACCAGTCAGATGCACTAACCATAGTAGAGCCAGAATTGAGGTCTGTACCGTTAATGTAGTATCTGTAAGTAATTGTTCCATTGGAAGCCTGAGAAGCATAAAGGTTTTCACCAATAGTTTTAAAGCCTCCAGACGGTGTAGGTGTAATTGATGTATAAATAGCAGAGCTTGTGAAGTTATAACCCTGGTCTGAGCCAAGCACATCACGTACACTCTGGTCGGTAAATGCAGTACTGATATTCTGTTCAATTGTAAGAGCAACGTTCTGAGCAGAATCTTTCTTCATGTCAGTATACTGTGAATTTACAACTCTGAACACCTCACGTGTAAAGTCATTGATATTGACTTCAAACGGGTCCTGAGAACCATCTGTTGCCAAAGAGTAAACGATAATACCTTCTGAAATCTTCTGTACTGTTTCGACAGGGTCAACATTATTGATAACAGCATCAATAACATAGGTTCCACCTGTACCAACCCATGAAGCAATCTTTGTAGGATATCCCATAAAGATTAACGTACCGATGAAAATCTGTGCAACAAGAAGCGGGATACTCTTAATGAAGTACTGCTTCTTATCAATATACTCGCCATCAGAATCATCGAAGTCTGTTAATGCTTTAATATTAGGAATATACCCTAATAGTAATGTTAATCCACCACCAAGCTTCTTAGCCACAACATTGTTGGATTTACCTACCGTGTCATTTACTAATCCGGTAGCACCCTGTACCATGTCGTTCTTAAGGTCGGATACCTTATCCCAGAAAGGCGGGTTTACAACATAGAGACCTGATATCGCATTCTTCAAGATTGAGAAAATAACAATACCAAATCCAACTGCAGAAATAACAATAACTGCAATGTTACCAAGGAAATTTACAAGTCCCTGAATTTTGAATAAGTTACCCTGCGTCCAATCGCCAGAAAATAAATTAGTAGCTGTATCGGTTGGAGCAGAAGTTAGTAAGATACCAAATGCTGAATATAAGTTCATACTCTTTCTTCCTCCTTGTTCTAATCATTAGATAGCATTAAGTAATTTCATCCATGTATCGACAATGTAAACCACTATCTTGAGAATATTAGCATTGCATAATAAAGCAAACGCAATATAAGTTATAATGCACGGAATCAAAACTTTACGCCATACCCAGCGATTAGAATCCGATGCCCCAAATGTGAATAGTTTCACAGGGTCAAAAAATTGCTCACAGAATTTCTGCCAGAGCTTATTCTCAGTTAAGAATGACATACCAATAAGTATCGTCATGAGAATTACGCATATCATTGGTGCTAAGGTTAAACAAACCCAAATCCACCAATTTGTACCACGGTCAACTGCATCTAAGATAGAGATTAGTTTTGCTCGACCATCCCAATCAATCTCAGGTGTAGTTACTCCGAGTGTTATTACATCACCCATATCTGTCAAATATGCAGCTTGAACATTATTTGTGTTAATTATATAAGCACTTGTCATAGCAGTAGTCGAGGTATTGTGTAGGTACTTATGACATAACTGTGCTGTTAGGTTTGCTGATAATGCAATAGGTCCATACGTATTCGGACCATATACCCAGTACCTATATTCTGCTGTAGGTGAATTGTCATCACTCATTTGAACTCTTCGCGTACCTATATAAAATTCGTTCATGTAAGTATATGACTGATTTATATCACTTAACCTCTTATCATAATCAGCGTTACGGAATAGACCATACCTCATGTAGACTCCAGCTGGAGCTGCTGTAAATGTTTTTGATACTGCTGTATTCTCAGCAGTTCCTGTAGCATACGGCGGTTCAATTCGATTACCCGTTTGAGCATTATCGAATATAGAGCTTTCTAAGTTATCATAAATCTCAGTGCTTGAATCTTTTGTATACCGTATAAAGCCATGCGAAGTTAACTCGACACCTAATGGTAGGTCAACTCCTTTTTTATAAACACTATTTACAGAACCGTAATAATTAAAGTTATAATTAACAACAGTACCACCACTATTATATGCTAATGGTAATGGATACTTTCCACTGTAATAATCCTTTAAGTTGAATTTAGTTGTATACGGCATGTTGTAGATATATCCAAGGTAATCTAAGAAGTATACTGCACCAGCTTTATTTGACTGGTCTGTTACAGTAGCCGGTAACTCTAAATCATTTTGAGTAAAGTCTGACTGGTAAGTGTTGTAGGCAGCTGATGCATTTGTATAATCAAACATTCTAACATAATAGTTAGCCGAAGACCAAACTACACCAGTATCAGCTGCTAAGTTTGCAAGAGCACACTTAGTCATCTTCATTTGCCATGTATCTTGACTTTCTCCATATATACTAGAGAATGCTTTGTTGAATTGTATATTAGGATAGTTATTCGCCAAACGGGTCATAGCATCTGAATACTGAGTACCCTCCCAGGAGTTAATAAACTCTTGACTCGGCTCTACTTTTGTTAGGTTGCCATCAACATCTAGGAATCCTTCATCATATGCTTGCCTTAAGTAGAACACATACAGTCGTCCACCAAAACTCTTTCCATCATCATACGTGACGAATATCCAGTTATCAGTCGGATTTGTATTATTCATCGTAATACGTAGCCCGACTTCATCACTCCTTCCATCACCATCACTGTCATTCAACTCATTGCCATTATCATCTTTCCAGTACTGGAAATCTGTTGCTGTTCCAGTAGAGGCATTTCCAGCACTTGAGTTCGCAACTTTGTTTCCGTCATATATTGTTCGTATAATTGTATCCATCTTTGAATACGTATTGGTACTACTACTATCAACATAGTCAGCATAGGGTTTATACTCAGTCTTTTCTGTCTTCATTGAGCCTGATGTTTTAGAACCGCCAGAACTTAAGCATAATATTGTGTAATCTCCTGTACCAATAAGTTTGTTACGTGTTGACGCCTTACCAGCATCAAGAGTGTATCCATTACTATTAGATACACCTGTAATACATCTAACATCAAAATAGATATCAGTACCATCTGCATTACTGTGTACCAACGTTGGTGGGTCATCCTCATACTGGAAACTATAAATCTGTGTACCAATCTGAATAATCTTATTCACATCATCAACACGTACTACACCGCTAGGAGTAACGAACTCATACACACCATCAGTATCGGTCAACTTAGGTAACCCATCACTGTCAATGTCAGTCGCTAAGCCATAATACACCATTTCTTTCCAGGATATAAATATTTGATTATCTCTATCCATAAGTACAGACGTTTCGAGTGTATTACTGAAATCAACTTCTTTTAATCCAATGTCACCAGTCGATTCAAAGAAATCTTTACTTAGATAATTAGCAATTGTTTCTTTATAAATGTTGAGCAAGTCATCTGACCCAGTAGCACTAAATGTACCGTCTGTGGCAATAGGTGTTGCATTAAACTTATTATTTGCATCCTGGTTATTATTCGGTAGAAACAGTTTGTTTATCTCGGTAGATAACGTAACTGAAGTTAGCTCGTTTAAAACATCTTCCGACCTAAGTACATCAGAAAACTCTTTTAGTTCTTGGTCTTTATAGCCATTTGCGGCAAGATAGTAATAAAGTATGAAATCCTTTTGGTCTTTAAAGTATTTGCCAGCCTGTGTACCATCAGCATCACCATTATTATATTCATTGAATGCTTTCTTAGCATAATTTCTTACAGAACCACCTTTTGAGGCATCACCACTCCTTATTCCACTTATAGCGTCTCTTATAAGGTCTGGTTTTATTGCATAGCTATCCGACAGCACACCACTATTATACGTATTTATATAATCCATATATGTGCTAGCGAATGAGTGGTAATCTATCTCTGACAGAAATGCTGCTCTCGCAATGTAGGTAAGTGCTTTGGAATCTACACATCTAACAAGCGAATCACCATTGCTATTTAACTTAGCGACACCATCTTTTAGATTAACTGAATCCACTGTTTTAATATACTTCTGTGGGTCATCAGCACCAAAGTCAATACCACTACTATATTTTCCATTTGATACAACAGCATCATTCAAATACCAAAAGTGCTCGGCTGTAGGTATAGTACTTCCGGTACTTGCTGCACATACTTCCATAGGTGCAATAAGATTGTTCCAGAATACTTCTACCTGCTCACTGAAAGTAGGATTGTATGTTGTTGTCAATGCAGCTGTTTCAACTTCAGGTTCATCAGTACTAGTATCATTACACCTTATAATATCACCGAACCATATAAGGTCCATATTATTAGGTTGTGTAGCAAATGAGTACCAGTTAACACCTTCACTGTTTTCATTCTCCAACGGGTTAGCAGCTGCTAATGTTGCAATCTTCAATTCACCTTTAGAGCCATCTTTTAATTCATACTGTGTGAATATACCACCAACCATACTACTAGGATTAAACTCAACAGATTCTACTGTACCTATATCTCTAGTAGGGTCATTCCAGTCTATAAATTTAAGGTAAGCATTACCCTTATAATCTTTTGGAATCTGTACACAGTAATAGTAGTGCCCTCCTGATAAATCATCAAGTTTAATCATACCATTATAGATAGCACCTTGTACTAATGTAGTGTACTCCGTTGAATTAAATACATAACCAGCACCGCCATAACCTAAGTTAACTGAGTTTGCTTGGTCTGTTGTCATAGGGAATAAGTAAGTGTAATGAGAAAGAGTTGTGTAATCAATAGTGGTTTCAAGAAACATATTAGAACCATTATCGATAGAGAAGTTATAATAAGGATAGACGCCATCATCAATAACGACGTCATCAAGAGTAATTGCTAATTCAATATTTTTATAAGTGTCACGTAAATCCGGATTCTTTATACGAGCACACATATCTAATAACTGATTTCTTGATAGTGTATTCGTATATACTTCCGGGAAATTATCTTCAGTAATAATTCCACGTGCTTTTAAGTAAGCCCAAGATAACGCAATCTTCTCACCCATCTGAATAGGGTAAGATGAACCATAAACCTGTAACAGCGTATGTAATTCATCATCTGTAAATACAGGTTCACCATATGCTTCCATCATCTTAGCAGCAAGTGTACAGAAGTCAACGGCAGAGATAGGTTCGTCACGTAAATTATAATTTACAAATCCTGCCATAACGGCTTTCTTCCAATAAGCGTAATCATATCTGACTAAGATATTATCTCCTTCAATCTCATAAGAGATTGGGTTGGAACGTGTTGCAAATACATAGTAATCGTAACCTTCCCATTCATCAGCAACACCAGATAAACCTTGTGCTAGTGGAGAGCTTTCTACCTCAATCTCAGGGTTACGTGTATACAATCCTTCAAGTGTAACAATATCTTCACCTAACGCTTTGTATAAAACAGTAACAGCATCAAGGTAAGTTATATCTGTAGAAGGCATTGTAATCTGTCTGTACCCAATCATCTGTGATGTAGGAATATCTTTAGTTACATTATACGAATCTGTTACCTGACCCCAGTCATTGTAGACTACATCAAGGTTTCCTTCAGAATCATAAACAACAACTTCATTGGCTTTATTGAATGTTGTTGTATTTAAAGTATCATCATAAGGAACTACAATACTTACTTCTGACTCATCAGAACTATCAGAACTAAGCGGAATAACAACACCTTCCGGTACAATACCCTCTGCTCTCAGTATAGCATCATATCCAAGTGTCTCAAGAGCAACATCAGTAGGTAAAACAGATTCAACCGTTTCATCATATGATGTATCCCAGTATCCAGAGTAGGTATTTGCAAAGCCACCAGTAATCTCACAATATTCAGTAAGATTAGGAACTTCATCAAACTTTGGTTTCCATAAAGCACCTGCAAACATATTGTTAATCGATTTAATATTAGCTACACGATACTCATGTGTAATAGAATCCAACTGCTCACTTACACGCTCAAAGCTTTCCTTTACGTTCTTAGGTGCTACACCGGTCGCATTCGGGTCATACCCTAATTGCTGAATAATGTAATGTGTATCCTGTAAAATAGCTTTTGTTGTAGTATCAATGGAAGTAGTGATTTCAACAAGGTCTTCTGAATAACCTTTAATTACTGCGGTATCTCTTCTTATTGTATCTAACTGAGGACCGTCTTCATATTCAAGATTACCATTTATATCCTGAAGTATAGAAGTGTAATCAGGGCACTCACAACTTGATGTTTCTACAGTCTCCCATGCAGTAAGCGGACCTAACTGATTAACAGGAGAAGTTGCATAAACCTCACCACTAAACTGGTCTCCAATCATCCTTATGACATTTCTACCAATATTAGAAGTTGCATCAATAAACCCTGACTCAATCAATGCAGTACCAAGTGTTGCTAGTGGATTTATATTCATTGCAACACATAGTATTACAGCAAGTGTTCCTGACACAATTCTCCGTAATTTACGTTTCATCGTACTCCCTTCTTTCTTCGTGCAATTCTTATTTTAAACGTATGCTTAACTGATAATGGAATATCCGGAAACGTTATCCGGAAATCATAATAACGACCGAGTCCTGTCTTGTCATTAAGCATCTCTTCTGCATACACCTTGTATTTAGATGATACAAGAATTGTTATGGAATCATGTCCATCAAGCCTCTCAATGGACCTATCAATTATTTTCATAAATTCAGACTTCTCTTTTAACTCACTAAGAGAAACTGTTCTTGCTGCTTCAAGTTCTTCTGAGTCACGATTATTAAAGTAACTAAAGATTAACTTTATCTGGTCAAATATAGATAATTCAGCAAGTACCGTATTCTTTGTAGGTTTAACCCTAACGTTAATTATTTCACCCATAGGCTAAATTCCTTTCGTTATAATTTATCCCATTGACATATCTGACTCCTCTTCAGCTTCCTTCCACCAGTAATCTACAAACTCATGAGGAATCTTGTAGTGGTCAGCAACCTCATAAAGCTTTGACTTATCATTATTCTCCTGATAAGTTTGTAATGCTTCTATTAGGTAACCTTCGTTTGAATTCTCAGGCAACCATACAATAGCATCAAGTATTGCTTTCTCAGGTGATGGAAGGTATATACCTTCCATTATTTCCATTAAGAAGTCTTTATCTTTAAAATGGTAATATTCATATACACCATGCGGTGTAGAGCATCCATCAATTTCAGCATGCTTAGTACATACAGAGACTGGTGATGCCCCATAAATTAACTTATTCATAGATAATGCAATATTACCAGTAAGAATGCAATCTGACTCACATAACTTTGACATTTCTATGATTCTTTCTTCTAAACTAAGCATAGTGACTCCTTATAAACCATTTTGTGCTTGTCTTACTAGAGCATCCCATACCTGCCTATTGCCACGTTTTATTTGTAGACCAAGACGTGTATGATTATCAGGTGTAACTGTATAATTACGTAACTCACCAATCATTGTTACAGCCATATAATTTTCTCTGAATATACAAAACTCTATAACCTCTCCTACAATATCCTGACCCCAATAATGCTCTAGTATAAAAGCAACACCATTAAAAGATATGTCAGCAATCTCTCCATTAAACTGTTCACCATCAATCTGAACCATACATTTACATGCCATCTTATATCTTTGTTCAAACCTTTTTTCATAATACTCTGGGTTTCTATTACTGATGTCTAAAGCCACGCAAGTCACCTCCAAATGCTAAATATTTTTAGCACCCTCCTGATAGAGGTACTTACCAAGCTTTTCATGTTCATTCATTGTAAAGCCAAGAGAGCGCATAATGTAATTATATACTTCTGTCTGTGTAAACTCTGTCTTTCCGTTTAATATGGCATCCTTTTCTGAACGCTGTACCCAAGTTTCAATTTCTGCAAACGACAAACCAGTATAGTTCTTAAGAGATTCCATAAGAGCATAACGAATATTATCGTCTGCGTCTTTTGTATACTTAAAATCAGGATGTATAAACTTTTCAATAGTGTTATCAATAAAGTTTACATCCGGTCTATAAAATTTAAGCTTGACATCGAAACGTCTAACAAATGCACGGTCAAGCTGTTCTTCTAAGTTTGTAGCAGCCATGCATATATTTGTCCTGTCAAGTGAATCCATCAACTTAAATAGACCGTTAATTAACTGCCTGATTTTAGGGTTGTTATTAAGTGAACCTCGTTCGCGAGCAATCTGGTCACATTCATCTAGGAATATAATTGAATTCTTTACATGCCTTGCCAAATCAAATACAGATGCTAATTCAGAATAAGCATTTTCTGATGATATGATATTAGCGAGGTCAACTGTAAATAATTCTAATCCATAATGAGATGCAAAACATTTTGCTAAGAATGTTTTACCTGTACCAGATGCACCATAAGATAAAACTCTATTTACATTTGTTAAACCAAATTTATAGAATTGTTCCCTGTGTTCAAATTCTTTTCTGAAGTTATCTACTTCAAGTTTAATTGTAGGAGTCAGAATAATACTGTCCATATTCAAACCTGATATTTCTTCAGTAACGCAGTAATACTTATACGTATCCTGCATCTTCTGTGGTAGCTTTTGTAAAGCTTCTTCAGTCATAATTCTAACTCCTTAAATTATATTTCATATTCTCAGATATCTTTGTAGAGCCACTCGGTGCTTCTGCTTGATATTCAATATACCGTTCACCATTTACTTCTGGACATTTAATAGAGCCACCGTTAATACATTGAATCACTGGACAGTAATTAGTACCATACTGACCAATAGTAAAGTTATCTACAAGTGATTCACATATAACGTTAACACCATCAATAACAATTTTATCACAGTTAGGTCGAATTCCGGGAGACCATCTACCATAAGACATTCCCGTATAAGTAGCACATCCTATACACGGTTGTTTTGTCTCATTAACACGAATCATAAGCTTACCACTACCTTTAATTGTAAGTGTTTTACAATCTTTAAGTAATTGTATAGGTGCAACCTGATGTGCTATGCAAACGTCACCTGCTACTTCAATAACTGAGTTTTCTTTGTTACAATAAACTTTCTCCAGTATTGTTGCATCTTTAAAGGAAATAGGTGCTTCGTAAGCGATACCTCTTGGGTATACTGGTAGCTTTTCGAAATCCTCTATTGTGTCATACGATAAGAAAGCATCACCTAAGAACCTCTTCTTGTTGTTCTTAATAAAATAAGTACTACCTTCTTTCTTAAGTACAACGTCGTGATTAAAGTGTGTGAAACGCCCACTAATATCATCCCGGAAATCAGCAATCTCAGAAATGTTATGTCCACTATATATTCTTATACTGAACATAATTCTATCTGTCCACTTTTTATTGGTAATAAAGATTCCAGTATATCCTCTGAATGATTCAATATTTTCTTTAATAATATTGAGAATAATATTTTCAACACGAAATACAGGATTGGACTGTTCTGAAAAATGTCTACTAATTTCTTCTTTATCAATAGATGTAAAGATAGAAGAAAAGTAATCATAAAACTTCTCTATATTTTTACAAGTTGAACAATTTAAAGTCCATTCTTCATAAAACTCTGACATATCAATAACTAAATCTTTGTCTGTGAACTTCATGGTCTTAGTTGAACCACTCATTTTATTTATAGCATCAATCCAATCCATGTTTCATTCTCCTTATTATAATTCATTAATTGTTTTTATTACAGATTGTAATATTTGCTTTACTTTGGTATAGTGTTTTATTATAACCTTATTATCATTGTTATCCGCATATAGACTTTCGAGTAACAGCTTTCTACTCATACCAAATTCTGGGGTAGATTCTGTTATTCTACCAGCTATTTCTTCACTACTATTTATCTCATAAGCAAATGTAACAAATTGATAAATAGTATTGTTTATCCAGTGTAGATTCAATGTATCATCCGAGTGTCTAATCAAACTATTTAGATTTCTTTCGTATGATTGTAATAGTATATTCAAGTATTCCAATCTATAAACATTTATGTTTGATTCACCGTCCAAGTAGAGTTCATAACCCCTCTCTACAATAGTACATAATGGATAACCTAAAGAAACAATATCTTCATTACTAATAGCCTGTTCTAGCTGACAAGTATTATAAATACTATTATCAGTTAATGATGTATATACTTTAGTAGGAAAATGAAGTAACTCTATTTTGTCAATCCTTTTACAATTTACCTTTTGTTCAACATAAGGGAATTTTACCCTTATTCTCGTTAATGTAGATTTACCTATCCCAGTTATTGCTTTTAATTCATCATCTGTTAAAAACGATAATTGCTCTGGATAGGTTATATCATAATACTCTATTAATCGGCTTGCAATAGAGTATGTTAAGTTATACTCACGTACAAGCACATCACGGATATCAGGAGTATTCTTTTTAGATGGAACTTTTATAGTACTATCACACCTATCAACTATCTCACAAAGTAAATCCTTTATTGTAGACTTAGATAAACCGGATACAGTAAGTAAATATTTTATATTTACTGATTCCGGGTCGATATTGTTGATATACGAGTTAGCAAGTTCAGATAATGCTTTTTCAGATATACTCATTTAATACGTCCTTTCACATAACGAAATCATTATGATTAAATCATAATAACTTTGGTATGGGAAAGGTATCCCATACATTATTTAAGTTTCTCTTTATCCGGTTTCATACTAGGTTGTTTCTTTTCGATAAACATTTTTCCTATAACTTCTTCTGTTTCCGGATTCATAATATCATAAGAATAAAACGTTGCATCAGGCTTAATGTACTGTGCATTAGCCTTATCAGTAAGGCCTGCTACATTCAAGGACGTTGTCTGTTTCTTACCCTCTGCACCAATATTAGCAAAGTAAGCAGTCTTCTTCTCAAATGCATCCTTATCTTCTTTCTTCTGATAGATACCATACTCTTCATCGGTATTTGTAAACTCCTGCATATATAAAGCAGGCGTTACGTCTGTAATATATTTCCAAGAATTCTTCTTTGGATTCTTTTTGTTTACAAGACGTGGTAAAGGGCCATCAGCAACACCATCTTCTGATAATACAGCACCATAATTAACAGTCATGAAACCATGTCTTGGTAATTTAGCGATTGCTCTTGTTTGAATAACAACTGCTACTTCAGCTTCAACACCGTTCTTTTCCATGTCTTCAACAGTAGGTACATTCTGCGATACATAATCAAGAACATCCTGACCAGATACTTCAGTACCAGTCTTAGATGTTGCTGCATTTACTGTAATTGACATACCAAGAATCATAGTAATCATTAAAATGATAGATAAGCATTTCTTCATAATAATTACCTTCCTTTCAATTCTGATACTGGTCTAATTGATAATCCTACTTCATTGTTGTATCTCGCTAAGACAATATTTTCAGCAATCTGCTTATTATGGAAAACCATGGTAATTTCCTTCTTATCACTAAAATGGATACTTCCATTCCATGATAATGCTTTACCAGAATTATTATGATTTAAATAACATAATTCTGGATATATTTCCATATCCTTATCAGTAAGCATATGATACGTAAAGAAATCAAGTTCTACAATTTTTAATTTGCTAACCTGCTCAGGATAATTATGTCTGATGAACTGCTCAGCAAAATTCTTTGTAATAAAGCACATCTCATTACCTTCATTCTCGAATTCAAAACTCCATGTTAGAACTTTTGAGTCTTCGGAATTAATAATGAAATAAACTTTACCAAAGTAATTAGAACTTACTGTAAACGGAGTTAGCGTTACATACCTCTTAACAGCCTTACCTTCCTCATCCCATATTGGTATTTTATAAGATAAGCCTTTAATAAGTTCTGTTGCACCATACACAGCATAATTATCCATCAAATCGGAAATACTAGCTGTTGTGAGTAAACCAGTATCCGTGATGCAAAATAAAATATTTTGTGTATAGTTATATACTTTACACGTATTCGGCTTTATCATAAAACTTCTCCCTTACTTTATTTTCTGCAGAGTTAATTGTCTTACTTGTTGTGAAGTAAGAACTCCTTCTTTTATTCTGTTTTTCTTCTTTGATAGCATTCATATCAACTTCTCTATTGATTCTAATACTTGCTTTACTCATATGTTATCTCCATTCTACTATATTTGTAAAATTATCTTCTGCAATCTTTTCAATCAAGCTTTTTAAAGTACCTTCATCAATAGTATCTTTTGCTACAAAATCAACGTAAAACTTTGTGGGGTCTTCACTCTCAACTACAAAGAATAAAATAGTACCATCTTTCAAATACTGACTGTCATATGTAGTAATATCTTTCGTCAGCTCATCTGGTGTAATATTTTCATCGAGAGCAAATGTAGGCTTTAGTGTTAAAGAATAACCTTCTTTTGTCTTCTCCTCAGTAGTGATAGAACTGTTATTGACTATTTTGTCAATTATATTACCATCAACGTCTTTCTTTGTAGTTACTGTAATAGTATAATCCGAGTAAGTATACACCTCAATAACATTAATAGATATAATGTTACCATTTGTATCTAAATCTGTTTTAACAGATTTATCATACGTTAACCAACCAGACGGCACATCTTCTGATTCTTCCTGTTGTACCAGTTTCGTTTCTTCTTTAGTCTGTGAGAATACATTATTAAAGTAATTACAGTATGTTGTGTAGTCATCTTCTGTTAAGTTAACAGCACCAAAGTCAGATACTTGTATAGGCATCTTTAACAATGTTTGAACTTTTAGTGAATAATTGATACCATTATAATCATAGTTTATACTGTAGACATTCATATTATCTCCAACAGTAATGGTTCCGTTCACTTGTTCACCATTGATAATAAATGATGACTTAACATCATAGTTATTACCTTTCTTAGAAACATATTCCACACCAAGAACTTTAAAATCAGAATAAGTAGACTTATTCAAATCAGTACATCTAGGTAATTTACCTTTGATATCTGAAGTGTCATTTGTTAATCGACCATATACTTCTTTGATGTTATCACCTACAGTATTGTCGACCACAAATTGCTCGATAACAATACCATTATAATTATATACAGTATAAGCCTGCTTATCTTTATATAATACCGATAATGTTACTGATTTATCTTCAGTAATATTGATGGTTCCGGATACCTTGTAATTATCAGGCAACTTAATGTTATCCTGGTTTTGTTTAAATCGACTTAACAAAGGATTCTCCTCTTCAGGTTCTTCCGTTTCTTCAGTTCCCTCAGGCTCAGTCTTTTTATTGAAGGTATCCTTATTACTGTCACTAACCATAATATTAGTTCTATTATCAACTTCAAACACCGGTGTAGTAGAAGTTGATTCATCAGGTTCTTCTTCAATAATAGTAGGTTCTTGAGTACTCTGCGGTAATTCTAGTACTACACTACTCGGCGTATCTTCAATAATCTGTTCTTCTTTACCACATCCTGTTAATACTAAACAGCATGCAAGTAATATTAATTTACGTTTCATAAACTCCTCCTATACACTTATGAATACTCCAGATATGTCTTTTAGAACATCATACCTTATTTGAGGAACTTTAGACGGTGTACCAAACTCTATTGGCGTTATACCATCTGCATAAGTGCACTTCATATAAAATACTTTACGCTTATCACAATACTTAATTTCTCGTTTGATTTTTGGCAAGCATTTTAAACATTTCTCTAGGCTATCCATAGAGTCAAATTCATAAATACAGTAGAAATTCTTCTTGAACATCTCCACCATAGTATCAGCTAAACCATCTACAAACTCTGGTTCTGTTGTAAGACTTGTCGGCATACATAATAATGTAAACACTCCATTCCAAATTGTATCGACAAGTGTATACTTTTCAGAATCAACACCTGCTTCAAATAACTTATCACAGCAGTAGTTCTCAAACCATGTTTCATCAAGATTGTATCCAGCATAACCATAAATCAAAATATGAGCTAACATTGGGTTATTTATTCTGATAGGTCCGGCAACATTTTGACCATTGACTGTGTGTATATCCTGATGATTTAATATCATAAATAACTACTCCTTATCATAAAGCATCATTATGTTATTTGCCCTGGCTTCATCACCACGACCATACGTAATAAAGAAATATTGGTCGTTGTTTCTAAATATAGATAGGCTGTATCCTGTAACTGTCTCAGCAAATAATGTCTCATCAGTTGCATTTTTATAGACAGTTATATCTGTTCCGTCAGACACAGTAGATAGCCACATAAGAGCACAATCTACGTTATCCTCGAAACCGTACGCTGAGTTAAGTATTGTTATATAACCTTCCTTGAATATGGTAGGTATAACTGCATACTCATTGGTAGGGAATACAGACTGTAAAATACTTGTATCATAAGTAGGTACACCAAGTTTGTACTCGATGTTTTCTGATAAAGTAGTTTCGACAACATCAATATCTATAACCATATCTCTTATAAAGGACCAGTCATTTGAGTTTGAACCTACCTGAGCGACTACTGTATAATCATTCTCAAGATTCTTAACTATACAGTGTAGAATGTCGTCACCGTCACTTGTATACTTAACTGTCTTACTATAAAGGTATTCATTAGGAACTTCAATATCGGAGCCTACAGAACCTTTATAGATATTCAGTTTAATTGCACCATTTGTAGAACGAATTTCAGTTCCAGTATTAACGTACTGATAATCACCAGGAAGTTTTACTTCGATATAACTCTTTTGCATCATATTCAAAACAAAATATTCTGTTTTAGAGCGAGTATCATAATTACTAATATAAGTAATCTCTTCCTCTGGATACATCTGTTCCCATTTGGTAATATCACGTGTATACCATTTGTCTTCTACATAATGCGTTCCGATATCCTCTTCTGTCTGAACATCTTCTTTTCCAATGGTAAACGTTTTACCTGCTATTTCTATAGTACATCCAGATAAGCATACCATAAGTGCATATAGCAATAAACATATAGCATATTTCTTCATAGTAATCTCCTTACACATTTTGTGCTTGAGAAAACATTTGCTCTAGAGTTAAAGCCTGTCCTGCCTGTGCAATTTCAGGTACTTCTTCCTGTTCAGTATTATTCATTACCTTTGTATCAGCAATGTGTAAATCATAAACTCGTTCCGGAGCACTGTTAACATTCATGCACAATTTTAAAAAGATACCAGATACAAAATTACGGCTAGGGTATCTTTCAGCACATAAAGCAGAGACAAACCTCATAAGTTTATCAATGCCTTTATCTTCAACTAACATAACAACATTATTTGCAATCTCACTGGATAACATGTTTGATTTACTACCCATACCAACCTTAATCATTTCTAAGTAGAGAGATACTGCTTCTTTAGAGAACTCTTTACCTATATCTGCAATAAAGTTCAAACCATCAACAATGTTGTTTGTATATAAATAATGAATAAGACGATAATACTCTCTATCATCCGCCATTATATTAAATGCTAATAAATCTTCTTTTGTAACTGCTTTAGTATTATCTAATGCACTTAGAAGATTAAGTATACGTCTTGGCTCGTTGTTACATGCAGACATAATAAACGTTACTGCCATAGGTAATGGGATAGCAAACTTAATACCATTATCCTCGATGTAAGTCAAAGCTAATTTACGTATTTCTCCGTTTGTAGGTCTACCAAAGTGTCTTACTATACATCTGGAACGAAATGCATCTTTGAAACGCCCGACTTCAGTAGAACAGATAATAACCCACACATCATCAGATATTGCCTCAAATCTCGTTAATAGAGAATCCTGAGCTGCTTCTGACATACCATGTGCTTCGTCTAAGATTATAACCTTTCTACCAGTAGATGACAGACCAAGTGTCAAGTCATTACGTACGTTAAGCACTTCTTCATCACTACGTATATTAGACATGTTATAGAGTTTAACACAATCAGTAGAAGTATCGTTTCCAATAACTTTCTCTTTTATTTCACCAAGACGGGAATTATCATCTTTACAAGCAAGTTCACATGCTAAAACTTTAGCCATAGAAGTTTTACCAATACCCGGTTGACCAATAAAGGCTAAAATATGCGGAACCTTATCTTGTTCAAGTTTAGAGATAACCCATTCCTTCGTATTTGTCTGTCCAATAATCTGTTCAAAATTATAAACTTTCATATATTATATTCTCCGTAAAAATCGCATATAAATTGTCAAGATTAATCGCTAATTTACATGTTTAAATAGACATAATACACGAACACCTCTCCCACTTAAAAATAAGTGAGAGTGAGTTCGTTTCCGTTGATTTTTAATGATGATAGGTCTTCTCGTGAGTCCTTAACCCACAAGTCAGCGGCCGTTGTTATCAGCCGCTTTGCGATTGATTTGTATGCGTTGCCACATACGATGAGGGGAGTTGCAGCCTTCCGACTGCAATAAATGCGTCTAATGCCTAAATGTGGGCTCTGTAACCCACATTAAAACATACCGGATGCTACATAGTGTAACACCCGGTACGTATCAGTTTACTTTAACTTATTCAGCTGTAAGATGAGTCTTACTGGTCTAACTGAGCTGCTTCTTCAGCATCTGCTTCAGCCTGAGCTGCTTTCTGAACCTTTGCAAGATTCTTCAGAGTCTCAGAACCTTCAACCATTTCGATATCACCAAGCATGAACTGTGCAAGAATCTTTGTAAGACCTGCGTCACTGTTTACGCTGTCTTTCTCCTGAGGCATTGTGATTCCCCAGTAGTTAGCAACGAATGCAGGATGATCATGTCCTTCAACAGATTTGAACTGTTCACCGATTTCTTTCTTAACGTCAGAAACAGGTACAGATACACGCATTGTGTAAACACCAGTTTTGAACTTAGAGTTACCATTCTTATCCTTGTTAGGACGAACTGCATCTTCACCAGATTCTGTCTTACGAACGTAAGAGAAAGCACCTGCACAAGGGTCAAATCCGTCAACTCTGATTGCTACAGGGAAAGAAGCAACTGCGTCGCTGTTTTCTGTAGGCTGTGTTAACAAGAATACAACGTGGTTAGCCTGCTCTGTAAACTTAGCTTTGTTACGAACAGTGATAACGAATTTCTTGTCAGCCTTAGGAGCTGTACCAGCAATGCTGTCCTGCTTATTGCTTACCTGGTTGTTTGCTTTACCAAGTTTGAATACAGTACCTTCTGCAGCGTTGTCAACGTCTGTACCATCACCAACTACGGAACCAGATACGGACTTGTCGATAAGAGTTCTGATAAGAGTATTTCTGTTCATAGGAACGCCTGCGAGCATAACACCCTTCCAGTTGTAAGAGATTTTCTTATCATCGATAAATGCAGCGAACTCACCTGTAGGATTGTTCTTGATATCACAAAGAACTGCATATACAGCTTTAGCTTTAGCAAGGTTAGTAGCTTTAGCCGGAGCACCTTCTTTTGCAGGAGCTGCCTGCTTGTCAACCTTGATAACCTGCTGATATCTGGATTCTTCCGGTAATGCTTTCCAATCATCTTCGCTGATAGGAGAACCATATACTGCTGTGATGAATTTCTGAATCTTTTCTGCAATGCTTGCTTCAGGTGTAGTAGCGTTCTTGCCGCTGGACTTGTAAGACAGTTTACCCATAGAACCAAGAGCTCTCTTAGCTGCAGGCTGTTTTGTAACGATCAATGCTTCAACAACGTTGTTCTTAACCCAAGCTTTACGTTCAGGAATAGAAGCTTCCAGAATACCTACTACTTCCATAGTCTTTTCTTTGATTGCTTCTTTAGAAGCTGTTACGTTAGAAACCGGTGCGCTCTGTTCGATAAGAGAATCTGCTCCACCCATTGCGCCAGCTGCCTGTTCAGCCATCTGTCTTAAATCGTCATAATTACTCATTTTGTTTTCCTCCATTGATTTATTTGTTTTATTTTGTAATTTGGTGTCGGTCACATCGCCCATCTGAGTAGGTGCTTTTTCGGTAGTCTGCTCCCGAATCTGCGTCACATTTTCGTTAGCGGAATCAACAGGCACTTCCTGTTCTGATTCGACTACTTCAGCAACCACATCATCGTTAGATTTTACCTCAATAGGCTCCTTGTCTTTACGTACTGATTCTACAGTCTTGTTATCATCGTGCACTTCACTGTGCTTCGGCTCCACATAGCCATTACTGTCATTCTGTACTCCAGACTCTTTAGACTCTGCTACCTGAGCGTCTACCTTTTCTTCGGTAGGTACACTCGATGTATTTGAATCAAGAGTGTTTGATGTACCTTCTTCAAAGTCTGCATTAGTCGTAGGGTTACTAACTTGACTCACACCTAATACATCATATACACTCGAAATCCCATTGTAAACTTTCAGGATTAAATCCTGTGGGGATAATTCCCTTTCTTCCGGATAGGTGTTTCTAAGGTTTGATGCTAAGATTTTGAAATCCCCATCATACACCTTATGACACTCCATTCTTCTGTCACGCTGTTTGCGTGTTTCCTGTGGTAATGTTCCAGTGAACTCAACTACTCCAATTAAAGAGCCAGCAAGCCATTTCTGAACTTCAGGTTCTTCAATTCTATGAGCAATGTCCGGAAACATCTTTTTGAACGCTACACTAAGCAGCTCTACAATCTTACTATCATTACTGACCATTTCTGTTTCTACCTCCACATAATATTTATTGGTTCTGTTAATAAGACGTAAGATAATGCAACTCGGTATAGTAGCTTATTCCATTCTGAAAGATTATTCTCTTTTAGCATGGTAGAAACATTCATATTCACATCTACACAACGAAAGTAGTTTCGTATTCCTATGTCAACTTTTCGATATGCAGTATTGAGCATATTTACAGACATACTATTACAAAACTTGATATAATCGCTTTTATTTATATCTGCACCTTTCATAATAGGTAATATCAATGTTGCATCCTTACCACGCCTTGAGCTAAACAACAATTCATTATACTGTGCAAGTGCCATGTCATACATAAAAGTATCATGGTTAGTATTTTTGATGTTTACTCTAAGACCTAGGTGTTCAGCATTGAACTGTACCCACTCGTCATAGGGTACATAAATTATTACATCAGATTGTGAACGCCAGCCTGTATCAATGTTATAGCCCAAAAGAATACTCATGAGTTCTCCTTGCTTTACAACAATATGTTCCATAAGCAACTGAGCCTCCGCCTTTTTCTTCTTTCATTAGAATATATCCCACTAGAGTTATGAGTTACAATTAGAAAAGTAAAAATTTCTAAAAATTACCTTAGTCAAGATTTTCTACTACGTCACCGATTGTGCTGTAGATTTCCTGATGCATATAGACGTAACGTGCTACATCGTTGAGCATCTCTTCATAATCTGTAGTTTCAGCTGATTCTGAACTGTTACAGTAAGCACAATATAAGTGATGTGTAATTCTTCTTATCTGTGCCTGCCGTAATCCCTGAGCACGTAAAGTATCCATGTACTGAGCAACAGGGTTGAGATTGACCTGAACAGTTTGGTCAATAATTTTATTTATACACGTTTCTGCATCAGGTAACTGTGCATAGAGTGCAAACTGCTCTGTCTGTGCCATTTTCTGAACATAATCTCTAGCCCTAGACGCTTGCAGTTCCTGTTTCTTCTTAATGTTGTCGTCAACTGTCTGGTAAAGCTTACTCAGTCTTCCCATGAGTCATTCACCTCCTAACTATTAAATTCAGATATGTATTCACTAAGATAATCTTCGATTACTGGATAATCATATCTTCTTTGTCCAAGTCCTGTGATAGCCTTAAGCATTTTCACATCACCCGTACAAGCAGGTTCATCAAGGTCCTCTGTATTGATAAGAACCGGTGTAACAAGATTAAAGATATTTAAAGCATTATGCGAATTCTTAAGATTAGGGTATTCTGTAACAACCTTAATAAGGAATTCTTTACAGTAGTTGATGTCGCCCATCTTTTGCATGTTATAACCAAACCTGTTTACAACTTCTGCAAAAGCACCAAGCCATGACTCGGCATCGCCTGTTCCAGAGATATGGTCGGAAGAATCACCTAATAACACCTTAAGCAATAAAGCCATATTATACGGTGTTAATTGGTTAGTATGAACAGTGTAATGGTAGTTATTTAATGTAATATGTCTACCATTAGATTTAACCGGAACAATCTCTGTTTTGTTATCTACCATGAATGCCAAATCACTATCTTCAGAGTGGATTCGAATATAATCATAAGAATCATAATATTTCTTCCACACTGAGTAGATAACATCATCTGCTTCAAAATCATTTACATAACCACAAGGTACACCTGCGAGATTAATAAGTTGTTCAGCAAAGTCCTTCTGCTTGTAAACTCCTGAATCTCTTTTACGCTGTCCCTTATATTCTTTCTCATATCCAAAAACCTTCTTATACATATCCATCTTATAATTAGGTTTCCTGTCAAATGCAACAAAAATATCCTCACCATTTTCTAGTACAGGTATAATACGACTTGCTAAGAATGTAACGCCACCAATAGGCGCTTTGTTGGGAACGTATTCTCCATCACATTCCCTTACACCTCTAATAGCACTTTGCTTCTTAGCGTTGCCAATATAAATATAGTTACTTGCATCGTATATGTGTAAAATACGCATAGTCATATCTCCTTAAAAACATCTCCAAGTTCTCGGGTCCACATTACCCTGACCTCTCTCCTTAAGCATCTTAACGTCTTCAATAGCATTAAGAATAGAAAGCATCTTCTCCTTGAATTTAAGTGCTGAAACAAGTCTTGAGCCGGGAGTAACATTTCCATTCTTGTTAATGAAGATATTAGACATATTTCTCATATTCCTAACTAAGGCTCTTGTTGTTTTAATAATAGATGCGTCACCATTTCTTTCAGCGAGCTCAATCATATAATTGACTGTTTCCTCAAAGTTCTGCTCATCAAGTTTCATCAGTTTAGATTCACTTTCCAGAACATTTGTAAAACACATCTTGATTTCATCTAAGCGTTCATCTTCCATATTGTAGGAGATGTCTGCTAAGTTAACATTTGCTGCAAGTTGAATAGCGTTATCCATATCACTACTGTTCACACTCTCAACCAGTTTGTAATATTTCACATACGCTTTTCTTATCTTATCAGCTGCTTCTTTATCTTTTGCATCACCACTTGTCTCAGCCTGGTTAATGAATGCTTTCATATAAGATTCTACATCTCCAGTGGTTACTGAGGTAAGACATTCTACAGACTCTAATGGAAGAGTAAGAACATCCTTTACCGTCATGATGCAAGGCAGGATATAAGAATTCATACTCATAGTATAACAACCTCACTTTCATCTTCTATCTTTAGAAGTATTTGTTGTTTCTTTGCATATAGGATGATATTGCCTTTATCAGTACCTATAATGTTTTTAAACTGGTATTGCTCACCATTATAGATAAATTGTATAGGGTCAGCAAGTTTACTCAGTTGTGCAATAAGCTTGACATTCGTATTACGTACAAAAGTCATATCATCAAATAAGTCTGAGTATTCTTTAGTTTGCGGATTATAAACTCTAAACTTTCCCTTGAAGATTAGAAATCCTACAAACTTGAAACTTGCATCGAATACATAACTGTACTCTTCATATACACTGTCTTCTGCAAGTATTCTTCTTATTGTTGAATTACAAATTAACTCAGACCCAGGTTTATTTGCTAAGATAACAAACTGTCTGTTAATACGAACTGGACAATCTGATATCTTTATAATAACACGATTGTTATTAGAAGTCATTCCCGTTAGTAGCATATGCATCCCCTTCCATATTGAACTCTGTTAAATCGATGCTTTCAATAGGTAGCATAAGCTGCTCAAGAATGGTTAAGTCTTTCATGTCACTCTCAATCATATAGAAATTCTTTCTATATGATGTAAGGTCATAGGCTGCTGTTAATTGCGATGCTAAACGTTTGCCTCTTTCTGTTACGAAGAAGTCTTCTTCATCAAGACGTATCATATCCTGCCCAATACGAATATCTTCAGCAGGCTCCATAACATTTATATTCTTAGCAATGTCAGCCATCGTTTTATTAATAGCACCATACATCTTATAAACACTTACCATATATCGCCACCCTCCCATGAGTCGATTAAACTCATAACTTCTCCAAAGGATTTTCCATAGAGAGTTTTCTTTCGTTCTTTACTAAGGTACACATACCGGTTAACCGGAACGAGCATATCTTTCTCTTCATCCCTTCTCAGTTCCTGATAAACCAAAGTATGTAGCGGCTGTATAATTCTGTCAATGGACAACCCAGTTATATCCATTAAACGAGGTATAATATCACTACAAGAGTTTGCATGTAACGTAGAAATATAACGTTTACCAGTATTGGCCGAACGTAACACATCAGTAGAAGTGTCATCATTCATTTCAGTTATATATACAAAATCAGGGTTCTGTCTAATAAGTGAATTAATATTAGATTTATATTCTCCCATAGTTGTACAGTTTATCTGCTCAATACCAGGTAACTCCTGCTCTACAGGCATCTCTACTGAAACTACCTTCAAAGAGTGTAAATGTAATAACTCATTTAAGCATGCAAGTATCGTAGTATTCTTACCTGACATCGTAGGACCAGCAATAATTCTCAAACCATTCTCACGATTCATAAAATCATTTCTTAAGAATCGTATTGTCTCTGGCTTGAGATTACAATCTTCTAACGTCAAGTCAAAATAACTATTTGGTAGTAAACGTATTGTTACAGCAGAACCTTTATAGGTTTTGTTAATAACAACACGACCTCTGTACTTATCATTTATATCAACACCAACATACTTAGGGTTGTTATCAAATGCAACCTTAGGGTCTTCCATAGTAAGAATCTTAATTATATCATCAAGCATTCCAGGTTGCATAATTACGTGTGAATCTACCTTACGTTTCTTTACGTTAAAGTAGACAGAGGAATTCAGCCCATTTGTAGAAAGTGTAATGTCCGCTGCTTTTAAATTTGTTGCTTCCTGTATAATAATCGAATATATTGTTTTTGCTGGTACAGGAAGTAAATCCGGATGATTTCCATATACTTCAATATATCTCTTAAAGTATACGTAAATAGGAACATAATAAACAAACACTTTAATATCACTAAGTGGCTCGTACGTATTACCTAACTCTGTAAGAGCAATAACTGTTAAATGTTTCTTATAAGAGTTATAAGCAATCGGAACCATCTTAGATGTTTCTCTAAAATGTTTAACAATACTACGAGGTACGATAGAGGAAGCTGGATTATACAGCTTCCTACTTACCGCCTTTTCGCATATCTTATGTATTTGTTCCTCAGGTAGAATACGTTGTTCGTACAGAGTCAACGCTTCTGCACAAACGTATTTTGATGGATTGTCTAAGCGTAATGCAGTATAAGCATTGACTTCACTTATCTT
The DNA here is from genome assembly GCA_045125245.1 of Lachnospiraceae bacterium. Taxonomy (GTDB): domain Bacteria; phylum Bacillota; class Clostridia; order Lachnospirales; family Lachnospiraceae; genus SVEL01. Next base: position 147,524 of record JBGVNF010000005.1, read on the forward strand.
CTCAACATCAAGTAATCCACTAAGATTTAACATGTCTATGCAACTCCTCAAAATTAAGTGTTACGGAGCTGATACCATAAGGGTCGAACTTCATAAGGCTACCCTCGGTAATCTCCTGAATATCTCCAACCTTACATATCTGGTAATCCCAAGAATCGATTTTACCGAGAGCCTTAAGGATAGGATTAAGGTTGATATTACATCTGTTAATAAAGATTCTTTCAGCCACGTTTTCAAGATTGATTGAATCAATAAATTCACGTGTGCTTTCAAGATGGACAGGATTAGTATCAACAATATAGTTAACACTATAAACGTCCGGAGCAATTGTATTGAACAGATTCATCTGTGTGTCATCCATAACAACATAGATGTTCTTATAGTAATCACATGCTCTTGTAAGCATAGCAATAAACTGCTGTGCGGCTGCAACTTCATTTGCAACATTACCAGTTACAACAACGAAATCGTCAAGTACCGGTTTAATAGCGAAATCATCATAATCGATTGTTTCGATACCGTATCTCTCGAACTTATTATTCTGACAGATATTGACTAAGAGAACATGAGCGTTCTGTTTAGATTTGTATTTAGCAAACAAATAGGGTACAATCGTTTTACCTACATTATTTGTTCCAACAAATACATCTAAGCACTGCTTAAGCTCAGTCTGTGCAATAACTTTACCTGTAACACCACGGTTACGCATCTGCTCAATCAGAGTCTTCTGAGCCTCATATCTCTCATTCTCAACCTGTAAGAGTTTTCTTAACAGATTCTGCTGCGCTTTAACCTTAAGCACGATTTCTTCAATCTGTTCCGGAACAACTGTAGATAAATCTAATAACTTAGAGATTGCTGTAAGTGATGCCATGTCTGTTACAACAGCACCTCTTGCCTTAACCCATGTATCAAAATCCTCATTACCAGATACAGTTTCAATACGACCTGCAATTTCGTCACCTACCGATTTAATAAATCCATCAGTGTTGAGATACAGTTCTTTTAAGTCACACTCAAGATTCATTAACTCAGCAATGATAGATGTACGCTCATCTGTTAAAGATGCAATCGTAGCAGGCTGGTCGATAGAGTCTGACATACTTGAACCAGAACGCTTAATAGCAGCATTGATATTGTACAATCTCTCGTCAGAGCATTCCTGTGCCTTCTTGATAACCATTGTTACAATTTCCGTTGTTAACTGCTCAATCATTGTATTACCTGCAGCGTTACAGAAATTCTTATCGTGCATCATAGCAGTAATCTTACTAAACTTCTCTGTCATAGTTTCATATGAACGGTCATTCATAATAACAAAGATAGCATCCTGTAAAGATTTCAATTTCTCCTCAATGCCATAATAAGTACTGTTAGTCTGGATAAGTTCCTTAATAACAGTAGATGCATTCATCTCATGCATAAGCTGTGTTAAGTCAGCAACTTTTGATGCTTCCTGTGCTCTTGCCAAAAGGTTTGATTCAACAGGTGCGGCAGGGTTTGTTGAAGGACTTGCATAGGATTGTCCAGGGAAATCACCCACGCCCATTTCAGAGCCGATATCAACACCGGTATCTTTCTGTACTGTACTCTTACTTTCAACTTCCTCAAACGTCATAATGTCTGTATTGTTTGTAGGAATAATATCAGAAGCTGTTGTAGGGGCATTTTCTTTCTGTTCCGCTTCACTCAACTCTTTCGCTACTTCATCAATCTGAACGACGTTTGTTTCTTCTTCAAAGATAGGTACACCTTCATCATCAAGACAAATAAACGGGTCAAGAATGTTACCATATTCGTCCGTCTCAATTGGGTCACCGTTTGCATATACTGGCATAAACTCACCACCAGATGATACTGAATAATATCTCGGAGGTTCAATAGGCTCCTGTGTGATTGGGTCTGTAGCCTGCGTAATCCACATAGCTTTACCTGCAACGATGGTAATAGGCATACCTGTTACTGACACATTCGCAACTTTACCAACACGTGCATTACGTCTGTCCGGTTTCTTAGCACGCTCTCTCGATAACTTGTAAGCAGCTGCATCTGTATTCTGCGTTTTTATTCTTTCAATAGGTGCATTACCGAGTGTACGCTGTTCATTCTCCTGAATATCTGAACGTAAAATCTCACCAATGGCTTTTAATAAGTCATCTGCTTTTGCATTCTGTAATACAACATCAATGCCCTGAAATCCTTCAGTATATAAAGACTTCTTGCCTTTATTTACAAAGATGATTTTCGTATTAACATGTTTATTAAGTACAGCATCTTCGAACTGTGTTTTCGCTTTTGCCGTCATAACATCATCATTCGTAACAACATACACTTCACGCTTAGGACTCATAAGTGTGGGGTCGATTGCGAACTGTTCAATCATTTTACTGAATCCGCAAATAATTGTCTTATTCCGGCCTGTAGCTTTCCTAAGTAATGCATCGGATGTACTCGTAGCACAAATCATAAAATCTATCTCCTTAATATATTTCTTTGATAGTGTATCTCAAACCATCACGAATAATGTTTGAGTCACCAACCTCATTGTTTAAAAGTTTAGAGGCTAATTCGCTGTTTGAAGCGATAATGCCCTCTCGTATATATGACACATCATCGGGATATATCATCAAAGTATAAAGTTCATCGTTTACAAGAACTCTTACCGTACTGTAAAGAACAACTTTACCACAAGGCTTATATGGTCTTGTCTTATACTTTGTCATTACTTCCTTGAGAAGCTCATAGACTTCCTGCTCACTCTCATTAAAGTCAAACTCTTTACCATCTCTCGATATAAAGTAATTTAGTTTAAACATGAGCTTCTTCATATCATCACGTGAACATGTTGCAAGCTTACTTATATCACCATCAAAGTGATGAAATGCAAGATCACTTAAACCACTTATTTCACGTGTATTCTTTAGAACATCGATAGCATCAATGTAGTCGTCAGCGTGAGTTGCTGCTACAAAATCCGGTTCATTGATAAGACTCATGTCATACTTAGCCTTCTGCATTTTGTAGATGTTATTCTGCGTTATTGATAGATTATCAATTGCCTGTTCATACGCAGAGTTTTCAGATGTATCACCGTCTTCTCTCGCTGCTTTCAGCTTTTCTTCATACTCAACCAGGGATTGATTAAGAGAGTCTAACTCTCTATCCATATTTTCCCACTTACTAATAAGATTCCTTACGATTGCTGTTCTAGCATCTTTAAGAGTCATACTATTAAGTTGTGCATTATCTGTAATATTTTGCATTTAAATATATACCTCCCTACCAATTGACGTTACTGTGTAACCATGGATACCGTCTTTTAGTATCTGCCACTCTTCCTCATAATCGGTAGAAGCAGGCATGGTTTTGAATAAGCCAATATGTATTCGCTTAAATATACATGTTTTTCTGACTACGAATATGTCATCGTATTCTTCTAGGATTTCCCAGTCATTATTACGGTAGTTCTTAGCTGCAAAGTATCGAGACTCACCTTCATGTAATACTCTAAGGTTAACGCACTCCATAGCCTCACGAGTAAAGTGTTCTTTCATAACAACATACCGTCTTGTCTGGTAAGCCTCGATATACAGCAAATCTGCTTTCTCAAGGAACTTCAATAGGTTCTTATCAATCTTAGTACCCATATCATCCCTCCTGCATAACGCTACTGTGCGTTATTTCCTGAGTTATTGGAATTACTCGTATTGTTGGAATTGTTACTCTTACCATTTCCGCCAGCACCACCTGCTTTTGTTCCCATTCCTTTAATAAGGATCACAACCATGAAAATAATGCAGATACCAGCAAAGATTGTCTTTCCATCTAAGTTAGATAAGATATGCATAGTAATTTACTCCTTTCTTTTAAAGATTAAATGTGAACTCGCAATCCTTTGGTTGTTCAATAATATATGTTCCAGTCAAAGGTGCAGAGTTACTTCCTATTTGAGTTAATACCTCACCATTACGTAAGAACCCAGGGTAATCGTCAGTTCCTGCAAGAACTTCAGTAATTACTTTAAGGTTCTCTTCAATTGGTACAACATATCCACAACCCCTATCTGATATATCCCAAATAGAGATATTAGGGTACTCTTTGAGAAAATAAGTTCTCAAAGGATAGAGATACGACCTTGTAACATGAACCATTTGCTTTGATTGTATTATACCATTCTCGCAAGTGTTACATATACCATCTCTAAATGTGTTAATATTAAAGTTGGTATGTGCCATTAATCGCCATTTATCGTTTACTGGTCGATATATAGACATACCACCTGTAAACCAAGCAATAAGAATATTACCTGTTTTACTTTCTAATAGTATAGCTACATTACTACAAGGAAATATATGGTCGATAAGAAAGTCTTCCTTGACAAATGGTAACGGTTGATGCACCACGATGTTAGGTGCGAACTCAACATAGAGTTCTTTGTCTTTTACGTAGGACTTGTATATCGAGCCTGTTTCACTAAATCTCAATCCCATACGGCACCTCCTGTATCTCAAGATTCCCATTACCATCGACAGTTAGTAAGCCATAACCTGTGTCCAAAAATAAATATCCGAACATATTGTTATTTGGTTCACGTATCAGTTTGTAGAGCTTATAATCCGGTCGCCATTTACGTAAACGATTACAAATCTCCTTATCAAGTTTAAATCGACCAAGTGCTGTGTGAATTATACCATCTGCATACGCGATTCTGTAGATAGTCCCACTTGAAAAACGTAACTGAGAATAGTCTGTTACTTCAACTCCAACAGGGGCATATCTGTCTAAATCTAACGCATATTTAGTATATGTTCTGTACGGTGTATGTTCCGGTACTCTTCTACACTCAACTGTACCTGACATAGTGTAACAATCATACTGAACGTTATTCCAATCCACACATAGCATATAAGATTTGTCAGCAAGCAAAGCTGCTTCACACATCTGGTAATTATCCTTCTCCAATATCTCATGATGCTCCTGCCAAACATTACCAAACTGTTCGTTAGCAAGCGAACCAGGGATTATCAAATTAGGATACCCAACGAGCGTTTTCTTATTCCAATCAAATCTGTCATGTATAACTGTGCCAAATGGCACTAGTCTATAACAGCATTGACTATACATATTTATCACCCCATTCTAAAACAATATTACCAATTTCCTTAATTTGAACCATTAGATTTAAATCTGCCTCGTCCATAACCATTTTCTCGATAATACTGTAGATAGGCATTCTGTTGCATATAGCAAATGTTCTTACTTCTTCGGATTGAAGAAAGAATATCTTAATAAATATCTGTAACACAGTATCGATGTAAGACTCTACATCTTCATCACAAATCTCACAGTGCATCGTAAAGCAACGTTTTACTTCTTCACTAACATAACCAAGAGGTCTGTGTAAATCAATCGAATATGCTTTTGTTAAAACATCAATATCATCACACTTCATTCGTTCGTAAGTATCACGTTTTAATAATATACCAACAGTTTCAAGAACACCTTCGTCGATAGCAGTTCCAACTCTACCTTGCAAAGTAGCAATAGCTTCGATTCTCGAATTAGCATCGTTAGCATGTGTATAATGGAACAACCTGTAAATGCAGTAAGCATTACATAGTTCACTATCATTCTCGTGTATCTTGTAGAATATATCACATTCCTTTACGAATGCTTTCTTTTCTGTATCGCTATTTATTAAGTCAACTACATAATCTCTTAACATATAGCTTACCTCTTAAAATATTTCAAGGCTAATTTCACAACACTGTATATTATAACACCAATCGCTAAAAGTATTCCAGTAAAACTTGATATAAGAACTGCTAATGATATTGTCTTTATATTCTCTACATAATAGATACATTCAAATAGTATTACTATTACAGACAATAATATAGCCAAGTAATAATACCTACTTACTTTATTACTCTGCTTAAGCAATCTTAGTTCTTCTGATTTAGTGTTACCCTGCTCCTGCTGTATTTTCTCTTCTACGTGTTTGAGAGCGTAATCATGAAGCAGAGCCCCATCATTACTTCTCTCAAGCACATGTAAAGTACCAGCATCATCAAACTTAATCTGAGCTTTTTCTGGGTCAGCATTAGGTGCAATAGCCTTTAATAACTCTGGACTCAAATCAAAACTCATATAACAACCCTCATCTAAATTACACATAATAAAGATTCAAATGTAGACAAATCGTCGTATAGTTTATGTTCCTGACGATAAATCTCATCATATCTTGAATAAGTGTTATGTTCCGGATTAGCGATAAGAGAACACAACGCTTTATCAGAGTAAGATATTGTAACTGAATCTTTTGCTCTGGTTATTGCAACATAAAGCAGGTTTCTTTCTGAGCGAACATCTAATGACGCATCATATTCACAACCATATTTTGTTTTCCTATCAAGAACTGTAACATTCGGGAATATACCTTCGTTAACATCCAGCATGTAAATATGTTCTGCTTCAAGTCCTTTACTGGAATGCATTGTATAACATCTTACACCCATATCGGCTTTTATACATTCCAAAGCACGATTAGACTTATCAATCTCACGCTGATGCATTTCCGGATATGTTCTAATGTTACAAATAGGTGCAACCATATTATAGTAGTAGGTATCCTCATTTGGGTAATACTCATACTGTTTGATATATCTATCATAAACAGTTTTAAGCGAAACAATAACATTACCTGCTGACTTCTTCGCCTGAATACGATTGCCTGCTTCTCTCATAGCACGTAATATATCACGTGATGATTCATTCTCAAGAACTCTATCTAAGTCAAAGATAGGTTTCTTACCTTTTCTCATAATACCTAAGTATTCACCAATATTGTACTTCTGGAATCTGAATTCCGGGAAGTGTGCTAAAGCTGCTTTTGCATAATCAATATCATACGGCTTCCATGCAGCGTTAACTAAGTCACATAATGTAGACAGTACCGGTATCTCCATAACCATCATAAACTTAGGACACTTATACGGAATACCCTTTGTATACAATTCGTCAATAACCGGAATTGTAGACGCATTGTTACGATAGAGTACCATGATACTGTTGAGTGTTTCTGCTGTTGTTCCTTCGAATATCTTAGACCAATCAAGATTATGTCTGTCAACAAACTGAATACAATCGTCATTGTACTGAGCACCTAATCTTCCTAAGAAAGCAGAGTCACTATCAAGGTTAGGTGTAATAACTCTTGTTGCCAAATCAGCAATCTTCTGATTACATCTAAACGACTGTGTTAAGTAACAAGTACGTGCATCTGGTCTTGCATTCATGTAAGCATTAACAATCTCAGGACATGCACCGTTATAAACATAAATCTGCTGTTTCATATCACCAACTACAACAAGTGTCTTAGCAACACGACGCAGTATCTCAAGATGCAATAAAGAGATATCCTGGAACTCGTCAACAATCATAATGTCATATCTTCCCATCCACATCTTTGCTACTTCAGGCTTCTTAATTAAAGCATAGAGGCAGTAGAGTGGAATGTCACCTTCTTTGATACGCTCATCAATAAAGCCCATATCGAACCATCTTTTTCTGATTCTCTGAAATGCACTGATTGGCATATCAAGACTTATAAACTCATAGCGAGACATAACGTTTTCATCATTAAAGATAAACGCTGAGTTTAAAGAGTTAATCGTACGGATTACATTCCATACTTTCTTTTTGTCAAATGAATACTCAGGTAATTCTAACCTGATATAATCTGACATAAGCTTAATAGCATCTTCCATATTGTAGTTATCAATAACTTCAAATCCTGGATAGATGTCTACAAGAAGTCTTCTTGCGAAAGCATGAAAAGTGGTAAAAGTAGCACCAAGCCCTGCTCCACATTTCTTTGCTAATTTTCTGTAACGTGATTCAATTTCATTTGTAGCCGCTTTTGTATACGACATACAGTAAATCTTTGTAGGGTCAACCTTGTGGTACTTCTGTGCTAAGATAATACCTGCTGTAAGCGTATGTGTCTTACCTGTACCAGGGTTAGCGAATGTAATTGTGTTTTTAGTAAAGTCAGAAGCAAAGTCACGCTGTTCATCGGTAAGCGGCTTTCCTATCTTGTGTTCAATAAGTTTAAGCTCAAACAGAGCCTCGTTGTTATTTACAATGTTTTCCATATTAAGACCTCATCTGCAAAAAATCAGTTATATCTACCTTCTCCTCTTCTTTGACAATCATACTTTTTGTTACTACATCATCAATCCAAGAAAGAAGATATTTGAAACCACGTGGCATTTCCGGACACGAACCATCAAGACCAATCATCTTATCTCGTCCAAAACAAGCCGGAACAGGATTAATAGAGTTCCTATCTATTTCGCTTTTATCAACAAGAATAACGTAAGGAGATTTAGTAATATAAACTTTATCCTCATCAAAGTCATCAATGTTGATACGCTTAGAAACCATACCCATGATATCTGCCATACAGTTACTTAAATCATACTCAATATCTGGCCTAGCCATAATCATCAAGATAAGAAGACATTCTTGAACTACATCTCCTGTATCTATTTTGATAAGATATTTTCCTTTAGGTACTTTAGGAATATCTTCGTACCATGTTTCCTTTTTAACCACCTGAGCAAAGTCAAGTATTGGCCACTCTTCATCAGGATTAAGAATGTGATATCTATTATCCTGTAGAAGTTTATCCAATGCTGGGTCTTCTGTGTTTCTGAATATAATCTTGTCATAATACTTTTCAAGAATACTAACACAATCAGGACCAAACCTGCACCCATTTAAGTCTACCTCCTGCTCGACTAAAGTGTCGAGCGTGAGACGTAGACGTTTATTTATTTTGTTTATGATGTATCTTGTACCAATAACTTCACGAAGTAAAACCATAACGTCCTCCTAAAATACTTTCGATACGGTAGTGTTACCCATGTCATCTTTTCTGAAGTTATATTCGGAATCTAAGATGCCATCCATAACGTTGTGTCTTTGTTCAATGCATATGATATTACAATCTTTCTTCATAGCACTGAAAATATCTTTCATAGATTGTGTAGTGGTATCACTGAGAGTGAAGAACGACTCATCATAAAGCATTAACTGTAGTGCATCCGGTTGTGCTTTTAAAGAAGCATAACGTAGTAAGGCACCAAGTACAGCTCTATATCCACCACCTTCTCTAAGGTTGATATTTTGACCTGTTTCATTTACAACAGACACTCTTCCTGATTCGTCTGCATGTAAATGTATACCTCTGGTTCCTGCATCCGGAACCATCTCACCTGCAGCAATAATAGCAAGATTAAGCATTTCTTTTGCTGAGTCCTGGTGATTCTTTGCGTAAGACTGTACGTTCTTATAGATATCATGCAAGTGATTTCCACACTCTTTAACTTCAGCACGCTCCTGCACTACCTGCTCTAAACGTGTTTTAAACTGTGAGACCTTTTCCTCATTAGCCTTACCTTTCATAGCACGTTCGTTTGCAACACTAATCTTCTTTACAAGATTATTCCTGATATCAATAAGCCTTTGTTGTCTCTCATCATACATACATATTCTCCATTCGTAGATATGGCAGTAGGCTTGTCCAATATGTTAACAACACTAATTAAAGATTTTACTGGAACCTGCATACTTAAACCTTTACTTAAGTTAGCATCCTGTGGTTCGGTAGAAAGATTAACGTGGTTGTTTGCATATTTTAAATCCATACGCCCATCACGTAAAATCAAAGTTATAACATCTTTTTTGATGTTTTTAATTATCTCACCCGTAATCATACTAACATCAGGCGTAAGTTCAGACGTACAAACATCACGACATCTAACAACCATCTTCTCAATGATGTTAGGTAATTCTACCTGTTTAGAGATAGGAACATTTACAATATAGTAATTGCCATCTCCCAACTGCTTTCTGATAATCATACTGGTAGGTGATTGCTGATAAACCTCAGCTTCATAATCATAAACCTTTTCAAGTAACTGGCTTGTTATACTACCTACAATACCATTCATTGCTCCGAATATACAGCATTGAGAAACACTAACTGTCCAATAAACCGGACCAAGTTCAACTGTAATAGACGTAGATAATTCACTAGCAAGACTCTTAAGGTTCTTGATTGCTTTGATAACATTTGCATATGGTTTAAGTGATATAAACTGCCAGTCAGGACTATGAATAATCTTATCCGTAAAGTTATCACTTAACTTAAGTACAGAAGTATAATATGGCTTATTACAAATAACTTCTGCCATCGTATTACCCGTAGCAACAGATAAACGTATACTTGCACCCTGACCAACAAATAAGAACGTGTTAGGTATCTCGAATGCAAATGTAAGCACATCATTCATATCAAAGTATAGATACTTTGGTTTCTCCTCATGGTACATATAAGTACAAGTATCATCTACAATAATGTAATCAACATTAAGAGTTGTCTTGTTGACAATACATGTACAGTGTGCACCAATCAGTTTATGTTCCACAATGAATGGAACCAATGTATTAGATTCTAAGATAATCATTATGCATTATTCTCCATGTTATCCATTTGACGAATCAATTCAACTGCCTTTTTATTAAGATTATCAACGTATACATTGACTTTCTCAATCATAGCATTCACACTGTCAATCTGCTGATTTACAGCAGCATCATCCAATTTATCTTTATAGGATTCTGATAATAACTCTCTAACATTCAATGAGTTAATATCAATGCCCATACTTAGTAGGTCAGCTTCCGGTATCTTCTTAAGACCGTCAACCCATCTTTGAAATATCTGCTCGTTTGTTACACGACCAGAAATAAAGGCATGCTCTGCCTGTCTCACCAAATCTGCATAATTCTTAGTAAGTGATGATTCCATTACTTAAAGTCCCTCACTTTCTTGTTTCGCAATATAGACAAGTGTATCGATATCCTCAGGATTTCGAATAACAGAACGTATCTGTGTCTTGTCTGATTTTGTATAACCTTGACTCTCTAAGAACCTGTTAAGAGTTAAGAACTGTTGATTATCTCCAATAAATGCAGTTGCCTGCAATTCACTGTAGAGATTTTCTTTTGCGTTCCCATTTAAGGATTTCAGTTTACCTGTATCCTCTTCTGTCTTCTGATAGAAAGTTAACTCGTCAGTATGTAAGGTTTGTCTGTGATATTCCAATTTGTACTCACCACTTTCATAGATAGTGATTATAGGAATATCAATATAATCATGCCTTGCTTTCTTACCTGCATCTGTATTGGTAAGTGAGCCTGGTATAATCATAAGTGTATCCTTACCATTTGTACTTCTTATTACATGAGAGCCAATTACTTTATGTATATGACCAACAATTGCAATCTCCACCCCATTTAATGCTTTAGATATGTTAGACTCGTCAGATATAACGTGTCCCATATTAAGACCATGTAATAATGGTGCAGGAATAATCTGCTCTGTGTGAAATATTGCAAAGTGATGTTTGCACTCCGGGTCAAGTTCGCACTTATAGTCAAGTGCACCCTCTGCAACCGGATTCCAATGTTTCAATAAGAATTCACATCCGTTTAAAACAATCCTGTCCGGAGTTTTAATTATTTGCTCATTACGATTAACATCATGCCTAGAGCGATAAACTGGATGTGGTTGTATCAAAAATAACTCAGGATTAGAATCCATTTGAATTCTAATATGGTTACCAATTACACCATAGAAGTTACCGTTTAGTGCTTCTGCCATATCTCTGTCAATATCAGTGTGACATAGAGCGGCTGCTACATCAGAACCATAACCGCCATGAAACCAATCCCCTGCTGAAATGAAGTGAGTAACTCCATTTTGCTTTATGAAGTTTATAATATCCAACTGCACGTTCTTGCAAGCGTTGCAGTAGCCTTTGATTGTACTAATGTCTTTCATACGCTTATGCAAGTCACCAGCAATCATAACCTTATATTCCATAGATAACTTTACCTCGTCATCGCACCTGTTCCACTAATACCATTGTCTAAACGATACTTAATGTCTTCATTCAGAAATGGATAAATAGGAAACATATTGTTTAGTAAAACACACTTATCCCTAGCATACATATATCTGACGTTGTATATGTTATAGTCAGCTAACAGTATATTCAGAGCATTGAGATTGTCTACATAGGAAGCGTGTAAACTATTATAGTGTTCTTCAGATATACGAACATTAGGTTTACCTAAATCCCAGTAAGCCGATATTAGACTTCTATGAATAGGTAAAATCAAAGAATCGAAATTACTTCTATTTAGATGTGTTTTGTATGGTATACCTAATTCAGATAATATAATCTGCTGATACCTTACAATCTTCACTACTTCATCGATTGTCTGTAGTAAACATGCTTTTGCATAAACCATCTCAATAAAGTCTTCAACATACTGAACACATAAGGATATCAATGCTATTACCAAACCTGCTATAATAAAAATAAACAATGTTTTCATAGATATCACCATCTCAAATTAAAAATAATCTTGGTAGACTTAAACCTGTTAAATTAATCTTTTCATATAACTCTAAGACACTATTGTTGTACATAAGTATATCAACATGTAAATCGAACCACTCATCCCACAACAAAGATGTCTTGTCAATATTGTACGTAAGGTATACTAATCGGAATTTGTAATTTTTATCAAACCCAATCTTACTGCATAAATCAGCTATTCTTTTCTCGAGTAAAACTCTGTCAAGTGATAAGTTATTAACTTTCTTTTTAGATACCAATAACATAACATTACCTCGGGAATGTATCCGGTATGTGTACAACCCCATCAATCATTGTAGGAGCCCATACACTGTTGTCAATGACAAATAAGGGGTTATCGTACACTTGACTAAGTTTATAGGTATTTGTGTTATTGGTTACATCAAACCAAGATGTTGACCCGGTTGTTATGGTAATTTCTTCTGCCTGGTAATCTGTCTTAATTTCCGTAATAATTGAATACTCATCATAAATGCGATTCAAATTATTTACAACAGTAGCGTTGAGAATCGGAGGTAAAACAAATAACACAGCTACTACCGAAACCAATATGATACAACAAAGATAGAAGTTGTTAATACCTTTTACGATTTGTTTAAGTTTACCCATTGCTTTCACTCTTTCAAAAAATACGCCGGCTAATATATCTCAACTAACCGGCGTACTCACTTTACATTAATTCAATTTCAATTTACCGGTGCCACTAAGGAACTTAAGAATCTCAAGCTGACTCCACTTTCCTACACCAGGAATATTATAGAGATACACAAGACCTAATCTTAACCAGATAAGCAAATCTTCATCTGTAAGAATATCCTGACGTCTCAGTGCATTAACAGTTCTCGTTGAGAAATGCTGAATGGCTCCAAGACTTAAACCATCATGCTTGAATAAATCAACTCCTGTTATGTAAATGATATTCTTAGGGTTAATAAGATGGTTTAATGCAACGCTAGTTTTATGTGCTGCTTTCTTATGTGTAATCTCTGCAATCATAGCAACCCGATGTGTTGTATGATACATGTCAAGTAACTCAAGATAATATCTGTCATCAATAGACATGTCATCAATAATCTTCCTCATTCTCTGGGTCACTACTTTATCAGACAGTGCTCTCTTCCCATAAGCCTTTCTTACATGGGAAATATACTGCTGATACATATAATTATATTTTGCCATATATGCTCCTATTCTACCATAGGTCTACCACATGTAGGACAAACTCCCTCTTTCAACTTCATATACTCTTCAATTCCACCAATCTTATTGAGTAACTCAAATGGTGGAATGAGATTAGGTAGTTTAATATGCGATAACCTACAGTTAGGTAATTCGTAGATTGTGACATTAGGTGGTACTTTCACATGGTCAAGTTTGTTGTAAGAATACATTTGAGTAATATCAAGTATATTCTGCATCTCTCCTGCTAACCGCTCGTACTCTCGCCAATCGTAAGACTCAATAACTTCCAACGTCTGTTCAATATGCTCTTTCTCTTTATCAAGATTCTTAATACGCTGAGCAAATGTAGGGTGTGTTATCGTCTTATATGAGTCTAAGAAACTCTGTGCGATGCGGTCTACTGTAATATCCTGAACAATGTCTGCATTCACCTTGCCACTTGTAGTTACAAACGGAATAGCACCAAACGTCGGCGATAACTGAAGACAAATATCTCCATCAGCGTAAGTCCTAAATCCGAATTTCTTATTAAGGCTCTCAAGACCTGTCTTGTCATTAAGATTACGTACTATTCGTTTGCTTTCATCCGTCATATCCGGATTGTAGACAACAAACGATTGTGATACTTCCTCTTTGAGAATATACGCTAATTGAGTACCATCTTTAATAAAAGAAATAATACCACAATCAGTACCGTCTTTAATGAGAGAGCGCCTTATATCCTTACTTTTTATATTTCCTGAAGTAACGGCTTCAATCACTTTTGATAGTATTGATTTACCGTTAGAGTTATCTCCGGAGAACACCGTAATAGTGTTCTCCTCAATAACAATCTCTGCATTACCAATTGCCTGAATATTTTGCAAATCGATTTTAAGCATTATACGAGTTCTCCTAAGTCATCGTCATCCATCTCTGCCAAAGGCACGTTTGAACCAACACGGGCACCAATAGCCACACCACTGTTAATCATATCCTGTGCCTGCTGTGACATAGGACTCATTGCTTCTGCTGCTTTCTGAGCTGCTTCCATAACTCCTGATTCTGCTGTCTGTGCTGTAGGTTCAACTGGTGCTGCTACATCTTCATCTGCTGTGTTTTCCTGATTAGCAGGTACTTCTTCTGCCTGGCTTTCAACAATTTCTGAGAGCTTTGTCTTAACAGATGCAATGTTATCAACGATACCCAAGTCAATCATATCCTTAGCTGCCTTCTTTGTAAGGTCGTCTGTAACATCAATGTGTGTAAGGATGATTGTATTCTTTGCAACCCACTTAAGCAACTTAGAGCGAAGGTCTGCCGCTGTAAATGCACCAGGTCTGTATCCTGTTCTTGCAAGAATGAGATCATTTGCTTTTTCGATATCACGTTCACCGTTAGCGATTTCTTTAACCTTTGCTTCACCATACTTATCCCATAAATCTTTAAATGCAACAGAAAGACGCATATCACTTGCTACACCATTGTATGTAGCTGACTGACCTGCTTCTTTTGCTTTCTGACCTGCATTACCATATTTGAAGGATACTTCAAGGTATCCATCTTCCGGATTGTAGAAACCAGGTGTATCCATAATTGTGATTAACTGCTGAATAACCTGATTGGATAACTGTTTGTATGCAAGCTGTGCTTTGTCCCACTTAGGAGTGTTTGTAACAGAATCCATAGGTACAATTAACATTTCAGCAACCATAAAGTAGTCAAGTCTGCCTACCATCTGGCTAACCTGAGCATATGTTCTCTGTGTGCCTTCTTCTGCATCACGTCCGTGGTATTTCTCATCAATACGGTCGAGTTTTCTAATAAGCGCCATTTCATCACGCTGTCCATTGTTTGCTAAGGCAAGTTCATCAGCTGCTTTCTTTGCTGCCTCTTTTTCTGAATTACACTGTGCTTCTAAGATAACACGGGATACCTTAGAGAACTGGTCACAGTTGATTAAGCATTTAGGAATGTTGTTTTCATCCTCATACCAAGCACGTGCATAAGTCATAAAGGTAGCACCGAATACATCGAAATCTAACTTACGTCCGGCACCGAATCCGATAAGTAAGTCGTTCACTTTTTCATCGTAATCATTCATGAACTGGAAAGTCGGAATAAACAAACGATGTGTTACTCCAATCTCTGCTGCTTTTGAGAGCTGCTTGATGTACCCTCTGTTTGATTTCATCTGTAAACCTGCTCTTGCGCCTCTACCGGCTGTACTAAATGTTGACATAAATAAATCCTCCTGATTGTTCGATTTTGTTCGTTGTTCGATTTTGTTTGTTGTTCGATTGTTTTCAATTATTATTCAGTTTTCGTTTTTGGTTCGATTGTTTCTTTAGCTTTAGTACACCTCCCTTAAATAGTGTATTCTATGTATGGAAGAGTTCTTGCTATAACCTGTGGTTTACTCACTTTAATTGTATTACCAATATCAGTTAATAGCTCTGTTTTTCCATCCATAAAAATGATAGGACTTTCATACAAGTAATAATCGTATGGTATGAATATAACTTTACCTGCATCTTCTGGATTAAAGTTGAACTTTGCTCTGTCGACCCATACATCACCCAATCTTGTGTTTGACCATAATTCCATCATAGGAATTTTCAATGGCGTATAAGTAATGCGGAAATCAGTATTAAAGTCAACAGATAGAACTTCTTTAAACACCTCAATACGTTTATCTATAAGTTCCCTATCACTTTTATCTAGTGAACTAATAGATAAAATAAGCTTGTCCAAATTTCTCAAATCTTTAAATAGTATATTTGGATTGCTAGTCCAAATAGATAATTCAAGATTCGAGTCGAACGTGCTAGATGCAGTGTTTAGAAATGTACGTAGAAATGAGTTATTCGATAACTCAAGTGCTCCCATAATATCAACAGCATTATCTATTGCTTTCAAATAACTCACCTCCAACGAATTCAACCACTTTTATTACTTATCAATAATATATGATAATCTGAAAGTATCATCTTCAATTATACAATAAATTATTTACTCTTCCTCATTCAAGATGTCCTCATCTAACATCTCTAAATCATCTTCATCATAGAAAGACTCTTTCTTGTGTTCTTTACTCTTTTCAATGCGATTTGTCTCCATTATACAATACATAGCGTACGCACCGCCTAAAGCTGATAAACACATTAAAGTTAACCCTGTAATTAACTTACTTCTCTTCATGTAAATGCTCCTCCAATTTTATCTACCGGTATAACATTAGAGCCTAACTCACTTAACAACACATCACAGTGTTTGTATATATTACGAAGTATTGGTTCCTTATTATCAGAATAACCAATTACTTCATATACTTCGTCAGTGTTTGTAGCAAGTAAATCGCCTAAGAAACATTCCGGAATATTATCTACAAATAAGTTATAAATCTCAGGTTTGAATTTATCTTTCTGAGACATTATAACACTCTTTGCTTCACTTCTCATACTCGATGACTTATATATTCTTTTTGAACATAAAGCATCATAGATATCACATATGTGAACGAGGTCAACATACCAAGGTATATCCTCATTAGATTTACCATGTGGATAACCTTTACCATCAGCAGACTCATGATGACCTATAGCAATCTCAGTAACGATACTGCTATAGTTATGTTCTTTAAGAATTGCATAACCAATTTGCGTATGTAGTTTAACGATATCAAACTCAATATCACTAAGTCTTCTTGGTGCAAACATAATATCTGTTGGAATACTATCTTTACCAATATCATGAAGTAAAGCTCCTATAATTATGTCTGAACCTTTACCTGCAATATTATAAGAACTTCGACTTAATAATAGTGCTACGTAATTTGCAACGTTAATAGAATGGTCTCGCACATGGTCGGATAAATTCTCAACAAGATTCCTCACGTCTTCACGCTCTAATGCTCTTTGTACATATCTTGTCGATAGTGATTCCAATCTAACATTAATTCTTGTTTCAAGTATATCTTCACAACTCACAGACCTTGACTCATAATTATCTGTGCATATTGTGATTCCTCTTATGTTGTTATTTCTAAGTAGTGCAATATTAGCTTTACTTAGAATAGTTCCTTTCTTTAATATTTTAATGCCATCGAATGTTTTTGCTGAATAAAACAAAACATCACCTACTTTGGCACTCTTTGTTAAAACGAATTTCATTAAGACTCTATGGTGCCTGAACATCTAGGGCAAACCATACTACCCCCTTTTCGCATCTTTACAACATTATCACACCATTGACACACAACATCAACTTCATCTCCATCCTCATCATTAAAATCTTCTAGTGTAAGATTACCTTTTACTTCATCTGCACCATTGTTATAATTAACAGGCACTGGTGTTGGTGTAGCAGGTTGTGTTGGTGTTTCTACGGCAACTGTGTTTAATTTAGGAAGCGGAGCAGTATTTGTAGGTTGATATTCTAATCCTTGTTCAGTAATATCAGAATTTACTGTTGCTTGACCAACAGCTTGTTTTCTCTCAACGTGCTGTACTTCCTGTTTAGGCTGAGCAACTTCCTCTTTCGGTGACTCAGGCTCATTCTTTCTTGTTTCATCAGTGTATTCTTTTTCGTTCTGATTTGATTTAGAACCATCAGTTAAAATGTAAAATACTGTTATAGCACCAATAACGAATAAAAGTATTCCTGCGGTACTATTAGCTGTAAACATATCTAACATAATTCCTCCTTATAGGTGAGATTCAAACCACCGTAAGAATTTTTCATTGTTTGTATCGTAGCCACTAATGCTTGTGATATCTGCATCGAAATCATCTAAGACTTTCTGTATCTTAGTTACATATTCTTCCTTAGTAGAACCTGAAATAACAAATGAAGTTTTCTTTGTTAATTGACCACTAATCCAGAGATAGGATTGTACCTCTCTTACATTTGCTCCCGCAAGTAAGTGATTTGTACATAGAGCCAATGCAATTAAATCACCCTCGGCTGGTTTGTCTCCATAATATGTAATACTTAAATTTAAAACTCGCATAATATTAAACCTCCACATATTTATCTAACTGTATTATCTGTTCTACTGAAACAGCTTCATAAACAGTTAACTCCTTTAAAGTTAAATTAGTAGCAAATCTTTCTGCTTGCTCTTTATCGAATGTAAACCATGCTAATGTTATGTCATCAGTAAATCTACTATCTTTGCGTGTACGAGCAATAAATTCACTACCTCTACGAATAACGTAAACATCTTCAGATACACCCGTTACATTTAAAGCAAATTGCTCAGGACCAATAGGTACTAATCCTAAGACCCAACCACCTATGCATGAACTCTGTATATCATAGCAGTCTGCTAAGTGCCTTTTGAGTTTCTTGTCACAATTTGCAATAGTCATCTCAAAGTAACCGAATCTGTTAAATTTAGATACCTTCGCTAAATATATCTCATGAGAGTTATCTTCATCAATGAAAACCTCTGATACATTAAACGAGGTTCCATGAATGAAAATAGCCTCCATAATTCTACCTCTTATCTCTTGTTCTTAGAGCTTTACGCTGTAGATTCTGAACAAGTTGACGTATGCTTTCTTCTTTGTCTATCTTAATACCAATAAGTAATTTATCGTCAGAATATTCATTATCTATTCTAACAACATTACCTTCGGCTCTATGTACAATTCTTGTAACTGGGTCTGGTATATTTACAGATGCTGTTTCGCCAACTACAGGTTTAGTACCTTCCTTCGGTATAGTACAACCAATACCCGTAAAAGAAACATCATGGACGACTCCTGACTGCACACCAGCATGTGATTTAAGTCTCACGTCACAATCATACCCACAGTCATATCGGAATGCTTCACGATAGTTTATTGGTTCTACTTTTATCGAACTAAGGAGTAACATCCCAACCTTATTTAGATTAACTGCTTTTATACTATAGAATCTATAAATTCTACCATCCTCTTTATTATGTACGTCTGCATAATGTAATCCTTCTGAACATCTGATTACTTTGCCTTCATACGTAAGATAGTTGCATAAAGCAACATTTTTCTCTTCTTTTGAAATAGGTTCTATGATACTTGTTTCAAGACATATACTTCCACTTGGGAATCTGTAATACATTTGTACAAGTGAACCTACAGTGAATTCATGCAATGCTAACATTAGTCTGCTCCTTGTCTTCTGTATTGATGCTCAAGATGATGAACAATCCCAAGCATTAACGTACTAGGATTATTCATATGTACTCCTACAAATGTAACACCCTGACTTATAGGTTTCTTTCTTGCAATAGTTCCAACTACATTTGGCTGCTCATTATAGTTTGTTATCTGAACAAATATATCATCAAGCTCATTAAGTGCAACATTACCATTATAGACCTGGCAACCAATACCTGTAAGAGATATGTCTTGTACAATACCATTTAGAGTCCCTTGGTAACAACGAACTCTGAACTTAGCCTCATAGTTACAATCAAATCTAAACGCTGCACGTTTATTTATCGGGTCAACACTTTCGTTAGAGAAAATACATAAAGCATCTCCTCTAGCAATATTAACAGCTCTAACGTCCGAGAATTGAAATTCACCACCTGTGTTAGAGTCGTAGATTATTATGTGTGATAAACCCATAGAACAGTTAAGGACCTGCCCATTGTGCTTAACAAGTTCACACATAATACCTTGACCATACTTCGGGTCAAGCATACCTTCTATTGTAGTCTTTTTGATTATGTCATTACCATTAACTTTAAATACAAGTTCAACAACTGAACCTGTACCCATCTCAGTAATGTAACTCATCGTATCCTATAACCTCCTTACTAATTTCATGTATAAGGTTAATAGGGATTTTACTTACATGCAATCTCCATACTTTATTCGTTATGGGAGAATAAAGCCCTAAGTACTGTATGTTTTTATAGAGTTTATTTTGAGAATTTAAACCCATAACATAGTAAGTCAATATCTGTAATGTGTGATAAGCAGTAGGCTTATCGCCAGTACATTTTAAGTCAAATAAAGTATTGTTACACACAAAATCCCCTACACCATATTTAATCTTATCAGTATAACCATTCGGGTAAAACCTATAATCAAAGATGATATTATTGTTATAAGATGCGTCTATTATAGACACTATCCATAATACAGTTCTTTGATAAAGAATCTCAATCTTCCGTATATCACCTTTCGTATAGTATTTAGGTCTTGATGATTCAATAGTCGTCAATCTACTGATATAACCAAAATCAGTTTCCCAAATATCATACTGATGAATTAAACACAGACATATAATTAACTGATAAATATCGTTTGCTTTTAAATAATTATCAAGTCTCTTGATGAGTCTGTGTATATTGAAAATGTCATCCTCTTTAATAATCTGTTTATATAATTCATCATAATCTGATTTATATGAAAATGACCTTGCGAAGAATTCAACCCTTTTCTCATAACCGTTTATAGAAGTTTTAAATAGAAGTTCTTTGTCTGTTCTGATTATAAGGTGTATTATACTGTCTACAACCTTACCTACAATCACTGGTGGTATGTCTCTACATTTAATAGGTTCACCGCCAATTTCTTCTACCTCAAACATGCTTATAGGTAGGAAACCGCCTCTTGGCTGTTTAACACCTTTTATAACTTCTGTAACAGAATTCATAAAGTACTCCTATGGTTATTGTGTAAATAATTGATGTTTAAAGAAAGCTACATCTATAAGTCGTAAACTATGTCCACCTATATTTCTAATTCTACCTTTTAGTAGCCGTTCCTTATTCTCTCTTACATCGTCTGCTGTCTTTATACCAGCTCTGCAGAGTGCATTGCTTGTACGTATAACATTACCATTGTTATGCGTCCAACCATAAATAAGTTCACCTGCATCATATAAGGCAGAGTATATTTCATTCTCTGCATACCATTTTTCGTGTATCTCCAATTTATGTATACTATCCCTGATTGTAGTTACACTTACGTTATACATATCAGCAATCTGTGACAAAGATAAGCCATCCCTATGATAGTTACGATATATTGTTGCCCTATTTATTATATTCATTCTTCTGTTTCTCCTATTCTCCATTCATAATAGAACAGATTTTATCTACATAAGCAAAGCTGTCATATTTGGGAGGAGCTTCAAGGGAGTTAGCTGGTACGTCATCCTGCTTCTTCAAATCCATACTTCGCATGTAGAAATAATCTATTTCATCAGAAAGCCATTCAAGCAATTCATGACTATCTTCCGTTATAACAGTTGTATTACATTTTGTTTCAATAGTAGGAGCCGACTCAATGAATAACTCAATATAGATATCATCAAGGTTTATCCACGAGATAATGAGTTCATTTCTATTTACTAAACGCTGTTCATTCTTATTACTTACATATGTATGAAATCTATAGTTCATATCAAACCATGGCTCTAAACCATTTTGGGTTGGTGCATACATTCTAAGAACATTATGCTTTTTACCATTGTCGTAAGTTTTATTAACATATCTAACAACACCACTACCAGTAATGAGACTATAACGCTTAGCTATAGGTTTTATACTTTGTAACTTAGAGTTCAGAATTAATTGACATAAAGTTCTGAAACCTTTATCTAGTGTACCTACGTTACTCATAGAGCTCTCCTTTCTTTAACTATTCTTAATGTATATCCTAAATATACATTAAAGTGGCATCATACCATGCATTTACACTGGAGTCGTGTCACTTTTATTTAATTGTTTAAATCATTTTATTTTGTATTCTTCTTAAGCCAGAAATAGGGTAGAAATGGGAATATACTCCACCAGAAGCCTATATTAAGATACGGCTCATAATCATCAGGACTCTCACCATAGAGTAATGCAATCAATCTAGCATTATAATAACGTCCAATGAATCCAAGTACAAAAATTTGGATTACAAATTGAACTAAGCCTCCAATAAATGGTATAAGACCAATAGGGAACGTAACTAATAATACTACTGATGATAAACTATCATACAGTGACATTACATGGTAAGGTATCTCTTTATTAAATACTTCGATAGTATCATCGTCAGACTTCATAATATCAAGAATCTGAATACGATTAAGTACAGGTATGAATATGTACCATTTCCATCTACACCCTAAAATAGTATGTATCTTCCACTGTGCGATATATGTAAGAACCACCAGTGTTATAATAACTGCCATAAGTAAGAATGATAAAATTACTGTCAAAAATAAACCAGCCATATTTTGTACTGGAGGCTATGTATAAGTCATAGCCTCCACCTTTCTTATTTACTAAAGGCCTAATCTAGCCTTCATAGCCACCATCTCATCATTTACAGATGCTGATGTGCCGGAACTGTATTTACCTACTAAGTCATCGTCAGCTGACTCTGCTTCATTAAGCTCAGCTTCTGCCATAGCGGCATCAAGACGTTCATTAGCTTTTCTTTCATACTTAGCAAAAGAATCATTCTGTGCAACTGAAGATGCACGGCTAAGCATTTCATTCATACCTTCCTGAGCATTAGCCAGTTTGGTAGTTGTTTTAATTGTATCCTTTCTGGATTCGAGGTCTTTGATACGTGCAACGATTTCGTTGTATGCATCAACCATCTTCTGCTCATTAGCAGATGCAATCTGATAATTCTTTTCAGCCTGTGCTAAGTTAGCTTCAGCCTTCTGTTTCATTTCGATAAGTTTTGCTGCGTCTGTCTCATTTCCTGCTTTAAGAGCATTCTCTGCAGCTGTCGTCTTTCTTGCAATATCTTCTTTGATTGCATCAAGGTCACGTTTAGCCTGTTTAGATAAAGCCTTAACCTCTGCAGTATCCTGTTTGATTTCAGCAGCGTCTGACTTGTAATCACGTAAAAGCTGCTCAATCATCTTTTCTGGGTCTTCTGCTTTATCCAGCAGGTCATTAATGTTTGCTTCCAAAATCTTCGGAATGCGTCTCAGTGTGTCCATGAATCCCATAGACTTATCCTCCTTAATTATATTTATTTACTAAATCATCTTCACTTGAAGACGATAGAGCCTCAATGTCTGCGTTAAGAATACGAGCTGTTTCCTCAGCCTCTTCTTTCTTACGCTTATGTTTAGCTTTCACTAAAATAACGATTGTTACTCCAACTGTAATAACGATTACAGCTGCGATACCAATAAACATAACATCAAATCCTGTCGTGGATTTCTCCATGATAGAATCTGCTGTCTTTTTATAGATTGCGGCGAACATCTCATCTTCTTCACCGGAATCATAAGTACTACCATACCAGTAATAATCAAGCCATTGCCAGAATATATTAAGAGCATCTTCATCCATAATACTCATAGCATTCATACCAGTGCACCATGTATCATAACCATCTACATCAGACATAGGTGCTGAATCGTAATACACATATAAGAAGATGTCTTCTCTGTCTCCAAACATCTCATTATATAATTTTACTGTATTATCCTCTTTCTGTACATCTGTCATACCGGGTTCATACTCATGTAAGATAATAACTGGTTGAACACCCGTCTTATCATAGAAATACTTCATGCCATCTCGTGTTGTGCTTGTAGAGTGAATCCAGTCAATTTCATCATAAACACAATCATTCATAAAGTTATAACCAGATACAATCTTCGTTCTGTTTTTGTTATTGGTAATACTCGGCCCAGAATTAGCAATCATACTAACACCAACTGCAAGAGCAATAAGTATAGCTATTACTACTATTACTTTCATAAATCCACTATGCGAACTAGGTGCTCCGTAGTAAGCATCTGGATTACTAGCATACCGTCTTGTATAAGTTCTGCTGACAGGCATTCCTACATATGTATTAGTTCTTGCACTTCTGTAATATGATGAGCCTCCGAATGATGAACCACCAGAACGTCCACTACTAAATGACGAACCACCACTTCTACCACTTGAACGACTACGTCCTCCTGACGAACGACTTCTACTTCCACCACCCGATGAGCGACCTACACCACCACCGCCTCTTCTTCCCATAAACTTATTTCCTCTCTTCTATAAACACTTTATATAACCGAATATCCTGTCGGTATTCAAGGGCCCCAGATACCCTTAAACACCGCCTATTTTGACCAATTCTGAAATCATCGCACTACTCTGAGAAAGGAGGTCCCATAAATGAAAATTCATTCCTGACCATTTATATACATACGTCTGGGTTGTACATATAACTAATTCGTAGCAGCGTCCTTAATAGAACCAGCTGTGTCCTTAATTGCGTCCTGAACATCTTCGTCAGTAGCAACATCTTTAACTTTATTCAACGCGTCCTTACCTGTTTCCTTTAATGCATCAATTTCTTCATCCGATGCTTCGAATACAGTTTCACCGTTAACAGATACGTTACATCCTGTAAGCGTTGATAGCAATAGCATTCCTATGCATAAGATAGTGATAAACTTTTTCATAACTAGTCCTCCGACATCTATCTGAAATGTTTATTAAGCTGCTTACACCAAACAGGTCTTGTAGAAATCTTTTCCAATCCAGATAACTTCTTAACCTCTTCAGCAACAGACGCATTCTTAAGAAACTCAACAAATTCCAATGCAAGTTTGTCTGCCGTGTAGCCTTCTTTAATCTTCTTTCCAATCGTAATAGAATGAGTAGAAGTATGATATGTAACTAAGCCAATGTCAGCTCCAACCTTATCTTCCTGTTCATCGTACTCCTTAAAGAAGACCTTAACGTGTGTACCTGTCTTGTCAGTTATAGCCGAAATTTGAGCTGCAAGATTCAGGTGTGTTAAATTAGTAGATTTCATTTTGTTTCCTCCTTTTATAGAAACTTTAGATTTGTAAATATGTGGTGTGGTTCCACCCTCAGCACCTCGCAAGTAACTGAGGTATCAGTACACACCTATTATATGACGCATCATATAATATTACTGGTTGGCTCGTCAGCCAACACATTTAATGGGTTTGCTCTAACAACCACAGCTCCGTCCTAGCACATAGCAAATATCAAGAGTGCTTGCGAGCACTTGATAAAGCTATTACGAAGTTCACCCTTGGATAGCTTCTTATTAACGTATAAGCAACGGCACACGTTTAAGAGTTCTGGTCTGTGCTATCTCGTACTCCAGCAATTTAATTCCACCTAAGCAAAATCTACAGCGGATGTTTATTATTCCGCAATTATACATAAACTACTCACATACTTATTCTCACGGATCGAAACCGACTTTTGTCATTATGCCCTCGGTATATGTAACCTAGTGTTGCACACTCAATCACTCTGAGTCAGGAGAGCGTCTCCTTATTGCTATCTTATATAATTATCTGCAGGCTTATATAAGTTGATATTGGTGAGTGCTTTTGACTTCTAGGTTATTCCCACAATGTGACATTCCTATTTAGTACTGGTATGTTACAGCACCTAACCTTTATAAACACACATAAGTGTATCTACCATTTTTCCAACTCGAAGCAGCTTTTAATTCATGCTCCCTTTATGTTCTAAAATAACATAAGTATCATCAATAAATATATCATAATTATTTAGTATAATCTCGTTTCTGTCGTCTATTAATTCACCATCTAAATAAATAACTGCTCCTTCTTCTATCATATATTGGGCAACTCTTTGTACTTGCTGCCTTCTTATATTTCTTTCTTGCTCAACATCATATTGTATATACATCCACATTCCAACAAAAAGAATTACAGAAGCTATGATTGCTAAATAATTAGTAGGTTCCCCACGACATATTTTTATATATACTGCTGTTACATAAAGAATTATAGCAATACTAACGCACAAAATACAAAGTAATAAAAGTGATTCTTGTTGGTTCATAACCTATTACCTTTCTTGTTTCAATGTATTAGTTACATACATGATAAATCAAGCGTATAACCTATTTTCCGACCATTTCGGCGATTGCTTTCATTGCCAAATTGTCAATATCATTATTTGACTTAGGACTTTTTATATGAGATGCAATTACTTTCAAATCCTTCGTTTTGTAACACCTCTCATAGTTCTCAAGGATATTCTTAATATCCTCAGTTGTTTTAATCCCTTTAGATTTTATATCTTCGAGAACTATATGTAAAGCCTCATAACCTGAACTGTCAGAAACCTCTTCAATTAAATCAAACCATGTTTTAACAAGTACTGATGCCTCTTCTTGCTCTAGATACTTCGTTGTAAACATATTTGTTTGTGATACACGTAATGTTGTATACAATGCATCAATAATATTGTAATCATAATCTACATATGATAATACAAGCTTCTGACTGTATGGATTGTAGTTAGATTGCATAATAATGTTTCTTTTAACTCTATCATGGATATCTACGTGGATATCATCATTACAAATGTATGTCTCAACCAAGACTGTATCATAAGCCTTAATCCATCTACCATTACTTGGTTTTTCAACTGTAATAGTAACCTGATGAATATACTTTAATAATTCCCTAAGACAAACCTGAATACTCCACATATCTAAATGACCAGAGTCTAAGATAGGATTAAAAGATTCCTGCCGATATACAAACTCAGAACCACTTACCCTTCTAAATAAAACAGCTTTACCGTCATTATAGAATGCCTCAAAACTATAACACGTAGCAATAAAATCTTTTAATTCTCCATGAGGTTGCATTACCTAATACTTATCGATATCTGTAATAGAGTAATCAGAACCTAACGGTTTAATTACAAT
The DNA here is from genome assembly GCA_045125245.1 of Lachnospiraceae bacterium. Classification (GTDB taxonomy): domain Bacteria; phylum Bacillota; class Clostridia; order Lachnospirales; family Lachnospiraceae; genus SVEL01. The sequence goes on from JBGVNF010000005.1 coordinate 174,897, forward strand.
CTTACCATCTACTGGATAAGCATAAATATAATCAAACATATATCCTACTTTCCGACCATCGCATTAATTGCTCTCATAAATCCAGACTCTGTCTTCTTAGACTTACCTTCCTGAATGTCATGAGCAATTATAACGAAGTCATTACTATTAGAGATTTCTCTCAATCGCTTAAGTTCCTTACAAACTTTATCTACATTATCACAACCCATTTCTTTAAGATGTTTTGTAATAATACAAGCTGCATCTTCATCACCAGGTAACTTAATATCGTTTCCAAGCTGATGTTCAATAAATTTAAACATCTCCTCGTGAGTAGGCAGTAAACTATTCATGTTAGAAGTTTCAACTAAGTAGTCAAATACTCCACAATTTTCTTTGAATTCTTCTATTAAGATAGATTCGCCTATCGTATAAATATTAGCGAGAACTATATCACCATTCTTTATTATAATAGCATCTGCATGTTTGTTATCCTGATGTCTTTCAACAAGAGTAACGTATACTCTACCATATCTCCACGAGTAAGTAGGGTTTTCTTTGTCACCACCTGCAACACCATTGTCTCTCAAATCATTAACTAATCGAGACATAATGTCTCTGCTCTTAGGAAAAAGATTATGTATATCAATGAGGTTATCATCAATGCTTGCAATGACTCCTGTTGACTCGAATGTATATTGACCTACTTTCTTTAAGATAATACATTCTCCAGCACAAACAGCCTGTAAATGTAAAGAAGCAAACTCCTCTAAAGTACATTCTCTGTTGTACTTCTGATATACATGATAATCTTTAATATTATCTGATACTGTATCCTCTTTTAAGATATCTCTTATAACATGCCGATTACCATCAACATATAAGGCGTAATACTCTGTCATAATACCCTCCTTTAAGCAAATACTGCTAATAACAGTAACACGAATAATATCGAAATAACAGCAATAGGAAATATAATATCTCCTATATTTCTCTTTACCTGAAACTCACTTGGATTATTTGGATTTACATACAGTACAATATTATTACCTTCTTTTAATGTAGGTATATCAAGACCTATATGGATATCTTTATACTCAATACCGTTATATGTATATGTAGCATAAACCTTCCAAGTCTGATGAACATCAACACTGTTATCATATGCATGTGTTGTTTGTTGTGAATCAACTCTAGTAACAGTACTTATACACTTATCCCAATTATATGTAACTAATACATAGAGAAAATAATCCTTACATACACCTAATAATACTATTAGTAAAACTGAAAACCGCATATAGCAAAACCTATATTTGACATGATACAACTCCTTATATCTATAATATAAATCCTAATTATACTTACAATTGAAGTACCGTTATATAACGGTACTTCTATCTAAGCATAATTATTCAAGTGTTATTTTCCATTTTACGTTTGCTGACCACATACCTGCAGACAGTTTAGAGTATCTAGTTAATTCGACTTCAATATCAACACCTTCATGAAGTAAATCACCATAACCAAAACGTGTTCTACTTAAATCAACATCAACAGGAACATGAGATTTAATACCGCCTTCATCAACTAAGTCAACAAAACAGCCATCAGAAATAGAGCCATCAGACTGTAATAATTCTGTATATTCTGCAATAGGTTCTATAACTAATTCATGTTCACCTGCAATATCACCTACTGCATGAATTGTGCTATACACTTTACCTTCTGCATTAAATGAAGTACAGTCAATTGATGTAGGCACTGTGACTGTAAACCATTCGTCAACATCTCCTGTTAAATCTGTAGACATCTGTCCTGATGTCTGATTCTCAAAAGTCTGTGATGTCTCTGCTGCAAATACTGATAATGACATTGAGCAGAATAAGCAACCAACAAGTAATACGGTTAATAATTTTTTCATTGTCTTCTCACCTCTATATTATCTACTGTGACGCTACAACAAGCTTCTTGTGTATCCATCGTATATCCCGTTAATGTAAAAGACAGGTTCAGAGTATCACTGACCATATAAGGACTACAATCCCAATTAGTTGCATTTCCCGGTTCTATCAATCCTGTATCGTCCAATAATATATTCCCTGTGTCAGCGTCTATAACACAGTAAGAAACGTAATATGGATTTTTCTCATCATTAAGTAGTGGTATTGTTTTGTTATTTTCATCCACCCAATAAACCTTCTTAGCTGTAACAACCATATTTGGCGGCTGTTCTACTTCTGGCTTATAAAAACCATCAAATACCTCTTGGTCAGCCATAACAGGTTCTTTCATAACAATATTCATGGTTTCCTCATCTTTATGAATTATATTAACTTTAATAATGGATACTATTATTAAAGTTAATATAATTCCTACTAAGAACCAGAATATAGGAAATGGTATAATACTTTTGGTGATACCTATTACTAAGTCTTCACCTACATATACAAAACCTTTGTTGACTTTAAATAAACCTTTCTTTTCTCTTACTCTGAAAATATTGTTTTCATCTAAAGCCAAACAGTAAACATCATCTGTTTCAGGTTTATCTTTAGGACAAAGAAATCCTACAATATCACAATCTTTAGGAAGTTGTTTCTTCTTAAAATAAGGTATCTCTACAGAATCATTAATTTTGTAATACTTAGGTTCTTCGTCGTTACATACTTGTGGTTCGAGGATATAGATATCTGTATCCTCAGCAATCTGTGTTTTTGTCTCCATAAATTAAACCTCTTATAATTCTGTATTAGGTAGTCTCGAATCACGTAGGCCGCCCTGCAGCCAGTTCATTTGCATAGGCATAAAAAGACTACCTAATACGAGTGCAGTCGTGAGGTTACGGACCTCTTTTCACATAAGTGAATCATGCTCTTAGCATACGACTACATACGAGGGAGATTATTACTCCCTCACCATATTTATCTACTCTTCCATGCGTAAGGATAGTGAGCCTTTGAGCTTCCTAACATACAATGACTCGAATCATCATTTGAAGGATTCCCTTCTGCATCGCACGAAAAAGGACAATTCTTCCCACAATTACTTCCATCTGCCTTGCAAAAGTTTTTAAGAAACTCAAAACATTCTTTTGCCTTTTCGTATTCATTCATATTTTGTTTACCTCACTAAAATATGTGATTTATTTATTCTTCTATTTCATAGGGGCTTTTATAAAAGCCCCTGTTTTAAGATTACTCGAATCTGATTAAGTCAACGAAATACTGTAAGTCTTCAGCAGCTTCTACACAGTGTGAAACTGTATCGTCAACCTTAATTGTACAGCTACCTAATGTATACACGTACTCGTATGAAACTGTACCATCGTCGTTTGCAGTTGTAACTAATACAACTTCTTTTTCTCCTTCATCAGTTGAAACTGTAGCAAAAGATTCAATACCTTCAATATCAAGAGTTACCGCTTCCTTCACTGTTTCATAATTTTCAGTAGTTGGGTACATAGTAATTATAGGGGCTTCATCACTAGCCCACACGTACATATGCATATCCACATCACCAAGAAGAGCTTGTAAATTCACTACTTCGCTTGTTCTTGGGTCATCATTTGCAAATACAGTTGGGTATCCCTCATGTGTACTTGCCGTTTCTTCTGCAACTGTTTCTTCAATGGTTTCAGTTGTTTCAGTAGCCTGCTCTTCAACTACTGTTTCTGTTGTTTCTTCTACTACTTCTGTTGTTTCTTCTGTTCCATATTCAGTTGTACTTTCCACAGCATCAATAGCCGCATCAACAGCATCAGAAGCAATGTTACTAACGACTGCTCCTACTTCAGACTTGTTTGCTTTTGACTCACTACCCACAGTAGCCGTCTCCTTAGTACCACATCCTACTAATGCTACCATTAAGCATACACCTACAGTTACAGTTAATAATTTCTTTTTCATTTTAGATTCCTCCATTTTAAATATTTTATATTGTGTTTGTTACACTCATATCAATTATGCTTTGCATAAATAGATATCACTTATATTCCGTAATGAAATACGGTTATTGCATATATTAATTTGTTCTAACAAGTTCCTTTAAAGAAACTTTGTCACTAGCAAAACAGAACTCCGATGGATTATCTTCATTTAAATATATCCTAATCTGTTCACTTGGTTCAGTTATTGAACGTAGCCGAAATTTGTAGACATGTCCATTATACATATATTGATAAGTTGTCGTGTATTTTGATAAAGTTAACTCTTTATTATACACTTGTACCGTATTATGCTGTGTATAAGCATACTCTATTACATCTGCATCATCATTCTGATTTTCTACACTAACTAAATTAGCAACTGCCTCATATTTATACTTAGCAGTATTTATCTTAGCAATCATAATAGGGACTACAATAAATAATGCCAGTACCACAGTAAGAATACTTGATAAGCGATTTATCTTAGTACTTATATCTTCTCCCATATAATAACCTCTTCTTCACTTTTGGTTATATCTTATTAACATTAAACTGACTATTATAAGCCTTCGCTTATAATTAAGTACCTCTGTATTTAATAATGATTGATTTTATTCTTATAAACAGAGATACCAAAATATCCCATTTCCATAGAATAGTATAAATCAACATAGATATTACATAAGCATACAACATATAAATTGCATTCTGAGTATCCTTCTGCATCTCTTCGATTAAGACTGTTTTATCTTCTACATACTGTTCCATTTCCGAATGAAGAGCCTCTTTATTCTCTTCTGGACATGAATTATACCTTTCATAGAATGTTTCAATCTCCTCAGTAATATATGATATCTCCAGTATAGATATCTTCAAACTTTTCGGAATTATTTTATTATATCTGTGGATATAAGAAAGCTCTTTCTCGTATAATTTACACTGTTCGAATTTCGTAGATACTTCTTTACACTCAGGACTTAAGTATTCTTCATATAATAGTAACGAACCTATAGCGAGTGCAATTATGTAGAATACTAAAGCAAGATATCTTATCTTTGATTTGAACAATCCTATGTATCTCTTGTTCTTAAAGAACTTGACTAAACCAATAACTGTGAAATAATCACTAACAATGAGTATAGCCAGCAATGCGATACTCATAAAGTCAAATTCAAAAATGTTGTAGAGAATGATATGCGATAAAATTAAACTTATGAATTTCATATATTAACCTCTTGTCATATAATCACTTTAATCATATAATTGACAATGTTGTAAACATTATCTATTTAATCATTAAAGTTTCTAAACCTACTCTATCTTGTTTATTACCTATAAAAGTACAATTAATACCATTCTTAGAGTTTTGTATCAATTGTTCCATAAGATTCTTCAACCCTTGTACGTGCTGAATGAAAGCATCATTAACAAGGTCATCCGGTCTATCAATCTCACTTCCAGATAAACCCTGTGATAAGTAATACTCTTTACGAGTCATAGTATACACTTTGTCTATTTCATTTTTCATATTGTCGCCTTATAACGTTATTTTAATGGTTTGCGAATACCTGCACAGCCACATAACTCGCTACTATAATACACGCAGACAGCTTCGTATCACTGCTTGTGGTTCACCTAAGACAGGCTTTGAGAGAAGATAAAAATGCATTCAACTGGGTTGCGTTCCTTCACATCTGAAGCATGCACGTTACACGTGAAAGAGGTGCTACACTCAACTATACTAGCAACCCAATGGACCCTCGGGGACTCGAACCCAGGACCATCCAGTTATGAGCTGGACGCTCTAACCAACTGAGCTAAGGGTCCTATAGAGGGTGTTTATAAACACCCTCTAAATCTTATCTTGTTGTAACTCCACAAGAAGTATCAAATGCATCATAAGCAATTGTAGCAGTACTAGGTACGCTAGCAGATGTTAGATTATCACATTCTATAAATGCTCCTGATTGGATAGCTGCGACATGATTTGGAATTGTAATTATTGTAAGTTCCTTACAATCCTTATAACACTTTTGTGGAATAACTGTTACTAATGGTGGTATATAAATATCTGATATAGCTGTAGTATCAAACGTCTGTACACCAAATGCCGTGATATTATCATGTAGAATAATATTCTCTAAATGCGTACATTCTTCAAATAAATTATCTGATAAAACTGTAACATTAGCTGGTACTTTAAACTCTGTTATATTGGTACGTTTAATTGCCTCTGCACCAATTGACGTTACTGTATCAGGCAGTGTTAAAGATGACAGTTTATTCTTAGTATATGATACAGAATATTTAAATGCTCTATCTCCAATTGTTTTAAGACCATCTGGGAAACTTAACGATGTTATACCGCAGTTATGAAACGCATCGTCACCTACTTCTGTTACAACGGAGTTTATAGTTATACTTGATATATTCTCACAGTCTTTAAATACATTATCACTAATCTTTGTACAACCTGATGGCCATACATAATCACCTGTAGCAGCAAAACATGAAGAGAATGCATAGCTATCGATTTCTGTTAATGTAGGTTGAATAGGCAATGCCTCAAGTGACCAACAAGAATCAAAAGCTTGTCTACCTATTGATTCTAAACCGTCATTAACTGTAAAATCCTTGAGATTATTACAACCTATAAACATATAACTACCAATATCTTTTGCATTAGATAATTTTACTGATTGTAAGTTTGTACATGCAGCAAACATACTTGATTTGCGATCTGTATTTATTAAATCAATATCAGCTGACTCTAATGCCGTACAGCCCTCAAATATTGCAGAATTTAACTCAACATTAGAACCACATGTTACTTCTTTAAGACTCGTACACTCTGCGAAACAACCAGCACTTAAGTCGACATACCTTGTTGTAGGAAATGTCAGTGTACTTAAATTAGTACATTCTTTAAATGATTCCGACAATAAATCCACTGGTATAGCATCATCCGAATCATCAAATGTCAGAGTAGATATACCTGAATTATTAAATGCATACAAATCGATAGAGCGCACGTTTTTCGTTACGTTAAACGAGGTTAAAGATGTTGTATCCTTGAAAGCACCCTCTCTAATCTTATTCATAGAGTCCGGCATAACTACAGTAGTTAAGTTCGTACATCCAGCAAACGTATAAGGTGCGACTTCGATAATACCTTCTTCGATACTTACTTTCTCAATCACAGTATTATTTTGGAACAAACCACTCTGTATAGAGTTAATAGTTTTTACCTGACCATTCCCATAATCAATAGATGCTGGAATTGTAATATCTGTTGCAGTTGCTAAATCATAACCAAGGAATTCTAAGTCAGATGTTGTAAGTAAACCTTCACATAAGTCAACTTCACAAGCAATATTAAAAGTTAATAAACCTGCAAAAGTACCTGCTGGTATTGTTTCACCATCTTTAATCTGAACTGACTCGTTAGATATACTTTCAACACCACCATCAATATCCTGCCATGTCCAGACTGTTTTATTGTTAGAAACATCAAATGGAACTGTCGTAGCATTTCCGATTGAATCAACTAATTCAATCGTTTCATTACATTCTACAGTTACAACTTGATTAGGGTTCATATCACCCTTAACCTTTATTACATACTCGCCTACACCTTCCTCAGGGTTAATTCGAATTACCTTAGGTAATATAACAGTAAAATTTGATGCTTTAACAACATCAACATAAACATTAGATTCAGAATTCTCATTTTTTGTATCTGTCGATTCAACAACAGCAGATGCTGCATTAACTGATAAGCTGCTTAACATAAAGGTGGTTATGAATAAAATTAATAATCGCTTTTTCATATTAGACCTCCTATACATCCTCTAAAGCAATTCTCAACGTGAACTTACCTGACCATGAACCTGCTGTAACACTAGCCTTAATTTTACCTGATTCAACATGATTCATAGGGTTATTAATCTCATCATAATCGGCAATAAAATCTGAGTCACCATAATTCCATTCTGTTTTAATAGGAATTATTTTTGCTTTAATATCAGATTTAGCTGCGATGCCATCATTAACTTCATTCTCTAAGATGAAGTTAATTTCATCATCTCCATCACCTGTTGTATCCATAGGCTCTACTACAATCTTCTGGTCAGCTGCAATGTCAGCAAAAATACCAACAGAATAACTTACCTCTGTGTCTGGCTGAACATTGATTCTCTTAGGTACACAAACAGTAAAGGTAGAACCTTTACTTACTGTAACTTCTACTTCCTGCTGTGTCGAGTCACCATCCTGACCTTCTACCGTATAGTTTGTATCATCACTTGTAACTGTAGGTGCTGCGAGTACAGTAACCGACTGCAGAGTAAATAATGCAATTACACAACATAATCCAATAAAACGTTTCTTCATGATATCCTCCTAATAAATCTTGATTGTTATGTTATCCATAATTGTTGGTGTATACTCAACGTTTGTATTAGTCATATCGTATGTACGTACTCGAAAACTTACTTTATGTTCTCCTTTCTCTAAACACGTAAATACTTCCCATGGTAGTGCTGTTCCGGGTTGTATAAGTCCAGTCTCTTCTAATATTACTTCACCTGTCTCCTCAAGAATAACCTCATATGTGAAGTAAACATCATTCGATTCTGGATTCTCTAGTAATACAGATGGCTCATTTTCAGTTGCATACAAGAAACTATACCCTGCAAATTCTATGTATTCTGTATTACCTACAAATAAGTCATTGTTATTGACTTGCCCATCTGAAATTACAGTATTAGCAAGCTCTTTTAAATTAGGTACAGGTGTACCTTTTGGTAATCTATAAAAGAAAATAAACCACACTATTACGAATAGTAGTAGAATAAATAACAAAGGTATTAATGGTAAAAGTAGTCTTCGTTTTATATAGCCGACGAATTTGTCATCATCTATTCTAACGTATCCGCTTAACTTCCTAAATGTTTTCTTTTGCTTGAAAACCTGTAAGTACTCATCACCTAAATCTAGATAGGTTTTATCTAAGTCAATTGTATCTTCAAAGTGGTTATGATTAACATAACCAACTATTAAAGAGTCTTGTAAGTCTTCTACTGACTTTTTACTGTAAAGAACTATATCCTCATTTACTTTCTTTACTCTGACTATTTTATACTTTAAGTCCTCGTCAATATAGTCAACTTGATTTAATATATTGTTATTATCTTTGGACATAACATTCGTCATTTAATTATATTTATTATATAATAAATATAATTTTATCTATTCCTTCCTACTAACCCTTATTTATTATGAGTCAGTAAATTTAACATGATGTGTAAGAATTCTTTCAGGTGTTGCTTCGGTAGCAAACTCTATAGCTTTCTGTACAACTTCATCTGTTACAGATGCACCATCGTACTCAGCATCTATAGCAGCAGACTCCTTTGTTGTTTTACCACTGCACATCGAAAATCGTTTTTCAATAGATATATCTGGTAGTCTTTTCCATTCACGATATTTATCTAAATCATGCGAGATAGATTTAATTGCAAATGCAATAATTGCAATATCATCTAACTGACCCAGACCTGCTACTACGTCAGGTAATACATCAATAGGACTTAAGAAGTATATCAAAGCAGCTGTAGCACCTATTATTGTATTCAATGGCACTTCTCTGTAATTACCTTTAGCGTAATCCACAACCATACTCCCTAATGTGTCAATTGAATTAAACCATTTGTCAAGTCTTTTTGAACTCTTCATCTTATCATCAAGTTTCTTGTCAAACTCAACTGCTTCTTCCGGACTTTTAAGAATTTCTTCTGCACGCTCTTTATCGGTTTTCTTTTTACCTGCCATTGCAGAGATTGCCTCACTAAATATTGTCATAGCTTACTCCAATCTATCTTCTTGTCAGTATCTGTAGTTATTTCTATAATACTAACTATTTTATCTGAAATTGTTAAAATCCATGATTCTCGATAAATAGGTATGGATAGACAGAATGGAAACATATGAGCCCTTATAGCGTTATATTCAATATTACTCAATGAGCCATAATAAGTTCTATATTCTTTCAATGAATCTTTTGGGTGTTGAAATAAACAACATTCTTTGAACCCATGAAATCTACCATCATCTCTACCTATAATACCTACATCATGAGTTAGAGCAGATTTAATAAGAGAGACTAAATCTACTCTAAATCCATGACGATATAAAAATAATCCAATTCTTGTACTCATCATAGCAACCCTCAAACTGTGATTAGCAACAGTTGTTCTACCATGATGTGTTTGTAGTATACCTCGTTTAAATAATTCTGAATTAATAATATCAGAACCTATACGATTAACTATTATATAATCTATATAATGAGGTATACTAATAGCTTGTTTAATCAAAGTAACATCCTCCTAATTGTTAGCGATTGTCACTTTAATCATTCGCAAACTTAATTACTGAATAACATCAGCCGGTAATGCATTACTAGAATTGTACTGTTCCATAAACTTGGTACACATGTCAAATAGTGTACCATCCGGATTAGTATATTTACATAACTCTACTCGTAACGCTTTTGTAAAATCTGAAATAGAAGAACTAGCATTATTCTTATATACAGTCTTCGTTATTTCAAGTAAGGCATTCATAACCTTAATATCATCACATTCCCGCTTAATGGAATCTAAAGTATCATTAGTATTAATTGCACCATGGTTAAGCCGTTCATCCATGTAACTCAACCAATCGTTAATTGTTGCTTCACTGATATCTTCTAAGCGCTCGTCTGTAAATGTTTTGAAGTTAAACATATCAGATAACACATCAAACGCAGTAATAAGGTATTTACCTTTACCTAATACAATGGCGTCAAGAACTAAATCCCCATATTCACTGAGGCTATTTGCAATTCTTATAGCAACAGCTTTGTATGAACGCTCTTCTAAGATAACTGTCATATTACCAAACTTTTTCCTGTAAATTGCTACGTTCTCTGATATTGCATTAGGTTCTGTGTCTTCAAGCATGCATTGTAACACTCGAAGCATATTACTGTAATTCTTAAACATTGTAATAGGCGGAACGTCATGATACATAAAATGAATGTAACTATCACCATTCATTACAGGAATGAAGCTACCGTCAGCAACTTCTCGATAGATTATTGCTGGTCTGAAGTTGTGTTGTGTGATAGCATCATCAAACCAATCAATATGTGTCGATACTTTACTGAGATGTAATTCCATAGGTATTGCAGATGTTCCGCCACTAAGGATAAGCTTACTGAATACAGAGTCATTTGGCATAATCTTAATACGTGCCGGATATGACATAGCGTAATTCGTTTTATCGTCTTTGCTTTCTCTTGTAACAATAATATACCTAGGCCCTATACTATTGTTGGCAACTGAATTACCAACCATCTTACTTATAGCACTGTTAACTATTTCATCTGCTAAACCCATATTTATCTCCTCCTAATATCTAAAAATGAGACACAATATGAGAGATACTCGTGCTCTGTTCCTCTGTAACGATATATGTCTCATATACTCTTATTGTATCATCTCCTCGCGATTTAATTGCAATCAACCGCTTTTTCTTGAATTCATCAGAAGCTGCTATCTCAGAACCAATTATAGCTTCTGATGCCTCTGCTGTACTTCTTAATAAAACCTTCACCGGAATCCTGTCAATAAGCACAGTACCAAAGTCAATATGCGATTGGCTTGTAATAACTAAGTAGATTCCACAAGTATTTCCGTATGTAATTAAATCATTGAGTATCTGGCATGACTCAGCGTCATTTGTAATCTGCCATAACACATCATCAAATACATAGATAACTTTCTTGAATGTACCTTCTTCAACATCACCGTTACGAATAAGGTTCATTCTTGATTCTAATGTATTCTTAGCATCAGCCAGTACTGCTTTGTTATTTTCTTTCACATCTTTCTTGTAGATAGACTCATAATTACTAAGGTTACCAACCTTATACTTCATTGTTGTTCTATTATAGAGATGTAACGAGAAATCATCTGGTTTATTAAGAAGTAAAATACTACTAATAACACTTCTAAGATATACCGATTTACCGGAGCCTGTCAAACCAGCAATAAACATATTCTCAAAACTTGTTAACTTGGCTGCACCTTTATCATAACCAATTACAACATTTAGTTTATTCATCATCAGTCTCCTCTTCTATATTACTATCTTTGTTAAAGAACTCTTTTTCAAACCATGGGATATCTTCATAATACATAATAATATCACGTTCCGGAATGTCAGTCTCACCAGCAATATCTTTTGTAGACCAAGTACAAGTTGCTGTAAGTGCTTTTACCTTAGGTAACTGCTTCTTAAAGTCTTTACAGATACGTTCCAATTCAGAAACCGGATTAATAGGCTGGTAACCTTCCGCAACACTCTTATCGAAGTTGTTAGCATAGTTTCTAATCATCTGATACTCGATACCGAAACTCTTAGCAATTGCCATAGGTTTAGCACCGATAAGAATCATTCTGTGGAAATTAAAGCAATTCTTTTCTGTGAAATACTTAGACCGTCTTGTAACCTGTGGTCGGTCAAACTTAGGTAACCCAGCAAGCGAATCTTCAAATGTCTTTTCTTCAACATTATCTGTAACTACATTCTGTTCACTTTTGACTTCGTCTTTTACAACATCCTGCACTATACTCTGACTCGCTTTTGCTGCAAGTGCTTTTTGTTCTTCGATAATAGCAAGATTACCATTTAATAATGGTTGCAAGTGCTTCACGTAGCAACTGTTACAAGCGTGCTTAATCATCTTAGTCTGCTCGCCTGATTTTTGAATAGCAATATTAACTCTTGCAATTGATGCTGTAATATTTTTATTACACACATCACATATATAATAACATGACATATACTTATCCTCACTTATATTTTTATTTTACTTTATGTATGGTAACGGAATCTGACTCAACGTTACCTTTAACAAATACACCTTCTACCCATTTGGTTATAAGGTTCTTATCATCGCCAGAACCTACCCAATATCTATGCCAATGTGCAGCCCTGTAATGGCTAGATAATTTACGCTTCTCATGGTTGGTACTCTCTTCTTTATCACCTACGTATTTATAGCGAACTTTATTCTTGCGAATTTCATTGCCATATCTTACACCTACCTCGAACTCTTTTAATTCCCTAAACTTATCTTTGATAACATCAGACTTAGGTTTAGTATGATTAGGACGAGTTCTCTCACTAATCTCAACGTCCTTATTTGCTGCATGTAGATAAATTAAGAAATTTAAAAGAAATCTATACAAATACTTTGGATTAACTTCATCAGATATACTATTACTGAAACTGTTATCATCAATTAAGATATCAGCTTCATCTGTAGGTATACCTGCATGTAATATGTAAACATCACCATCTTCACGACCAGGTGTTAATAATGTAAGTCTCATCAGAAGCATATCATTTGTTCTATGTGTAGAAACAAATATACCATGTAAACCTCTCATTATCTTATCACCATAATCCGATATATCCACGTAATAAGCATCTGCTGGATGATTAACAGCGTAATCTTTAATTATCGTCCTAGGTAGTTCCATCTCATAAAATTGCTTAATCAATTCACCATCTACTTTATATGATAATTTGCTTTTGCGCCACGTACTAGCTGTATGTATATTCATAATATACATATATAAATGCATATCAGATAATCCTTGAATAGCATTTACATTTAAAGCGTTACATAATAGGTTATTTGCTGAATGTAGTACCTTCTTAAATAACCTATCATTTTCAGAACCATTGACACCTCTAAAGTTGGATATAGAATATAACCATACTGCATCTCGTAATCCATCAACATCTGCTATTGCATCAAATGCTGCTTGTGAATTTACAACTGCTGGAAAATAATTTTGAATATTCTTCACATACTGTATTGGTGCATATTCTGCCATAATATCAGACCTCCTAGTCCTTGGTACTAGTTTATGCTAGATTTGTTATATTACAGAAAGTAGAAAGGTATCTGTTAAAACTAACAGATTACCTCACACTCTTAACTATCAATAATATATGTTGACCTAGCATTCACACATTCAAATATAAGTATTAATGTTAATCATAAACTAACATTGAGTCTTCTACCCTGCTGTGAAGTAGCTCGACAAACACTTAAGACGTCGATAGAGTTTTTGAAGTTTTCTTTCTTCGTTCATTATTCAGTTATCTTTTCTTTAAATCTTTCTTATGTGTAGAAACAGAAGAAGGTGTTCTTATCACAAACCTATTCTTATTTATTTGCAAATCGTTTATTATATTCACAGCTTCTTGTAAATCAATTTCACCATTTGCATATTTCAATACAATAGTGTCCTCTTCTGCTGTATACACAGTACTTAACTGCTCTTCTGTATAACCTTCTTTAAGCATTTTCTGTCTAAGCTTAATCCTAACAGTTTTCATATAATCTGCTTTTCGGACTATACCTCTTTCCTTGTTTTCTTCAAGTTCATTTAATAAGTTACACATTTCTACTACACTTACATGCTTAAGTATACAATCTCTAATTATCTTCAGTTCATTATCACTTAACGGTTTTCTTAGATTATCAAACCCTATACTCTTTGCTACTTTGTAAAGTGTGGTAGGATGCACACTAGGAAACTCTTCTTTTAACTTTTTATAGCAATCGGGGTTATACCAACATGATTTAATAATAGCAATATTTTCTGGAAGCATAAGTCTTTCAATAACAGTCAATTTAGTAACTAAACCTAAATTATCCCACGCATTAATTAGTGCAGTACTACTCGAGTCTGTTTCTTTTGCTAGAGCACTTATACTCTCTCCTCTAGTATACCTGTGATATAATTGTCTTAGAGCGTCTTCGCCTATTTTATCAGTTATCGAACTAACTACATTCCTAGGTTTAATATTCATTCGGTACATCCTAGCTCGTATAGTCTCAGCATTTCGACCAGGTAGTAATTCCATTAACTCAGGTAAAGTCAATGTAGGGCCATATTTCTTTATAATATCTAACTCATGTCTACTCAGGTTTGTAGTATTGTTTTGTCGACTCACAATACCTAATTTCTTTCGTATTGCTTGCTGAATTCCACCTATAGTCCTGATAATACCTGTGTTATTATTTTTGTTATATTCATTAACTATACTAGTAATCTCTTCTATAGATAATCCATGTTCAATACCGTCTTTCATTAAGTCTAATTCAGCTTGACTATAAGCAGTACTACCATTATAGCCAGGTAAATAACGTTTGAGAGTATTATTTACAACTTTGTAAGTCACTCTTAGTTCATCACAAATCTGTTTAATACTGTTACCACTTTCGTACAAGTTTATAACAGTATTTATAAACTCATCTGACTTATGATATAATACTGGTGACATAGTATCTGCTAATTCTACTGTCCAGTAATCTCGAGCAGTTATATCAAATAAATCCTTTCTCATATACCGTTTTCTCTCACCAGTGTATCTAGAAGACTTTGTTTCACTTATTCCCTTTAGAGATAATATTGCATTTGACACATCTAAAAATAGAGGTGTTGTTTTTGCTTTAATATCACATAGTCTACCATACATCTGTAGATATGTAGAAAACTCAGTAACATTTCTATAAAGTAAAACTCCTTGTACACTCTTTAGATGAACACCCTCAAGTAACTTATTTACTGATAACAATATTATATTACCATCATAATTGTTAAATTCGTCTAAAACAAGTTCATTATATTCATATCCGATATATGTCTTTAATATCTTGTAGTTAGGAAATAATACACTTAATTCATGAGCTCTTTTCTCTAATTCTTTTGAGTTTGGAAAATATGCTATCCATCTGTGTATTTCTTTATGTTCATCCAATATCTTATCTAATAACTTTTTAGTGCCTGTTATAGAATATTGTACTTTCAGATTGTAAGGAACTTCATCTAAATTGATGCTAGCTAATGCTAACTTTATTTTAGGTAACAATCCTTTATCAATTGCTTCATAAACATCATAACCATAGCAAGATACATCAAAACATTCCTCATCAACATACTTATCTTGATAATAAGGTGTTGCTGTAAAACCAAATGTAAGTTTATCAGCATCATTCATATCTAAACAATATGTCATAATATTTGTACCTTGAGTATCAGACAACATATGATGACATTCATCGATAAATACTACATCATATACATCAACTAAACTATTATCATAAGTATTAAATGATTGGTACGTGTACATATCAATTGTTGCATCAAGAGTTTGAAACTCTTTATAGCGAATAAGATTCTCCCAAATAGCAATCTTTGGGACAACGTACATAATTCGTTTTCCTTGAAAATAGTCCTCAACTAATTTCATAAAGATAAAAGATTTACCTAAGCCAGTTGCCTGACTATAAAAGATACTCTTTTCACTTTTTCAATCTGTTCCACAATTTTATCATAAAGTTCCTGATTGTGCGGAAGTAATTCAATCTTGCTACTTACTTTATTGTTTTCGCTCATAATTGTTTTCTCCGTTTCTTATATCATAAAATATACAAGTAGGAGGTATGTAACACCGATAAGGATTATATCACATACCTCGAACTTGATTTTAACTTTACTTACCTGTCATGCAACCAATCGCAGACATAAAACCAGATACAACATCATTAGTGCTACTCGTTTTGTTTGAATCTACCTTATTACGTAACTCAACAATTCTTTCAACACTAACATCATTAAGACTCTTACAAGCTTTAACGTCGTTATTATTCAAAGCTCTTAAGTTAGACGTTATAATACTTCTATCAGGATAGATTGCCATAAAGTTAGCAATACATCCACACATATTAAGAGCGAAGTTGATGAGAGAATAATAGGACTCAGACGAATCATAAATCTTATCATACATCCACTTGATATACTCTTCTGGCTCCATGCATTCGTCTTCCGCTAAACTAGCTAATTCATCCTGAGAGTAGTCTTCTTCCCATGCAGGTAACTTGAACCATGCTTCCCGTACTGAGTTATCCATCCAGAACTCAACACTAACACAATTCGTATTATATACCTTAATACGGCATACGTCTGATGTATCATTTGCAGGAACTCTCAACACTTCCAAAGGTTCAGATAATTTAGATTCATTTGTAAAGGCATCACAAGATACGAAGTTAACCATTCCTGCAATATCTTTAGTATATGTTACATCATAACTATCAAAGACATCTGCTGTAGACTTCTTCATAAACTCATCTACTAAACCAGGGTCATTCTTAAGGAGTTTTGTGAACACATCTAACTCCTTACAACATGCAATGAGATTCATATAATAGAACATTTTCAAAAGTTTGTTATTTCTAAGTTCACTTCCGAATGTTGAACGCAATACATCAATTCTAACACCTGCTGATGAATACTCACCAACACCATCTGCTGTATAAGAACACTGATAGTGATACCCTCTAAATAAGTGTACATAACGATTGTACTTCAATACAAGTGTAACATCACCATATGAATTCTTTGCGATGTAAGGTTTGAAGTTAAGCATTCCGGCTTTCGCAGCTGCCGCTAAAAATGTAGAAACTGTTCTTTCTCTGCCACACTCACCTTTAATTGTTTCAAAGTTTTCAACTAAAGCTCTAAGATGGAAATTAGGAATATACTTAAACTTCTTATAAGTATCACTGTTAGTCTTAGTATCTTCCTCTGATGATACAAAATGCTTAGCACCAAACATACTGGAAGCATAGAACAGCTCTGCTTCCATTTTTCCAACAAGAGATGCGATAAGGATACTCTTAGCTTTCACTTTAGAATAATACTCATCAAGTGTTTTAAATCCTTTAGAATCTTTGAGATACTCATCGTTTACTTCTGTAACTAAATCACGACAGAACATAATGGAATCAATAAAAATCTCATTGTGTGGTTTTACGTTAATCCACTCAGAATCAACATCTGATGTTGTGTTAATAATTGTAACAAGTACTTCCTCATCATTAACGTTGAATTTTAACAGGACCTCTTTCGGAAAACTTTCTTTAAGAACTTTGTTAACACAAGAATCCAAAATTCCCTTTTTCTGAATGTTGTCAATTAACAATCCAGCCGTTGCACAATTTATTGAATACAGTCTTTCAGTCTGACCGTTCGATGCATTGTACATCTCCACACGTACGTCTTCCAATAAAGTTTCACTTGTTAAATTTTTGTAACTCATAGTTACCACCTTTCTGCACTACTGTGCTAAAAATTATTTATGTTAACACTAATGTGTTTAACACCTTTGTACTAATGTACTAATAAATAAGACACTTACCAAACTGTCTTTCCATAATACCTAAAGCAGCTTTGTGGAACCCCTCACCGCCAGATGAATAGATATATTCAGTGAGTATTCGTAAATCACAGTCCAAATCGAATAAATGGAAACATGCAGATAAAACACAAGCATCTGTGTCAAATCCAATTACTTCAACTGTATCATCTTTACTGAAGTTAGGGTATTCCGGAATTGAATAACCTGAATGATAGATGACCCTATCACATTCAAACTCAAGTGGTGATATCGACTGACATTCATCCCAGTTAAGTTTGTCCTGCATATTCTTGAATACGAATCTATCCTGCTGATAAACAGCCGCATAAATATAAGTATAGTCACTTCTATTCTTTTCTATAAACTGAAGTGCCTTCTTATAAACCTGCTTACCTTTCCAACCTTTTACAAACTCTTTCTGTAAATCTACTATAAATAAAAATTTAGCCATAGTACTACCTCTTATTCATTTCAGATATTGCGTTATCTATTAACTTACTAATATCTGAAGTACTATTCTTATTACTGTGATAAGCTGATACTACTTTAAACAGTTCTTCAGTAATCTTTTCTGTTAATAACATATCTCCATCTGAAACTTCTATAAAATCATCGCCCAGATATCTCGCATCAAAATAAAATTCTGAAATCATAGATAATGCCCGAACATCTGATATCTGCAATGTAATGTTGTCACATATTTTATCATATATTCTCTTCAGCTTATGAGTTCGTAAATATGACTCATCACTTGTGAAATCCTGCACTACTGACTTTAGCAATTTCTCACAAATCTGTTGACACTGTACAGACCGTATATTGTTAAAAGTAGAACTTTTAGGACTTGCTCTATAGTAGTCTAACTCATTAGATGCTAATTTGAAATAATCATTCAACATAATGAACCCTCCGGTAATCACACTTAACCTTTTCTGCAAATAACGTTTGTGGATTATCAAAATTGTTTTTTAATAGCACTGCTAAATCACAACCAATATCTTCTAAGTCACTTCTTAAAGCACTAATAGATTTACGCATCGATAAGTCATCTACTATCAAAACAAAATCAACGTCACTTCCACATTTTATATCACCTCTAGCAAAACTACCAAATATTCCAAATTCTATATAGGTAATACCAGAGTCTAATATCATTGCAGATCCACACTTAAATCGGTGTAATAAATTTTGTTCTAATTCTGTTAACATGTAACAACATCTCCTTTATTGTATTACGTACTAACATCACCAGGAACTGTAGCAGGCCATTCAATCTCTTTGTAGGTGTTCTTCTTACTACCTATAACACCGATATTCCGTAAATGATTCCTAGCATTTATAACATCACCCTGGTCCAGTTTCTGTAGTTCAAGTATTCTACCTAAACCCCACTCTGACCAGTGCTTTCTTTTAAACTTTCCATGCCAACGACCTGTTTCACAATAAGAGCAGATAAGTGGCTTACCATCACATTTATTAACCCAATAATTACTGGTTGTGGTATTCTCAACAGCACCACATTTAGCACATATAAAAGTAGACATAATCTATACTCCTACAACAATTTTAATTCCTTAGCTCTAGACATAAAGCATTTGTACTGCCTATCTGTTAAGAAGTCTTCTCTCGTAATTTCTCCTGTGATTTTGAAGTCACATTTATCTACTGCATAGTGTGCAGCCTGTCTTATAGTCATATCATTGAACTGATAGCCAGCATCCGGATTATTTATCCATTCAATATCGAATGCATTGTTATGGTCGTACAGAGGATGTGTACTTATAAATTCTATCGTATTAGGGTCATAATATAAACCCCAGTTACCACCATGCCTATCACGATTAGCAATAAGATAATCTACGACCCACATAGTATAAAAACCATTTGCATCAATCTTTAATATTTCTTGCATTGGGTTTAAGTTATTTCTATTACAGTAAGTATTAAAGTCAGTACCACTTAAAATACTCAGATTGTCATTTGACATAGCAGGACACATGCAAACATAATGACCATCATCTTCACCAGCCTCATAGTGACAATGTTTGGCATTTGTCTTATCAAGTAAGTTAGAAACCATAACTTCTATTTTGGACTCAGTGTTACCATTATGGCCTTTCTTATAGAGCCATAATCCATCTTCATGTCTACGCCAAGCTTTTGCATATGCACCATGTGTAGTTAACTCCGGTGTATTCATAGGACCCTGTATTGTAACGGATTTACCATGTAAAGCTATCTGTGCAATTATCTCATTTAATGAAACTCTTCTGATATTAACATCTTCCCATCTAAGATTTGATGAGGCTTGTTTAACCCAGTAGTTATCAAGAACTGATACTGCTTTACAGAATAATGCTATCTTCGCTTTCTCATATTCTGAATTAATCTGTTCAAACTTTAACGCATTATAAATCCATTTAGCATTTGCTCTGCTTAAGGATAATACTCTATTGGCTAACCAAGAGATAATAACACCTTTATTGTGATCATCTATAATACGTATCTGCGTTAAATCATATTTTGAATAACTACTTTTTTCAACATATGGTTTTCTGAACGCATTTCTCATTACCGGTGGTAATAATTGCTCATTGAGTATCAGATATTTACCTTCCTCGAAATTGATAGCCATAACAGGTGTATTACTGCACATTATGAGAATATCTTTTGGTTCTATATCATCTGATAAACCAGACATTGCATTTATTGCTTTCATAAAGTCCATATTTAATACCTCCTGCGAGATGATTTGCTTTACATTAATCTCTTACCAGTAATATATGTTGTAGTAAAATTATTCTCTTCAATTTTATACTAAACATTCGTATTACACAGGATTTAACCTTTTGACGTAACTTGGTGCAGCTGGGTGTATATTAGCACTATTTGTTATATCAAGATAACCACCTTTAGCAACAATCTTTAATTTATCATCACTGAGCGGTACGCCAATAGAAATATTACTGTTAACTCGTATGAACGTACGTCCAGAAACTTTCTTTATCGGTGAGTTAACAGCTTCTAAGTGCTTAATGTACTTGTTAATATCTTTTATAATAACGTATGTAATTCCATCAATTACAATGCGACTATTACTTAAAATTTCCATATAGACTAATCCTCCTGTAAAAATGCTTCGATGTCTTTTATACAAGCATCATTATTATTCCTATAATGATGTATAGTCCATCCTAATTGCTTAGGTACATTAAGATTAATTATTTTATCATCTATAAACATGACTTTGTATTCTGGTCCTAATACATTCTCAACCATATCATAGATATTCTTATCTGGTTTTGAATTACCAGTTTCACAAGATAAGAATCTGTACTTAAATTTACTTCGCTGTACTGTAATATCCTGAATAGGTAATTCAAGTGGTACTACGTTGGAAAGTAGTCCAACCTCTACTCTATCCATTAAGTTGTATGCATACTCAAGTAGTTCAGTATTTGTTTCATACTGCATAATACATTGTTTTACAAAACTTACTTTAAACTTGCTGGTATTCTTATTACTCTGTTCAATACCAAACTCTTTGAGCAACTTTAAAATATATTCATCAAATAAGTCATCTGTGATAGCTCTTTCAAAAGACATATTTGGATTTTTCTTAAATTCTTCAAATTTTGATTTAAACTCAAAACCATAGACATTGACACCAATTCCCCTAAGTATCTCCATCCAGAAATCGTTTGGGCCTGTCTTGTACTTACATAAAACACTACCCCAATCGAATAGTACAATCTTCTTCATTTAACGTAACACCTTTCTATATTTTCAGTCTCTGCTGTCTTGTCCCTATTCAATATATTTGTTTACTGAGCTATACGTATAACTCATATTAGCATCAGGAATATGTTTTGCAATACGAGCATATACTATATCTCTCGCTTTTAACTTAGGTGGTAGCATTGTAACTACCACCTATGTATTTTAAAATTTCACATTGTATTCTTTATTCCTCTACAACATTCACAGCCTGTAACCCTTTTTCTCCGTTAACAACATCGAACGTTACATTAGCTCCTTCTTTAAGACTCTTAAAGCCTTCTTTCTGAATTCCTGAATAGTGTACGAAAATATCCGTACCATCATCACGTGTAATGAATCCATAACCATTTTTACTGTTAAACCACTTTACTGTACCTTTGTTCATTTCTTTTACTCCTTCGTGTTACAATTGAGATTTAATCTCATTTTACATGTTTCAATATTCAGTTGTATATAATTAGTGTTACCCCCTACAATAACACATAACTACCTAAGTCCTAGGTGTTGAATAGTTAGAATATGGATGCATATTTCTGTATGGGATACCTAATGTCCTACTCATATCCATCTTCTTAACTTCAGCCGCAATACTGGCATTATATCTAGCAACTTCTTCTGGTGTTGCTTTTCTTTTCATAATAAGACTATCTTCTTTTGCCTGTGACATAGTATAATTCCTCCTTATTCTACACCATCAAAATCTACACCACACTCCGGACAGAACTTAGGTATCTCTGTAGTAGCTTTCCAACCACAATTAACACATTGTGTACCTTCACCAGGTTTCTTACCACAGTCCATACAAAACTTTCCTGTGTTAATTTTACCACATACACATTTCCACTGACCACGTGTAGCCATTTTATTTACACCCGCATCAATAGCATCCCGAATAGCATCACGTGTAGCGTAACGAGCTTCGTTCCTTAATGTGTTAGTTGCCTGATGTTTAACATCATTAAGTAAGTCATAAAATAATCCCATACTTACTTTTCCTCCTTACTCTCACTTTTATGAGCCTGTTCATAAGCCTTAGCAAATATCTCTGCTGCTCTTTCATACTTACTCTTGTAATGCCAGTTAATATTAAATTTCTTCTTAATCTTACGCCAAATAAAATGTATAATCTTAACTGCAATAGTAACAAGTATTAAGTAGAAAATCAATATAATCAAACTAATGATGAATCTTGGTATTCCGACTACAACGTCTGCAAAGAAGTTTACTAATTCTTCAATAGCATCCTGCCATGCGACAACAAATGCACTACCAAGATTACGTTCTTCATTAATACCTAAACGTGTCTCATCTATGTTAATATTAAACTTAGTGTAGTCAATATCATTCTGCAGATACCTAAGTGCTGTTTCATAGGAGTCAATGTTAGCCTGGATATCATACATCTCATTACGTATCATAACAAGTTCTTCGGCTGATGTAGTATACTCAAGTAATCTCTCATACTCTTCATACGCTGCTTTCTCTACATTAAGTCTAGCTTCATTATCAGCATAGTTCAATGTAACATCATCAACTGAAATATTACTTCTTGTAATACGAGTGTCTACAGATATATAATCTGATAACTCTTCACGATGTTCTGTAGGAATTCTTATGACTGCATTCCAGCTCTCCCTACCATCATAGGATTCATAGAAGTTATCGTCTGATATGTAACCACCTAACTCTTGAACACGATTCGTAATACGCGTTCTTATTTCTGACACATTACTTGCTTCAGCATTAATATCATAGGTGTAAACAAGTTTACGACTCAAATCAACTTCTTCAGTTGGTTGTTCTAATTTACCTGGTTCCTGTAACATATCCTCTTCAGGTGCTGCAAATGATTCCACGGAGTAATTAAGCATCCCATCATCAGTTGTACCAACATAATTCATAGAGTCATAACTTTCTGAACTACCACAAGCAGTTAATGCTAATGATAATAAAGCTGCTGTTAAAATACATGAAATCTTTCTCATCCCATTAAAGTCTCCTCAAGGTATTTATCTTCTTTATCAGTATCTTTGTTACCCTCATCCGACTCCATATATTCAAAGCCAGAATACTTTGTAAGTAAATCAATGTAGTGTTCTACATTTTCCTTTATATGCAACACTCCGACTTCTTTAAGTGTAGTACCATCAAAATAAGCAGTACCCTTAACCGGTTCCCACCTATTTGTTACTTTTGACCATTCGTAAGTATATGCAACATAAGCATCCGGCTCCACTACTTCAAGAACAACTTTCCTTAATCTGCGTACAACATCGTTTCTTTTAACATATGATACTCTCTTTACTCTCATAAATTATATCTCGCTTTTATAGTATTATTTGTTTACTTCAATTTCTGTGTTCCATTCTGTTGATATAGACCAATCTCCCGGTGGTATCTTAAACATACACGGATACTCACCACTACCTTTATACTTGCATTCTATGCATGCTCTCTTATACCCATATACATGCCTTCTTTTCATACATTCCCCTCTTAATGAGAATAACAAATCATCATGCACTTGAGTGCGAGGAGACTGTTCAACATAGTATACTTCTTTTTCCTGCTTCCCAAAATTGAGTATATCAAACTCTTTATCAGATGCTCCTTTAAGGTATAAATTAACTCTCTTAAGTCTTTCCTCAATCTCATCTACAATAGTATTGCTCGAGAATCTCAACTTTACTAATTCTTCTCTTGTACACTTTACTAAATCGTAGATTGTAACGATTTTATTTTTAACTAAGATGTTATAGGTACGCACAGATAAACCAAGCATAAGAATAGGAGTATCTTTACAGATAGGTTTAGACTTATTAGGCCAACCTAAACTGTGCGATAACCTTAAGTGACTTAATGCCTGGCCGTACAAGTTAGAAGGATATGTTGCTGAATAATTCATTATCTTAGCAATCTCCTTAAAACTAAGATTATCTCTGAGATGATAACGCAAGACCTGTAATATCTCAGGTTTTAACTGCTGGCAAGCTAACATTACATCGTTATTATTGTACTCCGGAATCTCTTCTCCCTTAAAAGCATCTTTCATCAATACAGCATATTGCTCTTTTGTGAATGTCATAAATATACCTCGCTTTCATAGTATTTTATTATTTAACAACCCAAATCCTAGGTTGTAAGTTAAACATACAATCAGCATCTCCTGTACCACGGTAAGGGCAGTTAATACATGCTTTCTGATAGCCATACTGTTTTGTTCTTTTCATGCACTTGTTGTAGATAATTGGTAGCATCTCAGATATTACAGTTATAGAAAAATCTGCTTTAATCTCAGAGTCAGCCGGTATTAAACCATCTGCCAAATCATCATTAGAGTCATCTTTAAGTTTAAATCCTAATAAACTTAACTTCTGAACTATCTCTTCTGCTGTACGTGAACCTGCATTACGTATCTTTTTAATATCACTTAGTGAATGTTTACACAACTCATCAATTGTAAGAATACCAGTTTGTCTTAAGCAGTTATGAGCTCTATTAGATAAATCTAAATAGTCTATAGAACTATTTTTATCTACAACCAGTTCATCACGATTATACCAATTGTAACTTGGTGCTGACCTAACTTTTTGTAGAAACTTATTATAGAGATTACCTGCATAGTAATCTCTATGATATCCCATAATACGACTTGCTTCGTAGTTAGACTTTCCTTCTACTACTTTTAATCTTACAGCCTCACGTACTACAGTTCTACATTCAAGTAACACTCTGTTAATGTCTTCAACAGTGTATTCAGGTAAATCCATACTCTTGAATGCTTCTTTTACAATAATATCACAATGTTCTTTTGTTAAAATCATAATACATACCTCGCTTTTATAGTATTTATTATTTTGTATACTCACAATGCAATTTGTATTCTTTCTCCAGACTAAAGCCAATTAAGTCCTCGTAATCATAAGGAGCTGTAATACACGGAACCTCACTACTTATCTGTGGTAATGGTGTTCTTATAAAATTCTTATTCAGTTTTATTGATGCTACAACTCTATGGTGACCATCATTAATGTAAACACAATCGCCATATGATATTAAATCAGCATCTACTCCAATAGAGCCTTTTAATATGTTACAGTAGAAATCTACTTTATCCATATTGAAGTCTCTTATACCCTGTGTAGGTAATAAACACTTAGGGTCCACATAATATCCAAACGTTCTCGTCGTTATAGCATTGTATAAGCATTCAACAACGTTGTCAATACCATTCGAACCGATGTTACAAATAATGTATGCATTAGAATAACCACTAGGGTCTTCTAAGCCATACATTTCTTTATAACGTGATAATTCTGCATTTTTACGATTCTTATTGTAGTCAATAGTCTCATGTAAATCTGTATGCTTCTCACTCACACGACTATCAGAAATCAATCTCTCAGCTGCAAGTATAGGATTCACTTTTAAATAAATCTTAATAGTATCTGGAACAAAATGCCAAGCTAATCTTGATACAAATATTGTATTATTAGACGATTTACCCAACCTCTCGATAGTAGAATCAATTTCTCTATCAATAGACCAATCATCAGAATTATTCTGCTCAAGAACACTCATATTCCTCATAGCAGCAAACTGACGGTATAATAAGCCTGAATCAGTAAGTGTCATTTTTAATCTCTCTGCAAGTTTCCTAGCTACTGTAGATTTACCTGAACCTATGTCACCTGTTATCGTTATGTTACATTTTTGTAAACCACTCATAGCGTTGATAGCATCATCAAATATTCTTGTCATAGAGACTCCTTTCTAATATCTCACTTTAAATGATATTTTCAAGTTATTTATATTTACTTCTAGAAGATTTCTTTCTTCTTTTTAATACACAGTCAGTTATATAGATTTCTTCACTTACTGTTTTAAATAGATACATCCAATACACCTATTAGAGAAACAATAACAGTTATGCGTTTTCTTATTTTCCTTCTTCACCAACGTACCTCATAAAGTCGCCAGATTATAATATACATAACACTACCACGTAGAGGTAAGAGTATAACATTCATACTCTTACCCTACATGGTATTTACCCATGACTACATATTATTTACTGCAATGTGTTTGTATAATAAATCCATTACCTGCATCGTCTCATCTAAAAGTTCTTTAGATACAACATAATTCTGAGTTCCTTGGAGATGTCTAAATTCATTATTCATCTTCTGTATACATTTATTAGTGTCACCTGTGTAATAGCCAAATAATCCTTGTGTATCAAAACCAATTCTTGTAATTAATTCATTAAGATAAGATACACAGAAATATCTTGCGATTGGAAGATTAGGGTCTCCTAATTTGTAATTATGCCTACAGAAATTATTTAATGAATTTCTATACTTTAACAACGCAGCATCAAACACTTCACGAATATAATCAGTAGCACGAAGCTTATCATTAAATTGAATATAGCTATCATAAAAACTACTAATAATATTCTTAAAGCAAAGATTAAAGTCTTCATACAAATGTGAGCATCTTAACTCGTCAGCATACTTAATACCAACTTTACCAAGTTCATTTACAACCTTAGTTGGTAGTAGGGTAGTCATTAGGTCAAGTCTATCACTATTTACTTTTACTATTGTCTTAGTAACGATAGGCTTGGTTAACTCTTTAACAACACTAACCGTTTTCTGCCCAATATTAGGACACTTTAACAAATCAGTCTCAGATACATAATATAAGTCAGCAAACTTAAGATTGTTAAATCTTTTAGCCAGCGACATTGATTTCTGCGGACCTAAACCATTATTCATACAGTTAATATAAATATCTGTACTTACAATGTGTATCTTGTTAAGTCTATAAGATTCTAACTGTTTCTTAGTATCTTTAGAAAAAGTAAGATTATCATACTGTTGTTCTGTAAGGTTTTCAAGGAATACCAAACCACATTCGATAATTGCGCTATCCGTCATAGTTTAGACCTCCTTATTCGCTATCTTGAGGAAATCTTCAAGCAGTGCCTTTATATTAACCTTATAAATATCTTCCATACATTTATCAGTCATATCATAATCTTTCTTATCATAACGGACGTTGTAATACTTAGCTAACACTAATGAGTTAGACTCTTTATTACTTGAATAAGTTTTCATCATTCTATTTAATAAAGAATCAGGTGTGAAATTAATGATATGCTTACTGTAACAATCAGGTTCTTCAGAATCATAGAACCAACAAGTTCCGTACTTGTCAGCACATCTTGAACCTATATTACATTTCAATAGAACATTACTTGCTTCATCATCAACTCGTGTTGTTACCCTGTATCTAATATCTGAAATAAAATCTTTAAACGGTTTCTCAGATTGTCCCGTTAGAATAAACTTTACCTGTGGACTCTTACGTCTAATAATAAATCTTATTAAGTAACGTAAATACTCTGGCAATGCCTCAAACTCATTGATAATAACTACAATTACACCTGGTACTAACTTTCTGTGTCCAGTCACTACATTCCACTCTTCGCCAACAGGTTGTACTACTGAACTTGCAACAGTTAGAAGTGTATGCAATAAATTATATACCTCATGATAGAACATTGATGGCATGATAAATATACGTTGTAACTCCGTATACGGTGTAATCCTTCTTTGGTTAAAGAATGGACTTTCACATACATTATTACCACCATCAAACATTACAAGTTGTAAATACTTACTATCGTTACTATCTATCATAGATTTCACGATTGTGTTTAACACTGTAGTTTTACCTGAACCTGTACCTCCGACAATAACCATATTGTCAATATCAAAATAGTCCATTTTGAGGGACCGACTATCAAGTCCCGGTGTGAAGATTGTCAGCTCTTTGTCTTTAGTCTTCATAAAACACCCTCCTTTAAAATTATAATATATTAATAAAATGCATATACATCTTATTTCAAAAGTACTCCTCTCTATATAATATTTAATCCCCATTCATACTATTTATTGCATGCATAAGAGAACTATCAATATCCTGCAGCATACTCATAACTTCATTCCTAAGTTCATCAAGAGTATATTCATTATCAGATAAATGATTTATTACCTGCTCCACTGTCATGTGCGTAAAGTTTATTTTATAATACTTGCTGTTACCATGTAACTATTCTCCTTATTCTTTTATTAAGAAAATATTATTCTACTAAGACCTCGTCTCCCGGCTTAACATTAAATATTATGCTGTCACCTAAATCTAACTCTTTTATCTTACTTATAGTATCCTCACCTACAACATGTCCTGTTTCCTTAAGTGATGAAGATAAGTCTGGGTCTACAAATTTAATACTAAGACCATCGGTATTATTGATGTAATCCGGAATTTTACTTACATCAATATCAGTATCCGGAATAGGAATAAGTGCTTTACAATAAATCCATCCGTCAAAATCTACAGCACAGTTTTCAACACAAAGATACAAACACCCAGTTCGTAGATATCCATGTGCATAATAGTATCCTCTATAAATATGACCATGGTGAGCATCGATCGAATTTTCAGCTACCGATATGGATTTAGATACTTCAAGGATTCTTCCTTTAAGGTTAACTTTAATATTTTCTGTTATAACTCTTGGCTCACATGATACTACAGAGCATACAGAAGCATCACTGTCTTCAGGTGACATAGCAGATATAGCAGAGCATGCTGTAGCCATTATATCTTCATAACTCATATTAATTCCTCCTATTGATTATTTCTTAAATCACTTGATACTATTATTGTTTGTGAATGTGATTATTCTCCTTAATCTTTAACTAAGAAAATATTTGTACTAATATAGATATAATGAATAGAACTAACAGTATACTACTAACAATGTTAGTTACCCTTTTATCATTCTTTCTGAATGGTTTACCATTGTTGAAATACACAAAATATTCTTTACCAATTTTATATGGAATAAACATCTGCTGTACTTCGTATTCATTAATACCATCGCTAAGAGTAACATAGGTTATACGGTAGTAACCTAATTTACCAGTAGCTTTAACTTTCCGCACTTCTTTGTTAATACAAGTAAGTACACCTGTTTCTAAATTATCGTATTTCATACTTACTCTCCACTCGTAACAAACTGCTCGAACTTACCATTAATATCAAATTCAATATCAAGACTTGGACCATAACAAGCGTCTAAGTGTTTTATATCAATAGCAATAAACTTGCTTAAATCATTTTCCTTACAAGTATACTTAATCTTCATAGAATCAAGAAATACTTTGAATCTATCCATGTCAGTTGGATACTTAGGCTTACTAACAGGCTTACTAACAGGCTTAGGAGATTCCTGGACTTCCGGATATTCTCTAGGTGGTAACTTAACACTTATAAGCTTCAAACTGGATAATCTTACTGAGCTTCCTACCTCAGGTAATGATACATCTATTGGTACAATAGCACCATATTTAACGACGCCATACTCGTACACAACATTATAGTACTTTACTCCATTCCTAACAACTTCATCTATTTCTGTTATTGTAACAAAGCAATCTTTCTCTTCTCCTGACATTGCTAATATTGCTTTTTCAACATCGTTAGTAATATCACTCATAGTTGATATACCCTCCTAATCAAATACTTCTTTAAACATATCAAAATTGTTACCGCTTGGTATTGCGAATACTACCTTCTTGAAGTACGGGTACTTTTGTAATGCGTTCTGGAATAACTTAGCAACTTCGCTTGCTTCCTGTCTGAATACACCACAACCCCCATGCACCAAGAATAAGAGTCTCAACATCATGATACACGGCTACACGTAATACAAATTCAATCCTATCTTTCAATGCTTCTGTGTTCTTGCTACGTGAAATACCATTACGCTTAGCAGCACCCCAATTAGGACTCGCACATGTAATAACATCACACTTAACCGGACCTTCATCTGACATGAATAAAATATCTTCAGAGTATAAAGCTGCTTCTGTATATAAGCCGTTATTTAATGTTTTCTTATTGTTATCATTAATTCATTATTAACTATTCTTCATTAAGAAGAAACCGCATAAGAATACAATTACAGCTATAATCATTCTGCTTCGTTCAACATCACCTTGTATTAAACTAAGTATAATGAATAATAGGGCTAGCACCCATAAACATACACCAAATGCTTTCATAACAAATACCTTCTTTCTTTATATTATAATCTATTACCGATTAAGTTTGCTAATCGCATCAGCAAACAAGTTCACAGTTGCATTTTCATTCTTTAAAGCCTGTTCTGATTTTAGTGATTTAGATGGAATCTCTACTTCAAGATTATGCTTGATTCTCCATTTATTAACTTCATTAAGTACATCCAATAACGTAAGATAAGCGTTATCAAATTCTTCTTTGCATACATTCGTAAAGTTATCACCTGGATACCTTACTTCAAAATAGTAATCTTTTAGTAAAGATAGTTTTGCTACATCAAGATTCAACTGCTTATTGTCTTCATTTATAGCATTATAAATCTGCCTTAAGTTGTGTGAGTTAATAATTGTCTTAGCATCCGGATTTGTAAACATTAAAACAGATTTAAGTGCTTTCTCACAAATCTGCTGACATGCTACAGCCATGTTATTATAAAAGTCTGAATCTAAATTTCTTAATAAATATCTATAGTCATTGCATGCTATAGAGTAATAATCATTCTTGACCATCATAAATCCTTCTATAATCCCTTCTTAAATTATTCATAAACGTTGTGTTACTATTTTCAAACTGTTCTTCTGTTATAAAACAGATATCAGCCCCAAGTTCTTCTGCATCATCTCTTAACCAACCTGTTACATACCTAGATGGCATTTCTTTAACTATAACACATACATCAACATCGCTTAATGCGTTATATTCTTCTCTTGCATAAGACCCAAAGATACCTATTTCAATAAAGTCGAATCTCTGTTCCAGTATCCTTTTTATCATCTCGTTTTGTATATTTAGAAACTTCAATTTTATAGCTTCTGATACATAACTCATAATAGTACTCCTTTGATAATTATATAAATGCAGTGTGTGGATTCGAACCACCATACAATTTAACGTAAAAGTGATAAAACGTTAACTTACGGTTATGAGCCGTAACTATTACCAACCTAGAACCACTACAATAAATCAACACTTTTAAGCAAAACTATTTTATATTTCCTAGGTATACAGAAACTCCTAAGTTAAAGGCTAATAGGGAATCGAACCCTACTCATGTATACCAAGTGGACCTGACGGGAGTCGAACCCGTGTCCAAAATTACTATTCAAAATAACATCTACATCTTAGGAAATTTAAAGCCCTTCTATAATACATGCACAACGAGCTAGGGTTTACCAACCATCCTTAGTGCACGTGCGATTGTCTCCTCTTCCATTCCCATGCGGACTCTCACGCTTGTTGAGTAGGGGGAACCATAGGCTGATTATTTGAATGTATAGGTCAACGTTGAGGCAGTACCCACCATCGTGACTTACCCGGCGTTAATCGACGGTAGCTTTACATACTATCACGAAGGATTAAGCTGCTAAAGCCATAGGACGCTTTGTTGCGTTTAATTTTAGGTTTGGTTATAGGTGACCAACCGATGCAGTTATTTCTTTCATAACCCTGTCGAAACCTTTACAGGCCCTTAGTTTTATATTAAGGGGAGTTAATGAACTCCCCCTTATAATTACAACTGTGTATTAAACAAATTACGTAACTGATTAACAATATCATTAGAGTCTGCTCTGATTGTAGCTGCTTCATTGAGACTTGATAATTTCTCAAGGTCTCCCATATTGTTATAGTTATACGCAATCGTATAAACCGGAACTTCTAATCCTGCTACAATAGGACCAACTCTATCAAGAGAATATCCATTATTTGCATCACCATCAGTAAGAACAAATAGTAAAGGTGTAGCATCCGGAATCTCTGCCATTTTCTGTTCAAGCATATCAAGTGCAACAAGAATAGCATCGTAAGTAGCTGTGCCACCTGTAGCAGTTAAATTCTTTACTTCACCTGCAAAGTATGCTCTGTGTTTACTGTTAAATAAATCTATCGGTAGATTAACAGTTACTGTATCTGAATAACTTACAAGGCCTACATAGTGAACATCACTAATATAAGGCGTTGTAGCAATTAATGACTCCTGAAGATAATGTAACGGTTCGCCACCCATAGAACCAGATGTATCTGTAATAAATACAGCTACAATAGGTCTACCACCATTCTTATTCTGTTTCCATAATGACTGTGCCGTTAAATATCCTGTACCAGATAAACCAGAACTCTGAGACTTATAGGAGTCATTTCTGTTAAATCCTTTATCTGAAGCAAGTTTCTGATTTTCGCTACTTAAGCAATATTCTGTGAATAATTTAGCTGCTTCATTTTCTTCATCGGAATTCCAGTCAAATGTATAAACAGGATGGTCATGTCTGATACCAAATGGAATAAATGTGTAATCACGTAATTCCGGAGAATTAACATAAGCCTGTTCTTCCATTACCATTGCATCAATGATACCCTTTTTCGCCTGATTACGAAGTACAGCTGTTGTATAGGCAACAGGTGGAGATGTTTTCTGATATTCCATTAAAGCATCACTTGCTTTTGATGAAAGCGGGTCTTTACTGTCAAAGTCTTTTAACATAGCAGTTAAGATATTTAAGCCGGTAGATGATGTATATGGGTTCGTGTAAGCAAACACAATATCTCCTGCATTAGCTGCTTTTAAGACATTAGATACAGTATCATCTTTGTATTTCTCATGGAATGTTTTGTATACATCGTCAGACATAAGAATACCTGCTGTGTTACCAGCAATACGGTCTTCAATCTCTGTGATACCAATACCACTAGCTTCCAGCATAGAACCCCATGCATCATTAGACGGAATAAATACGTTTGGTTCATATGCTCCGGCTGCAACATACGTAACAACTTCACCAGATGTAATCTTTCTTACTGACACCGATACAGATTTACCATTAACCTCAAAACCTTCTCTGTTAAAGTTTTTAGCCACAGTATTAATCCAATCATCCGGTGCTTCTGAAGATAACTCTGTAGCTGCGGCAATTTCAATATTGATAGAACCATTACCAGCGACAGTAATATCAAACGTATCGATATCTGCTAACGCTAACTTATCGCCTTCCTCTTCCATGTAGATATCTAACACAGGGTCAGTTACTTTGCTTACACTAACGTTATTAAGCAAAGTTGACAATTCAATCTTTGCATCTTCCGGTGCCATTCTTTCAATGTTATTATCAAGCATAATATCACCTGAGCCACATGCTGTTAATGATAATAACATAGTAGCACATAATAAGATAGATAATAATCTTTTCATGTTACATATTCCCTTCTTTAATATACTTATCAACTAGACTTACCTCGTCTAATATGACTTCTTTAAAACTACATATATGTATTAATGCATCTTCTTCTGCATTATCCTCACGCATATAGTCTAAAACTGACATTACAAAATCCTGAGCTTTACTTCTTAAAGCATTGATTCCATTGTAGCAGATTGTAACTTCCTGATGTACCTCACTTAAGTCACTCTTGTTCATTACACGTAGTACACGATTAACCTGTTCAAGATAGCGACTTATTGCTTTTAAAACTTTTGCTAATACACTTCTCGTATCGGCAAGTTCAAAGTACTTCTCATCATTAAGTTCTTCACCTATTGACTTGTAGTAACCTATAACAGCATTAACATCTTCAATAATCTCTTCCATTTCTAAGAATGCATAATACCACTTCTGAGATACGATTTCTTCTAATGTTTTTATATCTGATTTAACTTCTGTAAGCAAATCATTATCTAAATTATTTACGTTACGCTTTTTCTTAGTAAAAGACAACTTAATAGAGATAAATAATGTTACTGCTGATATAACAATAGGTAATACAGTTCCAACTACTCTGATAGACCTGTATCTTTGTATACCATACATAACAATAAAATTATCCTTCATTAGATAGATAATTGGTATAGTTGTCAGAGTA
This sequence comes from Lachnospiraceae bacterium, assembly GCA_045125245.1. Taxonomy (GTDB): domain Bacteria; phylum Bacillota; class Clostridia; order Lachnospirales; family Lachnospiraceae; genus SVEL01. The sequence goes on from JBGVNF010000005.1 coordinate 209,926, forward strand.
AGTATACTGACAATAATACCTATTGTCAAAATTGATATGCTTCTTTTACGCATAACTAACTCCTAACTAGGACTATAATAGCCCTAACCTTTATCTTGGTGGTGTATGTATACACCACCAAGATAAATATTAAATTGATACTACATATCCTTCACACTATCTTTAGCTTACTGATATTTCCTCAGCATTCTCTTTAGTGAATTTAGGTAACTTCTTTTCATCAATAACAACGAAATTACCACATACTGGACATATTACACCATAATCAATACCTTTATAATTAGGATACTTGAACCATGGATGCTTCTTAATATCTGCTTCTTCTACTTCCAAAATAGAATGACAGAAATCAGGTGCTGAACCATAACCAAATCCGTTACTGTCCTCAACTCTCTGACACTCTACTTCTAATGGAAATACGTTACCGTGATTTTCTTTTATTACTCTCATAGTAGCCTCCTAATCATAAATATCGTATTCATCGCTATGACAAGAGCCACATTCAAAGATACCATCTTTAATGTCCTTCTCCCATACTGCAAGACCACAACAAGCACATTCACCAATACGTTTCCCGAATAACTCTTCATGACCCGGTGCAGGAGTGTTATACATTTCCTCAGAGCAATCATAACATGTTCCATTAAGGATAACATCTCTCTGCATAGGTGCTAACATTGGGAATGCATGCTGAACTAAAGCACCAGCTTCATACTTCTGCATTGCTTTGTCATCAACCTCTAACTCTGTAACATTAGCGCAAAATGGACATCTCTTTTTAATCTTCATAATTGTTTCCTCCTTATATCTCACATAGCGTGATTGTTTACTTATATTTATCTGCTTTTATTGATATTCCAAATTAATGTAAGGTGGGTAGTAATATTACCATCTATATTCTTGGAAAACCAAATTCATCATAAATACCATGATACTTATCATGGTTAGAGCGACTACTTATTCCGGCAATAGAAGCAGTCATAATAGCCAATCTGTTTATGGCCGCAGCCAATTCTTTTTCTTCTTGCTCTCGTCTCTTACGTTTAACTTCCTCAAGTTTTTGTTTTTGTTCTTCTGTTAATGAATTGTACCATTCATCATACAACTTGTGTCTATACCATGTAATCATATTTATCCCTATAACACAGTACCAACGTCTTCTTTTCATTTCTGCATAAAATGCCATATAATCACCTCATAGAGTAAACTATCTCTTACATCGTTTTTCACGTAGAGCTGTGTTACGGCACATAATGACAAAAGACTTGTACTGAGATTGAGTTTCTTTTGCTTTTGCAACTTCTATCCTCTCAGTCTCACATCGCTTCTTCCACTTTGTGTACATAGGACAATTACCTTCTATATGACAAGTTGCATTACGACTATTACAATCCTTACATGGACTATTAATCATATTATGTACCTTATTCGTTAGCCTCATTTCTAGCAACCCAAAATGACTCAAGCTTCTTGTAGAGTTCTATTAAAGTAACTCTACTCACATTAGGGTTGTTAACCGGAAATGAATAAACGCCTTCCACTTTATCTACAGTAACTCTTACCGTCATTGATACAATAGGTAATATATTCATTACTCCATTTACTAATGATGCTACGTGTGGCTCGTTAAGTGAATCATACATAATTATAAATATTCCTATAACATTCTCACCATCTTCATCATATACATCACCAATATACAAGTTACTTAACTTACCATGTATTACTCTTTCAATAGCGCTTGTAATGCGCTCTCTTGTGCTTAAAGCCATAAATCCTCCTATCTAACAACATACCGCTGTTTTAAATAAGAACTATTGTTTAGGTTTTCTGCTACTCTATTCGCTGCAGACCGTAACATAGTCTCTGCATACTTAACATCATCTGTTAACTTAGGCAATCCAGTAGAACTCCATCCACTGATATACTTACCTGCTACTGTATCATATATTGTTGCTGTCATACTTCTTCATAATCTCCTCACATACTTAATCAATGAATTTTAACACTATCATGTTTCTCAGTACTAGGCTTGTCCTTAACAAGATTACTGTTTCCATTAGTTGGCTTCTTTACAGTACCAATAAAGGATGCACCTTCAAGAATAGCAATCGACTGCGTTATAACATCTCCTTCTACAATAGCTCCCGAAGCAATCATAACTTTATCTGCAATAATATTACCGGTTACCTGACCTGCCTCAACAATAAGTTCAGAAGCCTTAATATCCCCTTTAATGATGCCGTTCGTAGAGATTACAATTTTAGCATCTGATGAAATGTTGCCATCAACATTACACATAATCTGCGTAGTAACATTCACATTGATATCTCCACGAATATGAATCTTATCTGAACCACCAATTACTGCTGATACCTCATCAGTATCCTTTTTCATAACCTTGTCTCTGTAGCTGTTTAAACTTGCCATAATATCATTCTCCTTTTAATGAATTTATTTTATTATATCGTAGTTTCCTACTTAATACTACCTATTCAGTTGTAACCTCATCTCTGCCTAATACAGTATAAACATTATCCTTTAATATAAAGGAGTACTCTGTAAAGATTTCAATTAAATCATTACACCTGTGGATAATACACATCCCATCTCTAAAAATAACCTCATTACCTAGAGATGTTTCAATAACATAAGAACCATCTTCTTTATAGATAATCTTATCTGCAGTTACATTATATGTAATTGTATCATTACCCGATGTAACTGTGAGAATATAATCCTGAGGTAATATTGAAGAGTCAAGAATGAAGTCTTGTACTTCATCTTTATCTTCTTCATAAACTTCCTCCACCTGTATATCAGGCTCAACAGGTTCACTATCTTTAGTGTCACAAATAGCAAATATAATAATTGATGTTACTAAATGTGAAGCTAATGCTACTGTGATAAGAATTAACCACACTAGAGCCTTATCCTTGGTTGTCACTTTATTACTTTTATTATCTTTATTGTCCATAATATAACTCTCCTTTTAATGAGTTTAAAATAGAAAATGATTTACGTCTTTATTGCACATACGTATACTCTTAATTGTTGTACCATGTGTTGCTTCTAAACGTGTATCGTCATTTATGATAGTACCATTCACAAAATCTACTTTGATATTATCTCCTGAGAATTGAAGTGTACTACCATTATCCAGTTCTACAATAAATTTAGACATATAAATCCTCCTGCTTTAATAAGGTTTAATTGCCAAATACATCAGAGCTTTCTATTACAATAACCTGTTCCACCTTAAGAATTTCTTTTAGGATATCCTCTTGTCTCTTCTGCTGATATTCAGTTGTCTCTCCCTTAGATTCTACTAAGAGGCTTATTTCATTCTTATACCTAACTCTCTTAGGCAAATGTAGGAAGTTTCGTTGCAAAACTCTCTGTGACATAAACATAACACCTATTGTATCCATTACAATAGTGTTATCTATATTATTATCAGATGCAACTATAACAATATAGTGTTTCATATAATTTACCTCATATAAGAGAGGGAGTTAATGTTCCCTCTCATTATTAATTAAAACGGTGCAATAGTTCTGTAGCTGAACTTTTTAGTGACATACTCAACAAGTAATTCATCTGCTTCTTCGATATTTAAGCTGGTGATTTTCCTATGATTTTCTGAATCATAACACATCTTGTTGAATGTAGTCAAATATGTTAATGCACGCTGTAATCCAGTTAAATAATCTAACTCAACTGTACACCATACAAATGAGTATTTATCATCACTGTAAGATTTGTCATTACTTAAGAACTTACAAATCTTACTACATAATGTATCTGGTTTATAAGGTATGGATACACATTGCATTAAGTATGGATTGTTGGATTCCATTACCCATGCAAAACCACCTTTAATATCTCTTGTATTTAATACATGTCCAAATAACTGCTTAGATGTACTATCATCAACTTTCGTTGCAATACGTAAATCTGCACAATCTGACAAACACTGTGCTAGTTTGTTACAGTTATGCACAATAGCAACTACACTCACATTGTACGAATGATTTTGTGTAAACTGCATAAGTGTTGATATTGCCTGCTGTACTTCATGAGTCGGCTCTGTTTCGATACTTAAGACAATAATGTTCTGTCTCTTCTTATTCATCACTTCTTCTGCTTCTTCTAAGTTTTCACACATCATAACAAGTGATGCTAAACAATTACACACGTGTCTGTAGAAATTCAAATGCGAACATGTTCTGTCAACATCATAATAAGTCTGGTTAATCATATGTGGTAATTTACGATTAGGATTAATCCATGGGATGCCAAATCCATCATAGCTATAGTACTGGATGCCAACTTCTTCAGGTGAGTAATCAACTGTCAAATTCATAATAATATTATCAACAATTTTCATTACTCCTGAACCGGATAATCCTGTAATCAATGTGTTTTGTACATTAAACAGTACAGGTTCCTGCGTCTTAACAGTATTACCAACGTTAAGCTTTACTACTTTTTCTTTGTTAATTTCGTACATACTTAAACCTCCTAAGTTTATATTATTTTTATTATAAGGGTGTACTTCCCATTATAACCTATCTAAAGATTTCTTTCGTTTAAGTGATTGTTCAATCAACTCTTTTCTTGTGGCATAGGCTTCTGAAAATAATTTTAGACCACAGTCAATACTCGTTTTAGAGTAATTACATTCTGGAATAGATTCAACTACTTTCTTAATACTAATTTCGTTCATGCTATCATTCCTCCACAGTTATATTATTGATTCTTTTAACTCAATATATTCATCAATCAAATCAAGAACTAAATCTAGATTCTTTTGTTTTATTCCATTTTCAAGATTTGAGTTTACATAATGCGTAATAATTGTATTCTCATCCCCACTACCATAATAGGACATACTATACACCTCTATGTATGGGAGGCTGTAACCTCCCCACTATTTAGTTTTAGAATTCAGGTAAGTCATACAAGGAGTAACCAGCTTGCCCACGATTACTTCTTAAACCTACTCCATTATCTCTTGTGGTAAATGTTGCAACACCTTCAATCTCACCTCTATCAGCCATATCACATGCCTGTCTGTGAGACACAATACGTCCATCATCTAATTTATAAGATTCAATTGGACCTCTGCTACCACCTGAATGTTTTGCTACAATTCTGCTCATAACTATAATCTCCTTTTAATTTGATATTACATAGCCTCCAAACTAATATTTGCCCGAAGGCTATGTATATTAGAAGATTATTTATGTTTCTTTGTTAAATTTAACATTACATATCTTCTATTTCCTAATTAAGATAATAATCACTTGCTGATTTATAACTAGATAACCTGACTCTTGGAGATTTATCTTTTTTATATAACTCTTTAGTAAATGTAATATTACTTCTGAACAGTATATCTTCTTCAAAAGCCTTCACAAGTTGTACCTCATAAAAGTACCAATGCTCAGTCTCCTTTAGTCTATAAATAGCAGCAACATCATCAATATGAATAGAATCAATTACACATGCCAGACTTGTACCATTGTGTGCTTTACCCATAGGTGGCTGCTTATCAACAAGAAGTTCAATCATGTACAAATCGTTTAATGAATCTATTGACATCTCGCATCGAAATGTTTCTAACATCTCACACCATTGACCATATCCAATATTTGTACTAATAAAACAAGGATGCTGAAAAACCCAGATAGGTGTCTTACCATTACAAGTATCTATATCTTCTTGACAAATACTGCCTTCACGTAGTTTATCTTTATCTGCAAAATAAACCTCACTCTGCAAAATAATATCGATAACTTCTTTTGATTGAAATGTTATAACTCTGTATTTACTAGGTCTTCTCGGTGACATAGCATCTATAGCTCTCGTAATAATATCCATATCTTACCCTCTTTCAATTTACCTTCTTCTAGTTGAATATTCAACTAGAATAATCTATATCTAACTCCCCGAGTAGGGTTCGAACCTACGACCCTTCGGTTAACAGCCGAATGCTCTACCGCTGAGCTATCGAGGAAT
>JBGVNF010000006.1:0-8616 GCA_045125245.1 Lachnospiraceae bacterium
ACCAGCTCATTTGTATCAAATTTGCCGGATGGAAGTCTTTCAACATCCATATCTGTCTTGATTTCACTGTGAAACTGTTCGCATTCGCCTTGAGCATGATAACCATTTATGATATCATCATCGCTCCAGCCCAGATTGGTCCATATGGTATTGCACTCAATATCCGGAACAAGAAGAAACTGCCCGTTTTTATCAGTTGTGCGTTCAATTACCTCATATACAATACGCATGGTAATGGTTTTGGATTTTCCTTCGGAATCTGTATATGCTACATCTTTCCATGAAGAACCAATGTAAACAGTTTTACCTTCACGGGGATTGCGGATGTCCTTACAGCATTCTTTTACTTTGGAAATCCAATCTTCTTTGGATTCTCCTCTTCGAAGATTTCTTTTTACAATAAACCATGAGCCATCTTCGATAAGAATGCCCAGATTTTCAGCAGCATCATTACCTGCATCCATACGAACCAGCAGTTGCTTATCTGTCAGTTGATGTCCGAGCCTAAGTGTTTGCTTTAAAAATGCAGGTGTATTACACTAGCAATGCTGACTTCCTTCGCGCAGCTCTGTATTGGCAAGAAAACCCTCTGTGCCAATGTATGCCATCATTGGTGCATAACCATCAAACCCTTTGTAGGTATGTGCAACTCCTTCCTTATGAGTTTTTGAATTATCCATAGGAGTGACATCAAGATCTAAAGGTACTAACCCAGACTCTAATGCTGAAGGCTGGACATTGAAGGTATTAAACATGTCAACATTTGCATTCAGGATTTCTTTTCTTAATGAAGAGCCTATGTCATCCATACGCTGACGTAAGGTCTCGGCAGATGGAATCGCCCTTATGATACCAAGAGCAAGCCTGTAATACTCAGGATCATCAGACATCTCATTGATAGAATCATAAGAAGTCTTGCCCTGACAAAGAAGTCCTATATAAGAAAGAAGAATATCTCCATTTTTGATTTGGCTCTGGGAACGTTTGCCATCAACTTTCATGTTATTGCACTTCTTAATGAAGTTACTTTTGCCAAGCAGCTGTCCCACAAGAGATAATCCGCTGGGAGTAATTAGTCTTTCATTGGAAAATTCGATTACGAGTTTTTTCATAAGTATCCACCTCATATATTGTTACTTGTATTATACTATATGAGGTACGAAAAACATTGAAAAATATAAGGATTTCATGTGTTTTTATCTTCACCCATTGGGTGAAAACAAAAACTTGAAATGAAACCGTGTTACACCCAGTATTTATAGGGTATACGCCCGAAATAAGGTTATCAAGTTTCACGGATTAAGGTTACTTTATTATTAATAAAGAAATATAATACACTCACTGCATTTTTTTACTATCCAAATAGATTAACAAAAATACTCCCAATTATTATTAATATTATTCCAATGATTCCAAGCAATGAAATTTGTTCTTTGAAAAGAACTACTGCTATTATTGTAGTCGCCACAATGCCTATACCACACCACGTTGCATATCCGACATTAAGGTTAATATAAGAAATGCATTTAGAAAAAGTAAAGTAGCATATAACATATGCTACTACACACCCAATCGATGGTATTAATTTTGTAAAGCCCTCTGTCATCTTCAGAAGAGTTGTTCCTATTATTTCAGCTAAGATTGCAAATGCCAAATACACATATCCCATACTTAATTTTCCTTTTCAATTTGGTCAATTAGGTCAGATAACTCTTTAATTGACGGAATAATATAATCTGCACAGACTTCTAAATCTTTTTCTGTCCCAACACCAGATAGTACTCCTACTGCAATTGCATTCCCATTATGTGCAAACTTCATATCGTTAACAGTATCACCAACGACAACTATATTTTCAGGCTTTGTATTCCAATTCTTTGCTACTATATCTAACAATTTGCCATCTGGTTTTACAGGCATATCTATCGGCATCTCGTCTGTAAAATAATTAGAAATATATTTTTCAGCACACAGAATTTTCATCGTCTGCTTTGTAGCCTCATACGTGTCTGTTGTCGCAATACCTATCTTTTTATTTCTTTTAGAAAACTCTTCCATTATTTTTGCCAAATCCGCTATGCAAGGGATATTCTCACCTAATCGCAATATTTCTTTCTGATAAAACGATTTAAGTTTTTGGGCTAAGTGTCTTTCAGATATTATTATTTCGTGATTCAATTCAGAAATTATAGGAATCAAATCTTGTGCGACCATAGAAAAGGTCTCATACGCCAATCCGCCATACGGATCAATTCCGTCAACTAATTTTTCTCTATTCTCATCTGTTTTATCTATGTTATAGTACTCTAAAAGCTTGTCTGCCACAGGTGCTGTAGCAACTCCCCAACTCTTATAATAATCGATCAGTGTTCCATCTTTATCAAATAATATTCCATCTATTCTCATATATCAATTGCCTTCCTTGCATCCCCAAAAGTAATAAAATTATGTTCTTTTTTTCCTCGTGTAATTGGATTAACATACAACATAAATTCATTATCTTTAGTCTCAGCTCCAAATCTTATACATACATATTCGTCCCGTGGCAAATCAATACACCCGTGCCCTTTATATGTATTCATATCCTCATTTCGCAATTCAAGGGATGTCCTGACTCCGTTAATTAATACAAATAATTCTGGTTTCTTCCTTTTAGATTGTAATTCTATATTCCAGATTATTGTATTTACACAATTATCAATTATTTCACCTGCAGCTATTTTATTGTCTCCAGCTTTTATTTCTAACTCAAACATCTCTATATGCCTTGTCACACAACTTTTGCATGACTTTAAAGCTGTATAACAATTATCAGCTGATAAACCATCCATAAAAAGCCATGTCGCCGGGTCTCCGGCAATTGATGGCTCCTTAGCATTTTGATATCTTTCATCCAGGAGATTATGTGAATCACTTCCACCGATTGCACAAATTCTATAACCATCCTCCCACAGTAAATCAGATAGTTTTACAGCTAATTGATTTGCTTCTGCTGCAAATTCACCTTCCACACATTCGTATGTTGGATCATTGATTATTTCCAAACATGTAAGGTACTCTAAAGGCAATTCATCAATCTCCCATTTCCATGTAGAGAGAAAAGGGTGGTTGATACTGAATAACCAATTCTTCAATTTGCATTCTTTGGCAACAACAATCATAAGTGCTTTAATCACTGACTTATCTCTCTCTTGCAATACTGACTCCATAAAATCTGGCCGTTTACTTATTCCAAACAAATTTGCATGCCCAACCGTTGTTGTAATTTCTGTTCCCGGCAACACTAACAAATTACTTTTTGGCCATCCCGTATGCAATAAATTATGCTCAGTTGCAGTATAAAAGTCTAAATTCATCAAATAGGCTTTTTCTAATACACCCTCAGGCAACTCTTTGCCATCGGAAAGTCTTGTATGAGCATGAAAATCACCTTTATACCATTTCTTTCTCATATTAATGATTTTATTGTTGTCATATTTAGAATATTCAAAATCTTTATCTACCCATACATCTTCACCCAGATGTTCTTTTATCTCTTCGTTAGATTCAAATATGTTAACTGAAAAATTGATTTGTTCATCCTTTATATACTTTTGCACATATTCTGTAAAAAGAAAAATTTTTATACTCCAATTTCCATTCTCAATTATTCCGGGAATTCCACCAATCGTTGTATCCTTGTTTTTCTTTCCAATACCTATTAGCTTATCGCTATAGCCCAATTGTTTCTGAAGTCTAACTCTTCCCTGTGAATCTACTATCTCCATTACCACTAGTAACGATAATGGAATCTCCAGATTATGTTCAATTTTTATTGCATCACAGGCAATCGGCACTTCAAAAAATGCCGTTTGCACTGTGTCTACATCACTACTAATTAAAAAATCAAATGTGTAATTCATTAATTTCCTAATGCCTCATCCAGAGCAGCCTGCGCTGTTTTCTGTGCTTCATCTAACGCTTCCTGCGCAGAAACTCCATCTATTTCAACCTTATCTGCAGCTATTTTTAAAGCATCATAAATTGCTCCATTTGTAGGATCGTATGGATATACAGAACCATGTGATGCCTGATTAAATGGTACAAGTGCCTGTGGATTTTCCTCAGTATATGCTTTATATGAAGCATCATCCATAACGTTCAAATTTACTGGTACATATCCTGTTGACATAGACCATTTTGCCTGATTCTCAACATTTGTAAAATATTTCATAAAATCATATGCTCCAGCCTGTTCTTCTTCAGAAGAAGCTGCTACGGCACTCATTGTAAGTGCGACTGCCATTGGAGAAGATGATGTTGTATCTTTCCATGCCGGCTGTTCGATTGCTCCAACAATAGAAAAATCAAGGTCTGCCTGATCTCCTGAAGAACCGGTGTATCCACCTGCGGTATTTGCTAATACATCATCGATTGTATTGTACCAATACTCCCATCCTTGTCCACCTGAGTGAATTGCCATTGTCTTATCCGTATGAATCCAGTTTCTAAATGCCTCCCATACTTCTACCCATTCTGGAGAATTAATATTAACCGTCTTTCCATCTTCGCTAAAAATTGTTGCGCCATTTGAAAATGCAGCATCAATTAAATTGTCTGGTCCCCACATTGGCTCCCATCCATATGTATATTTTCCACCTTCTGTAATTTTTTTAGCAGCTTCGCCTAAATCCTGCCATGTTTTTATACTTGCAGGATCTACTCCAGCTTCCTCAAAAGCTGCAATATTGTAATATAATACCTGTGTTGTACCATAGGCAGGGATTCCAAATACCTTACCTGACCCATCTTTTACCTGCTCAAAAAAGGCACTTACATAATCAGACTCTTCAAATTCGCTATCCTCAGCCATCATTGCTGATAAATCTACTACCAGCTGTTTATCTGACAAACTTCTCGCAGAACCTTTGTCAAGTAATACCAAGTCCGGTGCAACCCCGCCTGCAATTCCGGCCTGCAGTTTCTCATATGTTTCGGCATAATCAGCCTGTGTTACAGTTGTAACTACGTATTTATCCTGTGACGCATTATATGTATCTACAATTTCCTGCACAACTCCTACAGCTGTTTTTCCGCCTGAATACCAAAATTCTATTTCTGTTTTTTCACCTGATTCATTAGCATTAGCTGTTTGATTTTTTGACTCTGAAGTACCTGTTTCGTTCTTTCCACTATCTGTACTGCCACATCCACTTATCATTGTTGCAAGCATTGTACCTGCTAACAATAAACTTACTACTTTTTTTCTCATTTTCTTTTCCTCTTCTATCCTTTCATTCCGGTGTCTCCACCAATTCCATTGATAAACCATTTCTGCGAAAATGCAAATAATACTAAAAGCGGCAGAACAATCACTGTACTTGCGGCCATAACAAGTGCCCACTCTGTTCCGTAGGCCCCGCCCTCTATAAAAAAGCTTCGCAAGCCTTGTGATACCATATATTTTGATGAATCATTGGTAATCAAAGAAGGCCACATATAGTTATTATATGTTGAAATGAAGCTCATCAATCCAAATGTAATAAAAGACGACTTTGTCATTGGAAATACCACATGGATGAGGACTTTAATGTTAGATGCACCATCTATTTTTGCAGCCTCTATCATTCCGTCTGGTACCTGCATGAATGCCTGTCTTAGCAAAAATATTCCAAAAATACTTACTGTACTTGAGATAATTAGTCCAGTAAAAGTGTTTAACAATCCACTATGTGCCAAAATAATATAGCTTGGTATATATGTTGCAGCTACTGGGAGCATGTATGTTGCCATAATAATCGCAAATAATAATTTCTGCCCTTTAAAATTCATATATACAAGTGCGTATGCTAATAAAGCTCCGGTTATCACCTGAATTGCAACAATTATTATTGATAAGAACAGGCTATTAAATATGTACTTTGGAATCGGCGACTCAAATAATATACTTATAATATTCCCCCACTGAGGATTCCCTGGAAAAAATATACTTGTATTCATTATCTCTTCCTTAGTCTTGAGCGCACTTATAATCATCCATACAAATGGAAATGCTGTTATTAAACACGATATTAGTAAAATAAACCACTTAATTACTGTGTCTATTCTGTCCCGTAATGTTATTTTCTTTACCATTGTTTTCTCCTAGTAGTTAACCCATTTTTTTGAGACATTAAATTGTATTGTTGATAATATAACCGTAATAATTATCATTACCACTGCAATAGCAGTTGCCTGTCCCATTTTAAATTCCTGAAATCCCAACTGATAATACATATATAGCAGAGTTCTCGTACTACCACTCGGACCTCCCTGAGTAAGTATCTGAATCTGATCATATGCCTGAAGGGAATTTATCATTGTCACTATCATCAGGAAAAATGTCGTCGGGGATATACATGGTATGGTAATGTAGAAAAATTTACTCCACTTTCCACCTCCGTCTAATGCACAAGCCTCATATAATTCTTCTGGAACTTTTTCTAAGGCTGATAAATAAAATATCATTGCATATCCGATACTTTTCCAGACAGTTACAATAATTACTGACAGCATTGCTGTTTCAGAGCTGCTTATCCATTTCAAAGCTGGAAGTCCAAACCATGATAGTACCATGTTTGCCAATCCATCGTTTGGCTGAAAAATCCACGTCCAAACTATTGAAATTGCAACAGTTGGTGTTATCCATGGTGAAAAAATAATAAATTTAATTATTCCATTTCCTCGAAATGGGGTTTGCAAAAATACTGCAAGTCCCAATCCTATAATTATGGTTGGAAATAATGTTCCTATTGTAAAAATTAATGTATTAAATAGTGCATCATAAAATCTCGTATCTTTAAATAATGATATGTAATTTTTTAAAAATACAAAATTATATTCTGGCGTCATATAATCCCAATCAGTGAAACTAATCCATACAGTTCGAAAAATAGGATATATCCAAAAAACCCAAAGTGGAATTAATGCAGGTAAAATAAAAATTAAGACGTGCAAATATTTATTCAATGACTTATTCATTAATGTAAAACTCCTTTAAAAAATCTCATAGAAGGATTCTAGCAATGAAATGTAAAAATTATAAGCACACATCTGTAAAATACTAGAAAAAAAATTGCAAAGCCTACAATCTTTTAACCGCATCCATCGCCAGTTCCGATCTCTCACATTCGTCTGCCGATAATGTTATTTGCCAGCAATATGGACTTCCTTTCATATATTTTGCCGCATAGCTAAGTCCGTTTGTTTTTTCATCTAAAAAAGGCTTATCTATCTGCTTCGGGTCTCCAAGGAGAATTATTTTAGTGCCCTTTCCTGCTCTTGTAATAATTCCTTTTACTTGATTTGGAGTCATGTTCTGTGCCTCGTCTATAATAAGATATGTCTTTACGATTGATCTTCCTCTGATAAAGTTAAGTGCCTCTGTCTGTATTATTCCTCTCTCAAAAACTTCCTCAATTTTATCCGATAATTCAGCCTCATCCTCATATCTCTTCTCTGAATCAGAATCCAGAATTTGCTCCAAATTATCTATGATTGGACGCATAAGCGGAGCAATTTTTTCTTTTTCATCTCCCGGTAAGAATCCAATATCATCATCAAACTGTGCATTTGGTCTACAGACAATAATTCTTCTATACTCATTTGATTGCATGTTATAAACTTTATCGAGACCAACTGCCAAAGAATAAAATGTCTTTGCTGTTCCTGCCATACCCTGAATAATTACAAGTGGAGCACGTTCTGCATCCGTCATCAGTGCCTCCTGCATAAAATACTGTCCGACATTCCTTGGTGATATACCATATGGACAACTCTTCTTATATACCAAAGGTACAATTTTCTTGCCCTCTACTCTTCCGAGAAGGGTTTTGCGCGTTGACGTATCTGACTTCAAAATAATAAATTCGTTCTCTGTAAGCTCCACCGGAATCGCATTTCCCTCATCATCTGTCCGATAAACTTTTTTATAATCAATACCCTTTTTCTTAAATTCCTTTATTAAGGTATCTGGTATATATACCTCAGAACGTCCACTATAATTTGCATCATCTGCCCGTATCTGCTCTGTTGTATAATCTTCTGCATTCAGGCCTATAATCTGCGCTTTGAGACGTAAAACAAGATCCTTTGTCACAAGACAGACATATGCACTTTTATTGTCCTCTTTCAAACCTTTACACACTTTTAATATACGATTATCAGATTTATCCTCAGGTAAATCCTCAGGAAGTTCCACATTCCTGTAATTTTTTTCTATTCTTATGCTTCCTCCACTTTCCAGCTTTATTCCTTTTAAAAGATTTCCTTCATTCCTATATTTCTCAAGAAGTCGAACTGCCGCTCTAGCATTTGCCCCCTTATCACCATCAGCTTTCTTAAGGGTTAAATGAATTTTTAAATTCTACCTGGAAAGAGTTAATTCTATGCCTGTAGAATTAACTCTTGCATAGATTTTTGTCTTCATTTTTTGTACAATATCAAGGCGGTTGATTGCCTGCCTGTGCAGAAAGTGAGGTTATTATGAATGAAAATCGACCTAAAGGCAATCAAAAACATATAGATTTATCTGGAAGAATACGCATCGAACAAGGATTAAATAATGGAGACTCTTTTAGAACCATTGCTAGAGATTTA
>JBGVNF010000007.1:0-4437 GCA_045125245.1 Lachnospiraceae bacterium
TCATAGACTTTACTTCATAGTTTTCTCCATATTTTTCGTGCATTGTTTTCTCTGTTACAACTTCGTATGTCGCACTTTCATCCATACATAACATTTCTCCTACAAGAGTAATCTCTTGAGGTAATCGAGGTTCTCTGTCTAACTGTTCCTCAACTTCAACTCTCACAACTTGCCAATCGTCAGGTCGAGGTTTACGTTTAGGATAAAATCTCCGTACAAATCTCACTCTCAATGTATACACACAATCACTCCTTTCAGATATATTATATTATGAAAGATAAGATTTTTCAACCCTAGAAAAATAAAAAAGAGTAGACTTTCATCTACTCAAATTCAACTATTTTTTCAAAATCTGCTATGTCTTTGTCATAAATACTGATTTCCATCAGTTCGCCATTGTGATACGTCTTACACAATAAATCAACATTGTCTGAGGCATAAATTTCAGCATATTCATACATTGGTAATAAATCACTTGAGTCAACCGCAGTTAAAATGATTTGTTCTGCGTCTAACACTTTTTCCTTTAACACCAAAACGAATACGTAATTCATTGGTATCACTCCTTTTAATTAGTGGTAATCCTAAACCTTATCGGTTTAGGATTTGTTTAATACTTGCACCACGTAATTGAGTTTCAGCTTTAATTTGCTCTAACTCTAATTGTTTGTCTGCCATGGCTAATTCATGCGCACGTTTAGCTTCAATCGTAATAAGCTCGTATGCTTGTTCGTTAGTTAAACCGGCATTTACGAACGCCATGTATTTTCCGACTTGCGCACTTACTTCGTCAATTCCCTCTGCTACTAATTCAGGGTTTAATGCGAAATATCCATTCATATCAACAAATTTAATTGGGTCTAAAATCACTGGTTGTTGTTTTCCTTGAGGTTTTTGTGGTTCACGTTCTTTAGGGGCTTGTGGTCGTTCTTGAACATGAATACGTTCATCTTCTGCTAACTCTTCACCTAATTCTTCTTCAACTAAAGCCTGTAAGTTCATAATGAATTTCATGAAGCCTTCTTCACCAACTGCCTCAACAATTTGGTCTAACACTTCTTGAATTTCATCATCTTCTAAATTATTCATTAATTCTGAAAATTCATTATAAGTTAATTCACCTAAGTTTACTTCTTCACCACGAATAACAACTACTACACCATTAAATTCAACCATTTTAGAGTTTGCGTTTAACATAATTACCATTCTCCTTTAAGTTAAGTTATTTTTTTATTTTTAAGTATCTCTTGTTGTTTACATTTATATTATATTAGAAATCTTTTTGTTTTTCAACCCTAGAGAGTAAATTTTATTACTCTCTATAAGTTAATAATTTCATCAACAACACCAATTTCCATAGCTTGTTCTGCGTTATACCAAATATCTAAGTTAGTTCGTTTTGGTCGTAAAATTTCATCTTCTGTCATACGTGTGTTTTTACGTAAATAATCATTAATTTTATCTTCTAACATTTCAGTGAATTGTAATGAAGTTCTCATTTCCATTACAGTTCCCATTGCCATGCTTGAACCTTGGTGGTTTAATAATGTTGCAAACTCACTACAAGTTTTATAGTTTCCACTACAATGAAGAATAAAACCACAACTTGCTGCAAAATTACTATGAGTATGTACTGTATAACCAATTTCTTTCATATGTTCAATTTGTTCAAGTAAAGCAAATAGTGCTAAAATACTTCCACCCTCAGAACAAATTGTAATACGAACATACAAATCTTCTTTTCGTGTTTTCATTAATCTATCATACGACTCTAGTTTTTTAAGTAAATCAATAATCTCTAAACAATAATCTCTGCCAAATGCTTTAGCAAAATTAATATTTCTAGTTTCAATAACACTAACAATGTCATTTAGTTGAGGCTCCATAAAAGGGTTCGGCATTTGCACTCTTGTATTGTTTTCCATATACATTTTCCTCTCTTTGTTTTGTCTTTGTGTTACACTTATATTATATTAGAAACAGGGATTATTTTCAACCCCTGTTCTATTCAATTTGTGTTCTTTCATCCCTTGTTAAACAAATACCATCATCATATACTTTTTCAATCATAGCAGTAGAATGACTATAAACAGTATTCTTATAAGTTTTTACTTTAAATTGGTCGCCATTTCTAATTCCTCTTATAAACAATAAGTTACCTCGTTTGAACCAACTATTTTCTACTATCTTTTTATCGCCTGTTTCTTCATTAATCATTGACAATCGTTTATCATAGAATGTAAACTGTCCTTTTTGATATTTACATTCTACAACTCCATACTCAGTTAATAATGTTACAATATGTTTATTAGTGTTTCTATCAAGTACTACTCCACAAATCTGATGAATTTTAAATTTAGGAATTTTAATTACTTCACCAGTTTGTTTATCAATTTTCTCCCAATAATCGACAATCTCAGGTTCTTCTGACATTTCAAAGAAGTTACTTATATTATAATACTTTCTATCTAGGTGTGCAAGTTCATGTTCGTGGTAATAGTAGCAACAAGTTTCCATTTCCCATGAAGAAATAGAACCTGGTATATACTCATTCTTTCGCTCTGTAAACAACGAAAAGTTGTAGGCTTCCAATAACTCGTCTGAACGCATAAAACGTGTCAAATCGCTTGTATTTGCCTTATACAGTGCTTCAAATGAGCCTTTACTTGTTGCTCCACACTCAACCCAAATTGCGTTCATAAAGTAGTTTTCATCCTCATTGTAATACCAGTGTTTTCCCTCTTGAAGTTGTGGAAACATTTCAAAAAACGTTTCAACAATCTCTTGTGTATCGGCTTCATCTACTCCATCTAATAAGTACCACTTTTTAGACTTGATTGCTCTATACATACTATCGTCTTGTTGTTGTGGTAACTCACCATCATTGACTTTAACGCCTTCACGTAAATAGTTTCTAAAGTGATAATATCTTAAACTTTCACTATATTCATCAGGTATTAATCCTCTATCTAATAGACTATCAATGTTGGCAGTAGTCAAATTCTTTTTATCGGGGTATTCTAAATGTATGTACTCTTCTAATAAGTCTAAACGTGTTTTATTAGGTTCTAAATTGTCAAAACATCCAGCTTTAATTAAGTTAAACATTTGTTCTTTTGAAATAAGAGCCTTGTTTTGAGTTTTCCCATCTTTAAGAGTTATCACTTGTTTAGTTAGGTGTAGTCTATCATGAAAATCCCTCATTGAAGTATATGGGCGGTTTCCAATAATTATGTCAGCAGTTTTATTATTTATTGAAGAAATTGCTTTTAATCCGTAAAGGATTGCCCCTGTTTCTTCATCTGCAATAAATCCTTTATCTGCTTTATTAATATCGGGCAAGTTAATCTTAACACCTTGTTTTTGTAGTGTAGCAATCGCCCCACCTAACTTACCATAGTTAGTTGTTTTCTCTCTACCCTCTTCATCTTCACTCACTGACTCCACTTCAATAACTCCTGCCTCTACTTGCAATACTGAGGTTTCCCAATAAATCTTAGGATATGATGTAATTAATTCTAGTTGTTGAATGGCAATTAAACTATATCCATCAGTGTGTAATTGAGAGAAAGCATATCCAAATTGCATGGCAAATTGTACGTTCCAAATATAATCCAATAAGAGTTTACGTGTACCATGTTTTTCTCCAAAATCATAGAATAAATCTAACGCTTGACTCAGTACGTTTGCTTTCTTCTTAGCAATCGCTTTACGTAAAATGTTGGCTTCTTTTACACCAAATCCACTAATACGTTTATCCATACTGATTAACATTAACTTCTCTTGTGACGAACACGTTCCATATTCACTATCTAAATGTTCATGTAAAATACTTCGTTCTTCGTCATTAAGTCCGTAAGCAACCATTTCTTCTTCAAACTCAATAGGATTATTCTTAATACGTACATATCTATCCATTGGTTGTTCTCCCTCTGCCTGTAAACGCATGAGAGTATTTGCTGCCGCTAACTCTAATAGTGTATGAGGTTTAATTGTGTTTAATGCTTTTAAACCTTGACCAGACTCAAACTGAAATACACTAATTAGTTCGTGGTTATTAAGTTTCTCAAAATAATCGGGGTTATTGTAGTTCAATACATCAGGGTGTAAATATTTGTTGTATGTTTTACGTAATGAACCTTGCCACTCAATCTTACCTTGTTCAATCAAGTTTTCAAATGTTAATTGCATCATACCGAGCGTCTTAGTGTTTAAGTAGTCCATTTTAATTAGTCCACTATACTCACAATCTCCTAAGTCATATTGTGTAATTAACTCACCGTTTGGCGCTCTCATAACAGCAGTATGTTTAATTAAATCATCTGAAACAATGACTCCACAAGCATGAATACCACGACCACAAACTAATCCCTCAATACCTAACATAGTTTCCAATAATCCCTCATATTTGTCCACTTCTTTGACAAATTCTGCAAC
>JBGVNF010000008.1:0-53545 GCA_045125245.1 Lachnospiraceae bacterium
CATTTTCTCTTACCTTTTAAGATTTTTTCAGCTTTTAGGTAGAGATAAAACTTCCTCGTGGACTCATTTTCTCTTACCTTTTAAGATTTTTTCAGCTTTTAGGTAGAGATAAAACTTCCTCGTGGACTCATTTTCTCTTACCTTTTAAGATTTTTTTGCTTTTAGGCAGAGATAAAACTTCCTCGTGGACTCATTTTCTCTTACCTTTTAAGATTTCTTCAGCTTTTAGGTAGAGATAGATTTCCCACCACGCTCGTCCCGACTCAGAATTTGACGTGTGCATAGCACATACTCCTTCGGAGTACCACCACACTTCGTGTGGTGCGTCAAATTCTTCCTTACTATGCCGACTCTAAACTTGTCTTTCGCTTCGCGCTAGCACCTATCGGTGCCCCTCAGCTTCGCTGAGTAGACAAGTTTATCGTGGGATGAGTAGCAAAAATGAAAATAAACCGGAGTCCTTAGGAACTCCGGTTTGCTTTCATTGTTTGCTACTCATCCCAGTTGTGATAAACTGCCTGGACATCATCGTCCTCATCGAGTAAATCTAATATTCTATTAATCTTCTTGATATCATCATCGCTTGTTAGTTCTACATAATTCTGTGGAATCATTGTAACTTCTGCCTGTGCCATCTTGATGCCTTCTTTTTCAAGTGCCTGACGTACTGTCTCACAGTCATCTGGAGCTGTGAGGATTTCGAAGCTATCCTCTTCCTCTGCGAAATCTTCTGCGCCTGCATCAAGTGCTATCATCATAACTGTGTCTGCATCCATATCACACTCTTCCTTATCGATGATAATCTGGCCCTTCTTATCAAACATATAAGATACACAACCTGTTGTACCTACATTTCCGCCACCCTTTGTGAATGCATTTCTTACGTTTGATGCTGTTCTATTTCTGTTATCTGTAAGTGCATCTACGATAATAGCTGTTCCGTTAGGGCCGTAGCCTTCGTATGTAACTACTTCGTAATTAACTGCATTAGCATCACCAGCAGCCTTCTTGATACCTCTTTCAATTGTATCATTTGGCATGTTGTTTGACTTAGCCTTTGCGATAACAGCTGCAAGCTTTGAGTTGTTAGCAGGGTCTGGACCGCCTTCCTTTACTGCTACTGCGATTTCACGACCAATGATTGTGAAAATCTTTCCCTTTGCTGCATCATTTTTTTCCTTCTTGTGCTTAATATTGGCAAATTTTGAATGTCCTGACATATCTCTTTTCTCCTCATACTTATATTTTATTTTAGGTAACTATGACCCTCTTTTTTATTTAATTTCACCATGTTATATGGATTTACGTAATATATTAATTATCATCTTCCACTTCTTCAGTTTCTTCCTTAAGCATTATAAGTCTTACCTCTGCAATCATATTGCCTTCAACTGACAATACTTTAAACTGACCTTTATCCGTGTCGATAATAATCGCATCATCCTCTTCTTCATCTGGAATCCTCTCTAATTTACTTATCAAGTATCCATTTAAAGTTTCAAATTCCTCATCAGCAAAGGAAACTCCCACTACATCCTCTATGGCCGAAAGTGGTGTCATACCCTTTATGAGATAAGTATCTTCAGACTCTTTTATAATGCTATCATCCTCTTCATCATACTCATCCATAATATTTCCAACGATTTCTTCCAAGATATCCTCCATTGTGACGATTCCAGCCATCTGACCGTACTCATCTATGACAATGCACATATGATTTTTAGCCTTTTGCATCTCATCAAACAATGAATCAATATTTTTAGTCTCTGGAATAAATACCGGTTCTCTCAAAATATCTGGCAAATCCTTTACCTTTATATTCTTATCTTCTATCTTATTGTATGTAGTAAATGCATCTCTAAAATGCATTATACCTATTACATTGTCGATATCACCTTCATAAACCGGGAATCTTGAATTATTCTCATTAATGATAAACTCAACCGTATCAGCTAATGTCCAATCACAATCTATAGCAATTACATTTTTTCTGTGAGTCATAATGTTCTCAGCATCTTTTTCGTCCATTTCCATAATATTGGAAATCATCTCAGCTTCCTGCTCTTCCAAAATGCCTTGCTCCTGACCTTCATTTACTATAGAGATTATCTCTTCTTCAGTAACACTATCATTCTCTTCCCTATAGTCAATTCCTATAAGCTTCAAAATCACACTAGAAATTATCACTATTATAAATGTAAATGGCTTACAGATTATCATTAACACATTTACAATATTTACTAGACCGAGGGCAGATTTATCTGGCTTTCTATTACCTATTCGCTGTGGAATAATGATTCCTACAATGACAAGAATCATAATATGAACGATAAATGCTAAAATCCGTAGCGCTACATTATATTTACTAAATATCACTAGATTATATGCACCTGATATCACTGCAAATGTTGTGGCCATAAATTGTATAGTCACTACAAAGCTTCGCGGATTCTCAACTATTCTGCTAAGCTTCTTAGCTCGCCTATCTCCGTCTTGTACCTTATTATTTAACTCAGCTTCATTTATATTTTGACTTGCCTCACCAAAACAGTAAGTAATAAAATTCAATAAAATGAATACTGCAAATAAAATCAATCCTTGTATGGGACTACTGTCCATTATATAATCATTCTCCTTCCTAGTAAATGATAAAATGAGTTAACGCAAAAAATTCGCATTAACTCATAAAATATACCATATTTAACCTTATTTAGTCAACTACCCTTGCCCTATATAAGCTCAAGACTTACTAGTAAGGCTTCATTTACTCTTTTTAAGATATCACCCTCCAGATGCCCCACCTTATCCTTCAGGCGCTTTTTATCTATAGTCCTTAGCTGTTCTAAAAGTATGACCGAATCCTTTACTATATCGTACTTGTCAGCTTCGATTTCGATGTGAGTTGGCAATTTAGCCTTGTTCATTTTACTCGTAATCGCAGCCACGATAACTGTAGGACTGTGCCTGTTTCCTGTATCATTCTGAACTATCAAAACAGGTCGTATACCTCCCTGCTCAGACCCTATGACAGGTCTTAAATCTGCATAATATATATCTCCTCGTTTAATAACCACTTTCAACACCCCTGATAATTATGTAATAATGCTATTAGTCATTATCTCCGGGTATTTTCTATTTATACACTCTCTATAAAATTATTTAATTCCAATCATACTCGTCAATATAGTAATCTTTAGTAGAGACTACTTTATTATCACGATAATATACTCTTGGAATTCTCTTTCCTAGATTACATACAAATTCATAGTTAAATGTACCTGCTAGTGCTGCTAACTCTTCCACAGTGATAGACTCATCTCCATCCTTACCCACAAGTGTTACCACATCACTTTTTTTTACATCTAAATCAGTTACATCCACCATAAACTGATCCATGCATACTCTTCCAAGTATTCTGCATTTTACACCTTTTATCAATACATATCCCTTATTAGATAAATTTCTTGGATATCCATCGCCATATCCCAATGGAATGGTAGCTATCTTCATCGGCTTATCAGTAATAAATGTAGAACCATAGCTTACTCCAACTCCTGCTGGCACATCCTTTACAAATATAACATGACTCTTCAATTCAAGTGCAGGTCTTAACATTACAGCTCTTTTATTCACCTCATCTGATGGATACATTCCATAAAGGGCAATCCCTGCTCTCACTTCATTCATATTTGCCATAGGCATATCTATTATCCCAGCACTATTAGAACAATGCTTTATCTTAATATCGATTCCATTGCTAGCTAGCTTCTCATTAAATGAATTGAAGCTTTCAAGCTGCATAGTAGCTGCTTTCTTATCTGCAGAATCTGAAGCTGCAAAATGCGTAAATATGCCTTCCATAACGATATTTGGCAGTTTAGCTATTTCACATATATCAGCCACCGCTTCATCTGTAGTAGCAAAGCCAATACGACTCATTCCCGTATCTATCTTAATATGCACATATGCGTTTTTATTCATCTGGGATGCCTCTTTGGAAATCTGCTTTGCCATCTCCACATCATAAACAGTCATTCTTACATCATTTAAGATAGCATCCTTCATTCTATGCTCATAAATAAAGCCTAAAATATAAATAGGCTTATCAATATTATGTCTTCGAAGGTTTAATGCCTCATCGATTGTTGCAACTGCATACGCTGCCACTAAATCATCAATAGTTTTTGCAACAGGCACAGCTCCATGACCATATCCGTCAGTCTTAATTACTGCAACCATCTGTGTGCCATTAGCAGTATTATCCTTCAATTCCTTCATATTTGCATATATATTATCAAGATTTACACTTGCATATACTCTATAATATTTATCTATGCTTTCCATTTGTTTTCTCCTATATTTACTAAATGCTAAGCACTTTAGAAATCATCTCTATAATATCTGTAGCTATCATAGATACCTGACCTAGCTTTACAGCTGCCATATCTCCTGCCACACTGTGAATATATACAGACATTGCCATAGCTTTTGTCATATTCTCTTCTACAAGCTCCTTTGTCAGTCCTCCAGCAAGAATTCCTGCAACAATACCTGCTAGCACATCTCCTGAACCTGCAGTAGCCATTCCAGGATTTCCATTAATATTCACATAAACTCTATTATTGCACTTATTTTCCAAAGATTCAATACCCAAAATCACAGTTGTAGAATCCTTCAATATAATATTAACATTATGTTTATCTGAAAAGTCATATGCCATCCCTACCATATTGTTTGATAAAGCAGGTATATCCTTTTTCATCAGTCTAGACGCTTCGCCCATATGCGGTGTAATAACCACCTTCTCATATAACATATTTAAAAGATTATCGTCCGCTGACATAATGTTCAAACCATCTGCGTCTATCACCAAATATTTATTGTATTGCCTACATATATTTAGAGTCTTTTCCAAAAGTCTCTTAGCTGTAATAGATGTACTTAATCCAGGTCCTATAAGCACTGCGTCTGCCCATAAAATATCTGTTTCAAGAGATAAATTATCTATATCTTTTTCCACTTCATAAGTGCTAATCATAGCCTCTGGTAGCTTGCTATAGATAAGCTCTCTATTATCCTTATGAGTTACGATTTTTACTAATCCAGCACCCACCTTAAATGCTGCCATAGATGATAAATATGCCGCTCCATACATATTCTCGGAGCCTGCAATCACAAGCACTTTACCGTAAGTACCCTTATTTGAATGTGCTTTCCTTGGAAAATATTCTCGTAAATCTTCATCTTCTATGACTGAATAGCTTTGCAAATTAGTCAAGGCGCTTTCATAAGCAAAATCAGGAAATCCTATATCCCTTACCACAATCTGACCACATACATCCTTGCCATTACAAAGATACATTCCTGCTTTTCTAGCACCAAAAGTAATCGTATAATCAGCTTTAATTGCACATCCCATAATCTGTCCTGTGCTACTATTTAATCCTGATGGAATATCAACTGCCGCAACCTTTAATACATTGCCGTTTTTATTAGTTTTTGCTGTAATAGAATTAATATATAGTATCAAATCCTTTACTACACCTTCAATTTCTCTAGAAAGACCAATACCAAATATTCCATCTACTATAAAATCATATTCCTTTTGTATCTTTTTACATACTTCATTATATGCAACGCTTTCTCTTGTGGTTACATTATCTAAAAATTCAACATTACACTTAGTAGCTATGGACTTCTGAGCAAAAAAATCCTCGCTACCTCTTTCTTCATTTCCAACTATTAAAATATCTGCCATATATCCAGCACAAACCAACTGTCTAGCTACTGCTATGGCATCTGCTCCATTATTGCCAGTACCACAAATACAAAGCACTCTTTTATCTCTAGATATAACATTTTTGATATACTCTGTCATACTTAGAGCTGCTCTCTCCATTAGCACCATAGAAGGAATACCAACCTCGCCTATAGTATAATTGTCTACAATTTTCATACCCTGTCCAGTTAATATTCTATCCATTCTGCCTCCCTACTCTTCGTCGCCTTCAAATACCGCCATAGCCATGGCATATTCTTCTGTATTTGATATAGACACAAATATCTTCTTTCCGTAAAATCTGTCATAAATATACTTAGCACCATTGTATAGGTTTACGTATGGCTTACCATTGTCATCACGAAGAACTTCTATATCCGTAAGTTCAAAACCTCTAAAACCTGTACCAAAACATTTAGATATTGCTTCCTTAACTGCAAAATTACCTGCTAGAGACTGTGGTTTATTTCTAAATACCTCTATCTCTTTATCAGTAAATGTACGTTTCAAAAAACCTTCCTTCTCACACGCTTTAGCAACTCTCTCTACCGCTACCAAATCATTTCCAATACCTATAATCATCTTTTAACCTCCTATCTGTTTTATTGCCAACAATTTCAATAGATATATGTATTAATCATCTAAATCTCTATACTTCTTATATTGTCTTATAATATCACTATCTATCAAATCAGATAAGTACTTATCCATTCTCTCATT
The DNA here is from genome assembly GCA_045125245.1 of Lachnospiraceae bacterium. Taxonomy (GTDB): domain Bacteria; phylum Bacillota; class Clostridia; order Lachnospirales; family Lachnospiraceae; genus SVEL01. Next base: position 6,500 of record JBGVNF010000008.1, read on the forward strand.
ATCTTCTTTTTTCAGATGTAACAATGCCACTCTCTTCTTTAACTCTTCTCTAGTTTCTTCAATCCACTCTTCTAAAGTCTCTATATCTTCTTGATTCTCTTCGTATTTATCAAATATTTCCTTCATAGACTCAAGTGCAAGCTCAGCATTAGCCTCCTCAAATTTGCCTGGCAAATCCAGTTCCTCATCCTCGAGTAAGATTAGCTTATTATTAATCTCTTCTATCAATTCCTTACTCTTACGAATCTTCTTATCTGCCCTGCTATTCTCAGGAGAATTCATATTTCTTACGATTTCATTCATCAATTGCTTCTTTAGCTTGATAAGATCTTTTCTATCTGTGGTTATTCGTCCTCGACTTTTTAGGGCTTCATTTACCTTCTTTTCAAGCTTCGCAATCTTCGATGATTTATCCTCTGTATTAAATATCGACTGCCATCTTATATCAAGAGTCAAAGCCGGTATCTTGCACATTTTCAATTGTTCTAATATATCTTCTAATTCTATATATTCTTCATAATCTTTTTTCTTATGCATAGGCCCCTCCTTAATCTAATGATGAACCGTTCTCTAACATATACGATATTCTCATAAGGCTCTCTGATAAATGCACGCTCTCTACTATAACATTATCTGGAACATTCAAATCTGTATGAGCAAAATTCCAAAATGCCTTTACTCCCAATCTAGCTAATCTCTCAGCCACATTAATAGCCTGTGCCTTTGGAATAGTAAGTGCAACTATATCTATCTCATGCTCCTTAGCAAATTCTTCTATCTCCTCTAAGTTTCTTACCTCTATACCTCTTATAGTAGAACCTGTAAGCTTTGGATTTATATCAAATATGCCCTCTATAATAAAGCCTCGCTTCTCAAAATTCCCATAATTGGCAATGGCTCTACCCAAGTTACCAGCACCGATTATTACGAGAGAATGCTTCTTATCTAATCCAAGTATCTTACCTATCTCTACATACAGATGTTTAACATTATAACCGTATCCCTGCTGGCCAAAGCCACCAAAATTATTTAAATCCTGTCTAATCTGCGACGCAGTCACCTTCATACGCATGCTTAATTCATTAGACGAAATTCGCTCCACACCCATCTCTATAAGTTCTCCAAGATGTCTATAATATCTCGGTAATCTTCTAATAACCGCATTGGAAATTTTACTCTCTGACATAACATCCTCCCTACAAATCCGAAACTACATATCTTCTTTAATTATAAGCCGAATTAACTTGCTTGTCAAATATTTATCAATGCATCTTCTATGTATTATAATAGGAAAAGCGCACCAAATTTGGTGCGCTTCATCTTATTCGCCTAATGTTATTCCTAACTTAGAACATGTATTGTTAATTACTTCAAGTAATTCGTCATCTGTTATAACAGTTACTCTTCCTGTCTCATACTCTGCATCTACCCATGTCTTTACATCCTTAACAAGGTCTGACTGCTTATCTACCTTCTTGTCATCCTTAAGCTTAAAGTATGTATTAATCCAATGCGCGATACCTGCAAGACCAGATGTGTTAGACACAGCAACTAATACTGGTCTATTAAGAATCTTCTCTGTATCGAAGATATTGTAGATTTCTTCATTCTTTAATAATCCGTCTGCGTGAATACCTGCTCTTGTTACATTAAATGCAGAACCTACAAATGGTGTTCTTGAATGGATATCATATCCAATCTCCTTCTCGTAGTACTCTGCCATCTCTGTAATAACCTCTGGCTTCATACCATCTAATGTACCCTTAAGCTGAGCGTACTCAAATACCATAGCCTCAAGTGGTGTGTTACCTGTTCTTTCACCGATACCGAATAATGAACAGTTTACGCCACTAGCTCCATAAAGCCAAGCTGTTGTAGAGTTTGTAACTGCCTTATAGAAATCATTGTGACCATGCCATTCAATCTGTTCACTTGGAACGCCACCATGCTCTCTTAATCCATAGATAATACCCTGTACTGAACGTGGAATAACTGCTCCTGAGAAGTTTACACCGTATCCCATAGTATCACACGCACGAATCTTAACAGGAATACCATACTCTTCCTGAAGCTTCATAAGTTCGATACAAAATGGAATAACAAATCCATGAATATCTGAACGAGTGATATCTTCAAGATGACATCTTGGTGCAACACCTGTTTCAAGACACTCTCTGATAACGCTTAAGTAGTGCTCCATACACTCTCTTCTTGTCATCTTCATCTTGTAGAAAATATGGTAATCTGAACAGCTTACTAAAATACCTGTTTCCTTGATACCAATATCCTTTACAAGCTCAAAATCCTTCTTGCTAGCACGAATCCAGCTAGTAACCTCTGGGAATTTGTAACCTCTTTCCATACACTTATACACAGCATCTCTATCCTTCTTGCTATATAAGAAGAACTCCGATGCTCTGATAATACCATTAGGACCACCTAATTCATGGAAATAATCATATAACTTTAAAATCTGCTCTGCTGAGTATGGTGCTCTTGACTGCTGACCATCTCTAAAAGTTGTATCTGTAATCCATATATTTTCCGGCATACAATGTGGCACTATTCTATCGTTAAATGCAATCTTTGGTACCTCTGTATATGGAAAAAGATTTCTAAATGTATTTGGCTTATCTACATCCACCAAGTGATATATATGTTCTTCTAATCTTAAAAGGTTAGAATGTTCGTCTAACTTTACTTTTCTGTTATCCATCTTCCTGCCTCCACTTTCTCTATTTATAATCCATATTATTTTAAACAAAAACATGAAAAATGTCAATAATTTATTGTATTAAAGTACAAAAGAAGTATCTATAACTCACATCATAGATACTTCTTTTTGAAATAATCAAAGAAAGTTTTTATAACTTAAATGTTCTAATTGAACTATCAAGACCTTCTGCTAATTCGAGAAGCTTCTTTGTCTCCTCATCACATACACCGATAATGTTTGATAATTCTGCCATAGCTGCTGATGTTTCTTCTGTAGAAGCTGCATTCTGTTCTGCGATAGCTGCAAGACTTTCTACACTTTCGATTACAACTGTCTTAAGCTCATTGATATGATCCATCTCTCCCTTAATTCCTTCAATTGCATCATTAACTGCTGCAATCTCGTTATCAAGAGATTCGAACATTGTCTTAGTATCATCTAACTTATTGCTCTGAACCTGCATAATGCTCATAACATCATTCATAGTTTCAACGCTTTCATTTGAGTTAGAGATAAGTGTATTAACGATTGCTGCAATTCTCTCAGCTGAGCTTCTTGACTGGTCAGCAAGATTTCTAATCTCATTAGCAACTACTGCGAATCCTCTACCATTTTCTCCTGCTCTAGCAGCCTCAATTGAAGCATTAAGAGAAAGAAGATTTGTCTGACTAGCGATATTTGCAATCAAGTCAGTTGCTTCCTGAATCTCCATAGCTGACTTATTTGTAAGATTTGTCTGATTCTGAACTGTATCAACAGACTTCATAGTCTTTTCAGTTATTACACTAAGCTCTTCCAAAGTTGTTCTAGCCTGGTCACTGTAACCTGTCATCTTGCTTGAGCTTGTTCCGAGATATTCTACGTTACCAGATGCCTCCACGATAGCATTACCCATGCTGTTCATTTCGTCATTAGCTGTCTGTGTTTCGTTAGCCTGAGATGTTGCACCATTAGCGATCTCATCTACTGCTATATTAACGTTGTTCATTGTCTCATTGATTCTACCAAATGATACGCCATACTTCTCTGTGAACTGTGAAAGCTCTGCTGATGCCTCGAAAATCTTCGCTACTACCGACTTGAAGTTGTTGATAATAAGCTGGATTCCGTTAGCCATATCACCGATTTCATCGGATCTTCCTGTCAACTTATCGCTAACACTGAAGTTAAGATTACCCTGTGATACATTTTCCATATCCTTAACAGATCTCTTAATACTCTTTGTAATAGCTCTAACAAATAAGATAACTAATACTACTGCAGCTGTCATAATAGCCATAGCTGTCAATGTAATCATGAAAAGTGCTGACTTTGTAATCTGCCAAGCATCTCTCTTCTGAACGGCGATAATCATAATACCATTTGGGTTACCCATCTCATCCTTAGAAAATACCTTATAATATGCATAAAAGCTATATCCATCTACATCATATTCATCTGAGAAATAGTATCCGTTCTTTATACATTCCTTCTTAGCCTCATCTGATAACTTAACCACACTTGATTCCTTAAATGATGAAAGCTTCAATTCATCATTAAAGAATAATGCTGTATAAGCTCTCATACTATCTCTGAAATCATCCATATACTTCTTCTCGTATATAAGATTCGTAGTTCCTTTGTATAACTCTCCATCACTTCCTATCTTGTATTCAAAATCACTTACACTATCGTAGTGACTCTGCACTGCATAAGCAGATGCCTGAAGTTGCTTCTCTACAAGATTGTTAGAGAGCTTTGTCATATTTAAAAGAACATTGATAAGTACTGCTCCCACAAGGATAATCATAATCAAAGTTACGATACCAAGAATCTTTCCAGTAAGACGTATTGTAAACTTTTTAGACTTCTTTCCTTCTATAGAACTCTCAAGCTTAATTGCTGACTTTTTATCATTTTTCTTGTCAGCCTTCTTATCTGTTTTTTTATCAGGCTTCTTAGTATCCTTTGAACCCTTCTCAGCATCAGCCTTTGCTTTCTTTTTTGCTTTTTCTTCAGCAGCCTTTGCCTTCTTTAATTCTTTTTCTTCCTTTGCCTTCGCTTTCTTTAATGCTTTTTCCTCTTTTGCCTTCGCAGCCTTTAAAGCCTTTTCTTCCTTTGCTTTTGCTTTATCCAAAGCTACTGCATCTTTATCTTTACCTGCCAACACAAAAACCTCCTTAATAATAGTATGTTAAACCCTTATTCAATTCACCACCGTTAATTTTAATCAATTTTATCACATTTTGAAAAAAATAGCAACAATATATAACATTTTATCAAAAAAAGTCACCACTTTTAAGTGATGACTTTTCATTAATTACTATTAATTAGCAAACACCCTGTGCTAACATAGCGTCTACTACTTTTTCAAAGCCGGCAATATTAGCACCTACTACGTAGTTACCATCAAAGCCATACTTCTTAGCAGCAGCGTCAAGGTTATGGAAGATATCAACCATAATTCTCTGAAGCTTAGCATCTACTTCTTCAAATGTCCAGCTAAGTCTCTCGCTATTCTGTGACATTTCAAGAGCTGAAGTAGCAACACCACCTGCATTAGCAGCCTTACCTGGTGCAAAGATAACACCATTGCTCTGTAAATACTCTGTAGCTTCGATTGTTGTAGGCATGTTAGCACCTTCTGCTACTACCTTACATCCGTTAGCAACAAGTGCCTTAGCATCATCAATTAATAACTCATTCTGTGTAGCACATGGAAGAGCGATATCACACTTAACTGTCCATACACCCTTGCCCTCATGGTACTCAGCGTTTGGTCTATAGTTTGTATACTCTGAAAGTCTAGCTCTCTTAACTTCCTTAATTTCCTTAACAGCTTCGATATCGATACCTTCTGCATCATAAATCCAACCTGTTGAATCAGATAATGTAACAACCTTTGCTCCCATCTCAGTAGCCTTCTCTGCTGCATAGATAGCAACGTTACCAGCACCTGAAACTGCAACTGTCTTGCCAGCGATATCCATTCCATTTGCAGTTAACATTTCTTTTGTGAAGTAAAGTAAGCCGTAACCTGTAGCTTCCTTTCTTGCAAGTGAACCACCGTAAGATAAGCCCTTACCTGTTAATACACCTTCGTATACACCCTTGATTCTCTTGTACTGACCAAAGAGGTAACCAATCTCTCTTGCACCTGTTCCGATATCACCAGCAGGAACGTCTGTGTCAGCACCAATGTACTTGCAAAGCTCTGTCATATAGCTCTGACAGAATGCCATTACTTCTCTATCACTCTTTCCCTTAGGATCGAAGTCTGAACCACCTTTACCACCGCCAATAGGAAGACCTGTTAACGAATTCTTAAATACCTGCTCGAAACCTAAGAACTTGATAATACCGAGGTTTACTGAAGGATGAAGACGAAGACCACCCTTGTATGGTCCGATTGAGCTGTTGAACTGTACTCTGTAACCTGTGTTTACCTGTACCTGTCCCTTATCATCTACCCATGGAATACGGAACTTAAGCTGTCTCTCTGGATTAACGATACGCTCAAGTAACGCTTCTCTTCTGAACTTTTCTTCATTTGCATCAACTACTGGACGTAAAGACTCTAATACTTCCTTTACAGCCTGATGAAACTCTGGCTCTGAAGGATTCTGCTTTACAACTAACTCAATTACCTCATCTACATATGACATATTTTTTTCCTCCTCTTTAGGCGTCGTAAAAACGACTTTTGATTTTCTATTTTTTATCCGTTGCCTATTATAATACAACTCTTTTTTTAGTTCAAGTATTTTTTGCTTTAACGTACTAAATTTTTTTAAAACAAAATCGCTTAATAGATTTTCAACTTTCGTTTCTCTTCTATTAAGCGATAATTTACATTAATTTGCAGTTGTAGTGGTCTCGTTTTCACCACTGGCTTTTTCAGTAGATTCTACCTTATTGCTGATAATTTCTAAGAAGTTTTTCAAATCCTCATCCTTAGCTATAGCTTCGTTATATCTTTTGAGGACATCCTCATTTAAAACCTTTACCTCAGGAGCATTCCAAGCAATAAGTAAATCACCTGCTTCGCCCTCTAAAATATTATGGATGAAATACTTCTTCTGTGTCTTATCATATTTTACAACTAATGGTTCACCAGCTACAGTTGGTGTATCGATATTTAATATCTTTAAATCATAAGACACATATACATAATACATATCTTCACTAATATAATCAAATTTATAACACTTGATGTTCTGATATGCTTCTATATATCTTTTTCTATCCTTATGTTTATCTAGACTATAATTAGCATCATTATCCAAATATGCCTTCGCAGCAGCTTCATCTAACTTAATTCTTTCAGCATCAATAAATCCAGCGATAAGCTTATAAATCTCCGAATCTTCTGATTCAGCCTTCAAATCAGACATAGTTATTGGTTTCTGAGTAGTTTGTTCTGCTGTGCTCTCTATAGGACCAGCATTTGTATCAGTATCTGACACCATCGGTGTACTGCCTGGATCATTATTATCTATCGGTTCACTCTTTGGTAAAACAATAATAGTTATAATAAGAATAACTGCCAAAACACCCAATGTTCCATATAATATCTGTGATGTACGAGCTTTATATATCTGTAACCACTTGTCCCATAAAACTTTAAAAATATTTGTACCCGATTCGCCCTCAGCCTTCTCTTTTGGCTTCTTTTTCTCTTTTGCTGGCTTTGCAGGCTTTACTTTATCCTGATACTTTCTTCTACCTGGCTGATTCACTCTTCTTCTGCTTTCAGATACCACATCATAATCGCGACTAATAAATTCCTTTATCTCATCCTCGTTGTCATCCATATCCTCATACATAGATATTCTATTTACCAAATCTTCATCCTGTTCATCATCCAACATATCTATAGTGTTCACTTCAAAATCATCATCATCAATGTTTTCTGCACCTATTATATCGATTTCAAACTCATCCTCTGAAGCAACAATTTGTTCGATTAAGCTATTATCTATAAAGCTTGTATCTACCAGATTATTATCTGTTAATCCATTTTCTTCTCTATTACCCTTCTTGGCTGTTTCTCTATTTCTATTATTATGCTTTGTATACTTATTTTTCATTGATTTTCTCCCAACCTTATCAAACAAAATTTTAACAGTTCTCGATAATTAAACAATTCAACGTTATTTTATCAAAAAATCACAAAAAAATCAACAAACTATTGCACATAATCAAAAATAAAGTGTATAATATCTAAGCTGTGCATCTATAGTCTAATGGATATAACGCACCCCTCCGGAGGGTGAGATGCAGGTTCGATTCCTGCTAGATGCATTTATTCATCAGATTTTTCCCATCTAATACCAGATTCTCTATAAAATTCATATACATTATCAGAAAGCACTTCCCCTGGACTCAAATCACTACTGTTGATACTTCTTACCATACATTCCAGTTCTTTTTTTGAAATACCACACGACATAGGCATAAGCAATACTTCATGAATACTACTAGGTAGAATATACAAATCACTATCTATACTTTCCGCAAACTTTTTTAGATATTCTTCATAAAGCATACAATATGCACCGTTCATTCTATTATGATTAGTTAAAACATACATAACATTGGCTTCATTTTCCTCTATCATATCTATTACTCTGTCAATATCTTCTTCCGTTTCATCCATCTCCATATCAAAGCATTTTTCCTTAAGAAGCTTTCTCATAAGAGATGTCATTTTCTCTAACTTAGGCGGTGTATTCTCTGACGTATTTAAAAATGCTGCTTCAAACACATCATCCTTTGACACATTCCACATTTCCAGGTTCTTGTCACTTACAGTTATAGTTGCCTGTCCATTTTGTGCTTCTTCCAAAGATACATACGCAATAAGCGCCAAATCATATATTTCCCTATAAGGAATATTCTTCAAAAACTCTTCATTTTTTTCACGATTTATAAGTTTAAGATATAATTTATCTTTGACAAAATTATAATCAAAATAATTTTCAATATTAAATGTTAAGCCGCCTCTATATTTTTCATGAACCTGCATAATATCACGACATATATCAGACAGACTCTGACCATTGATATAATCACCATAATAATTTTCAAGGTAAATAGACGGTGAAATATTACTATCTTTCTCTGTAATAATCGCCGCATATCTCACAATATTATTATTCTTAATTACCTTCTGTATACGTACAGTCGCAGTTTCACCTACAAGTTCCTGAAGCTTTAGCTTCACTTTGTCACAAAAATTTAAATATTCCATTAATCATTTGGGGGTTAAAAGGATTATTTGAAATATAAAATAATAAAATAAGATATAGAAATATTACTCTAAAGAAAGAAAAATGTCAACCGATTACTTCATCCTTCGTTGCTATTCACTACGTGTAAACTGATTACTTCGTGCTTCGCACTCACGTAATCATATTATTCGCAACTCTCGGATTTCATCCTTCGTTGCTCATAATGTACACTCGTCAAAATAATAAAAGATATCACATCAATGTGATATCTTTCATTATCTTGACTCGTTGTTTTCACTATACTCTTGATAAGTACTCGCCTGTTCTTGTGTCAATCTTGATTACGTCGTGTGTCTCTACGAATAATGGAACGTAAACTGTAGCACCTGTCTCAACTGTTGAAGGCTTTGTAGCACCTGTAGCTGTATCACCCTTGAAACCTGGCTCTGTCTCTGTAACCTCAAGCTCAACAAATAATGGTGGCTCGATTGCAAATACGTTACCATTATGTGAACATACCTTAACCATCTCGTTCTCTTTAACAAACTTTAATGAATCACCAACAGCTTCCTCTGTTAATGCGATCTGCTCATATGTCTCTGTATCCATGAAGTTGAATAAATCACCATCTGAATATAAGTACTGCATCTCTCTTCTGTCGATACGAGCCTGTGGGAACTTTTCTGTTGGTCTGAAACTCTTTTCAATAACACCATTTCCTGTAACGCTCTTAAGCTTTGTTCTAACGAAAGCTGCACCCTTACCTGGCTTAACATGCTGGAATTCAATAATCTGATAGATATTGTTGTCCATTTCTATTGTGATACCGTTTCTAAAATCACCTGCTGTAATCATTATAATTCCTCCTAAAATTTATCGCTAAATCCTTTTATTTTTAGGACTATTGCGCATAATCTACACCTATTCTATAATAGTACATACTTTTTTTCAACTATTTTTTTGAAATTTTATCCAATATTTCGTCACAAATTTCAGAAACGCTTCTATTATCAGTCGCTACGATAACATCCGCCACTGATAAATATCTGTCTTTTCTCTTATTCATAAGATTTGTTATAAATTCTATATTCATATTTCCATTAAGAATTGGTCTATCATTAGAATTCTTAACTCTCTCTAAAGTCGTCTCCGGTGTAGCTGTAAGAAGAACTATAACGCCTTCTTTCTTCATATGCGCCACATTCTCATCCTTAACTACCACTCCACCGCCACAGGAAACTATTAAATCCTTCTTTTCCATTATCTCCATAAGACTTTCAGTTTCTTTTGCTCTAAAATATTCTTCTCCATGCTTTTCAAACATATCTGCTATGGACATCGCTTCTTTTTCAACTATGTAAGCGTCCATATCAAGCTCGGCTTTACCTGTTACCTTGCTAAGCTCCTTGGATACTGTTGTCTTTCCAGCACCCATAAATCCTATAAGCATAATATTTCCATTCATCTAACTTTCCCATCTTTCCTTTATATATTGTATAAATAACATTTCCATTTTGTTATCTATTTTTCAATAATATTTAAAATATTTTTTAGCTTACCTACTTCTATCTGTCCAGGTGCAGATGCTCCTAACTCATTTCTTGCACCAAAAGTCATAGTAGAGCCAAATACTCCGCCACCTAATCTACTAATAAGTCCCATACTTCCCATGGACATTGTAACAATCACCATATCTTTCTCTTCTCTATGTAACTCATCTGTAGCCTCAAGCAATGTTAAAACATCCTCTGTACTATTTGGCATCACTGCCATTTTAGATACATTAGCTCCCTTTGCTTTCATTAGTTTAAGTCTTCTTTTTATCTCTTCCTTGTCAGGAGTCTTTTCAAAATCATGATTAGATGCGATAACCTTCACATCATAATCTCTTGCAAATGCTACAATATCTTCAAAACTATTTTCATTCTTAAATAATTCCACATCTACCGCGCCTACAATATTCTGCTTGATAACCTCTTTTATCAAAATTATATAGTCTTCTTCGCTTATTTCTTTCTCTCCACCTTCAGCCTTAGTTCTAAAAGTAAATAAAATCGGCTTTCCCTTTAAGATTTTGTCTAATTTCACAGTAAGCGCTAAAACTTTAGGTATATCCATTACATCATCATAAAAATCTACACGCCATTCTACGATATCAGCCTCTAAATTACAGATTTCTTCTGCCTGATTACATATCTCTTGTTCACTTGTTCCGATAATAGGCACACATATTTTTGTTTTCCCATCACCTAAAATCACATTTTTTATAGCAACACTCATATTTTACTGTTCTCCTAAAACATCAAAATAATAATCGTAAAGATAATAGCCAATACAGCTATGCCGATTTCAAAAAGAATCCACTTCTTATTTCGAAGAGCCCTATATCTTCGGTTCAGGCTTACATCACTCTCTACATCTTCCATACTCTCAAGGCCATCTAGCTCTTCATCCATATCATTATCCATATAATATTGATATTCTTTTTTTCGTCTTTCCAAGTATGCTTCCCTATCTTCCATATCAAGGTCATTAAAATGATTTCTTTCACCTAATCCTCCACTATATGTATGAGAACTAAAGCTTTCACTTCTAGTTCGGCCTCTAGGCGTTACGTTCATAGCCTCCTCATCCAGGCGGTTTCTCTTAGCAGCTTCAACTCTCGCTTTTGCATCATTAAGTCTTTGCTCTTCTAATTTCTTCATCTCGCCTGCAGAAATTTCTGTTGGCTTATTTTTACTTCTGTTAACCAACGCAACCACCAGTATACCTGTACACAATACACCCAAACCAACTATAACCTTTTTAGTATTCTCCTGCTTCTCATGCTGTTTAGCCTGACTTTTGCCAGAGTATTCCTTTATCTCAATATTACTGTTCTTATAAAATGATAAACCTACAAAAATCAGCAAAATAAATGCCACAACAGCAATCGCTGTCCAAGCATCGCGTCTAGCTTTTTTATTCTTTTTCTTATCCTTTTCTTCCTTTAAAAGCTTTTTTAATGCATCCTTTTCACTTAACACTTCATTTGTACCCACAAAATCATCTCCTATGACATTATTACTTACTATATTATCATTTCAATTTCCTTTTTTCAATACAAAAACTTTATTTGTTTAAATAATTAAATCATTGACACGACTTATAATTTAATTTATTATTTTTTAATAAGGTATTTCTTACAAATTTATTTATACCTAAAAAAATATAACCATAAGCGAGGTATATATATGAACAATAAAATTACTGGACATACGATATTAACTGGTTTACTAGGCTCTCCTGTATCACATAGCATATCACCACTTATGCATAATGAAGCCTTCAAGCAGCTTGGACTTGATTACGTATATTTATGCTTTGATGTAGGTACAGATACACTTAAAACTGCAGTAGAAGGACTCAAAGCATTGGGCGTTCGAGGATTCAACTGTACAATGCCTGATAAAAACCTTATGTGTGAGCTTGCTGATAAGCTCTCTCCTGCTGCATCTATGATAGGTGCTGTAAACACAGTCGTTAATGATAATGGGATATTAACTGGTCACAATACAGACGGAATAGGATATATGATGGCTGTTAAGGATGCAGGCTACGATATCATAGGCAAAAACATGACCCTTATGGGAGCAGGTGGTGCTGCTACTGCCGTATGTGTTCAGGCTGCCTTAGATGGCGTAGCTTCTATAAACGTATTCAGTTTAAAAGATCAATTCTGGGATAGAGCCGTAAAGCTCGTAGATACAATAAACGAAAAGACTTCTTGTAAGGCCTCACTATACGACATTGCCGACAAGACTTCTCTTAAGAAAAGTATCGACGAAAGCTATATTTTAACAAACGGAACATCCGTAGGAATGGCTCCTAATGTAGATAATTGCATTATCGACGATACTTCCTTCTTCCATGAAGGCTTAGTTGTATCTGACGTAATCTACAATCCTAGAGAGACAAAGTTATTAAGAATGGCTAAGGAAAATGATTGCCATACATTTAATGGATTATATATGCTTCTCTATCAGGGTGCTGAGGCATTTAAGATATGGACTGGAAAGGAAATGCCAGTTGAACATATAAAGAATTTGTATTTTTCATAGGATAACGAATAAGTACCATATATAACCAAATAGGCTATATATGGTACTTATTTCATATTTCTATTCTTTATCTTTAAAAAATTTAATAAAATCATTCGTATTATCACTAGTTACGACATCATTATATTGCGCTATAGCATCTTCTAGATAATTTCTATTTAACGATTCTTCCTTAACCTTTTCAGTATAAATTTGTTCCAAATCATCGCGCTTAAGAACCTCATTTAATAATTCTAAATTACTTTCAGATACTCGTTTCCAATTACTATATAATTCCACCATTGCTCTATCTATTTTTTCAAACGTAATTTCATTACCTCTTTTACGTTCATCTTTAATAATCCCCACAATATCAGAAATATCACTCTTATAATTTCTATCCGAAATAAGCTTCATTGCAATTGCATATTCACCTGACACAGTCCTAACATCCAATGAATAAAATGTTTTATAATATTTACTATGTTCTACCAATTTATCACTATAAGAAGCTGTATATTTAAAATCACTATTTAGCCATCCATCTGGAAGACCATATTTATCTCCAACGTTACGAATTGCTTCTTTAAATATAGAATTAGCGTGAAATAATGCATCAATATCTGTAGTAGTTTCTCTAAAATCATAATTAACTATAGCTGCAACGCCACCAACAATAATAAGCTCAACATTTTGTCCTTGCTTACTAAGTTTACGATACTCTTTTCCTAACTCTCTAAGAAAATTATCAATATTGTCCTTTGTAAAATTAAACTTTTCAGACGACATCATCTAACTCTCCCTCTACGATATTATATTTTAAAAATTCTGGGTTACATTCTTGTAAAATTTTTTCTTTTAACTTCATCTCTGGCATCAATTTATCTTTTATAATTATATCTGATGGATATAATATATTTTTCAGCTTTTGTTTCCTGTGATAATCATATCGAGTGCATAAAGGTGCATTATATTTCTTTGAAATAATATCTAATGTTGCTAATAAATATAAGCTTTCAGCATACCACTCTACATCCCATAATTTTGCTATATAATCTTGCTCAACCAAACTAACTGCAAATTTTTGTTCACCTAAAAATTTTATCCTATGACACACTTCACTTCTAAACCACGAAAAATCCTTTCGCTTAGGTAGTTGAAGTTGTTTGTACATAATATCCATTGATAATTCAAAATATCGTGATAAACGTGCTAAAACATCACAAGTTATATTCTCTGTTTTAACTTTATTCAATTTAATATTTGATAACGTCGTGTATGGAATTTTTGATTCTTTAGATAACTTATACAACGACACATCTCTACTTTCTAAAAGATCAATTAACATACTTATCTCTCCTTTCATAATTATTATAACCAATATTAGTTATAGAATCAATGAAAAATTATGTTATCTACTAAAGTAAATAACAAAAAATCGCCTACTATAATAGACGACAAGTACACATTATCTTAATGCAGTTGAAGGGAGTCGAACCCTCATCCAATTACTTGGACATGAACCTGAATCATGCGCGTATGCCAATTCCGCCACAACTGCAAGTGCTGAAAACCAGCAAAATTTATTATATCTAATGCTACAAATAAAGTCAATGAAAATAAGAATTTCTTAAAAAAACATCATCTAAAATTATTTGCAAAAAAATAAAAATAATATTTGCAAAAAAATAAAAATAATTGTTGACATTTATATACATATTTGATATTATATCCAAGTCGGGTTTGAGAGAAAGCTCTTAAACAAGATGGTATGCGGAAATGCTGGAATTGGCAGACAGGCATGACTAAGGATCATGTGTCAACAGACGTGAGGGTTCAAGTCCCTTTTTCCGCACTAAATAAGGTCTGACGAAAGTCAGACCTTTTGTGTTTTCTAAATATCTCTTATCACTATATTACTTGGCAAATCTTCTTCTGTCACCATCCTTATATTAGCATAATCCCTTGCTCCCACCTTCAAATACTCTATATCTTCCACAACAAAAAGACGTCCCTTTACATTGCGGCACTTTTTCATATCTAAATCATCATATTTCCAATTATTTTTTATAAGTACATACGCTTCTGCTTCTTCTACAAGAACAACTCTTGGAATATCAAATAATCTCTTATCAGGAAGTCGTTTATAATACTCATCAATGTCTTCAGCAACTATAATAGGTTTATCCCACTTATCTTCGCCATCACTATTTCTTATGACAAAATAATCCTTCTTCTCCATAAATACACCTTTATACACCAAACCTCATCCTTGATATACAAGGATGAGGCCTGATAAAATACTATTTTTTATTATTTATTGTAATTAACAATCTTACCAAAGTCTGGCTTAAGTGATGCACCACCAACTAAACCACCATCGATATCTGCCTGTGCAAATAATTCTGGTGCGCTTGCTGCTGAAACACTTCCGCCGTACTGAATACGAATTTCTGCTGCTGTAGCATCATCATAAATCTCTGCGATGCACTCACGAATAGCAGCACAAACCTCCTGAGCCTGCTCAGTTGTAGCAACCTTACCTGTACCGATAGCCCAGATTGGCTCGTAAGCGATAACTGCTGTCTTAGCCTGATCTGCTGTTACATTAAGGAATGCAATCTTAATCTGCTGACGAATCCAGTCAATTGTGATTCCCTGCTCTCTCTGTGTTAAAGACTCACCGCAGCAGATGATTGGTGTAATACCATGCTCGAAAGCCTTAACAACCTTCTTATTTACTGTCTCATCTGTCTCAGCGAAGTATTCTCTTCTCTCTGAATGACCGATGATAACGTACTTAACGCCTACATCTGTAAGCATATTAGGAGCGATTTCACCTGTGTAAGCACCGCTCTCCTCGAAGTACATATTTTCTGCTCCGATGCAGATATTGCTACCCTTTGCAGCTTCCATAGCTGGAATAATGTCGATAGCAGGAACGCAGAATACTACGTCTACATCATCATTTGCTACTAAAGGCTTTAACTCATTTACTAATGCAACTGCCTGGCTTGGAGTCATGTTCATCTTCCAGTTACCAGCAATAATTTTCTTTCTTGCCATTGTTTTTTCTCCTATCTATTTATCGTTGGCTGCTGCTACACCTGGAAGCTCCTTACCTTCAAGGAACTCAAGTGATGCTCCACCACCTGTTGAGATATGTGTCATCTTATCACCAAAACCTAAGATGTTAACAGCTGCTGCTGAATCACCACCACCGATAATTGTTGTAGCATCGATCTCAGCTAAAGCCTTAGCTACTGCAACTGTACCGTGTGCGAAGTTAGGCATTTCGAAACATCCCATTGGTCCGTTCCAAACAACTGTCTTAGCATCCTTGATAGCATTAGCGAAAAGCTCTGCTGTCTTAGGTCCAATATCAAGACCTTCCATATCATCAGGGATTCCACCAAGATCAACTGTCTTGAAGTTAGCATCGTTAGAGAAATCATCAGCTACTACGTTATCAACTGGGATAAGCATCTTAACGCCCTTCTCTTCAGCCTTCTTAAGCATATTTACAGCGTACTCCTTGTAGTCTTCCTCAAGTAATGACTTACCTACTGGATGACCTAAACCAGCCATAAATGTATATGCCATACCACCACCGATGATAAGTGTATCTACCTTATCAAGTAAGTTTTCGATAACTGGAATCTTAGATGAAACCTTAGCACCACCTAAAATAGCTACGAATGGTCTTACAGGATTGTTTACAGCATTGCCAAGGAACTCGATTTCCTTCTGCATTAAGTAACCTACTACTGCTGTATCAACGAACTGTGTTACACCTACGTTTGAACAATGTGCTCTATGAGCTGTACCGAAAGCATCATTTACGAATACATCACAAAGTGAAGCTAATTCCTTGCTGAATGCCTCTCCGTTCTTTGTCTCTTCTGCTCTATAACGAGTATTCTCAAGAAGAATTACATCGCCATCGTTCATAGCTTCTACTGCAGCCTTAGCGTTTGGTCCTACTACCTCAGCATCTGCTGCAAACTTAACTTCCTGACCAAGAAGCTCTGATAATCTCTTAGCAACTGGTGCTAAAGATAACTCTGGCTTTGGCTCTCCCTTTGGCTTACCAAGGTGTGAGCAAAGGATAACCTTTCCACCATCGTTAATTAACTTCTTAAGTGTTGGAAGAGCTGCTACAAGACGGTTCTCATCTGTAATATTTAACTCTGCATCCAATGGAACGTTGAAATCACAACGAACTAAGACTCTTTGGCCTTTTACATTAATATCATCTACTGACTTCTTATTAAGCATGATTCTGCTCCTTTCATATTGAAATATATAAATGGGTCCTTAACGGAGCCCTATATTTATCATATAGGTAAGTCATAGTAACTTTCCTAATATGTAAATTAAGGTCCGGTCCCGTTGGGAACCGGACCCCTTTAGGTCTTTGCCATATCGTAGCTACTTTGTAACTGCGATTATTCTAACAGTTTATAAATTAAGCTAACTCTGAGAAATACTTAATTGTTCTAACCATCTGGCTTGTGTATGAGTTCTCGTTATCGTACCAAGAAACAACCTGTACTTCATATGTGTCTTCATCAATCTTGCAAACCATTGTCTGTGTAGCATCGAATAATGAACCAAATCTCATACCGATAACGTCTGAAGAAACGATTTCGTCCTCATTGTAACCGAATGACTCATTAGCTGCTGCCTTCATAGCTGCGTTGATACCATCAACTGTTACGTCAGCACCCTTAACAACTGCTGTTAAGATTGTTGTAGAACCTGTAGGAGTTGGAACTCTCTGAGCAGATCCGATTAACTTTCCGTTTAACTCTGGGATAACTAAGCCGATAGCCTTAGCTGCACCTGTTGAGTTAGGAACGATATTAACTGCTGCTGCACGTGATCTTCTTAAATCGCCCTTTCTCTGTGGACCATCAAGAGTCATCTGATCACCTGTGTAAGCATGGATTGTAACCATGATACCAGACTGAATAGCTGCATACTTATTTAAAGCGTCAGCCATAGGAGCTAAACAGTTTGTTGTACAAGAAGCTGCAGAGATAATTGTATCCTCAGCCTTTAATGTTGTATGGTTTGTGTTATAAACGATTGTAGGAAGGTCATTTCCTGCTGGAGCAGAGATAACTACCTTACGAGCACCAGCGTTGATGTGAGCCTGTGCCTTATCCTTTGAGCAGTAGAAACCTGAACACTCAAGTACTACGTCTACACCAAGTTCTCCCCATGGGCAGTTGTTAGCATCTGGGAAAGCGTAAATCTTGATTTCCTTTCCATCAACTGTGATTGAATCATCACCAGCTGTTACTGTCTCAGCCTTCTCATACTTACCCTGTGAAGAATCATACTTTAAGAGATGAGCTAACATCTTAGGGCTTGTTAAATCGTTAATAGCAACTACTTCATATCCTTCAGCACCAAACATCTGTCTGAATGCAAGACGTCCAATACGTCCAAAACCATTAATCGCAACTTTTACTGCCATTGTTTTATTTCCTCCTGTAATAGAAAAATAGTATTTTTTTGTAAGATTGTTAAAAAAACATCTAACTGCATTCTATTCTACATAATTTATTTAAAAATATCAAGAGCTTTTTTATCCTTTTATAAAGCTTACAAATAAAATGCCTAATTTTTATAAAATGTTATGCAATATTACATATATGTTTTCCTGAATGAGTACTTATTTTCTACACTCTATTACCCTGCGCAAGTTTCTGAGATAAGTACTTACTGGTATTATCCTTTGAAAATACATACACATTATTGTCTCTTCTATCGCACTCCAATCTCATCAACACATCTCTTGTTGCCTCATTGATAAGATGCATCCTACTAGAGTCTTCAGCATAATCATGAATAACCATGTAAGGTCTTGGCTGGAACATATATGTATAGTGATTATCAAGTGTAATCCACAAAAAACCAGCAACTATAATATCTTCTAATAAATTTTTACCAAGTGGATCAAATGTATTATTATCAAACGAATTAAACGACATACGTATCTCCATTGGATTTTTCGAGTATGCAGGATCAAAATTAAATCTCATCTGTCCAATAAATTTCAAATCTCCACCACTTCTATCGTACATATCTAAATAAACTGTTGATGGCACACCATTTGGCTTGCTTTGAACACTAACTACCTTAAGATAAATATTATTGACATACTGTAACATCTCTTTCTTTCCTTTCTTGAATTGCATTCACGTTGTTTTCTATAAATAATATACATTGTCTTAGGTTTAAATGTCAATCATGACCTTTACAGTTTTATGATTTATATTCTTGCCTCTAATTTACTTCTTCACCCAACGATAAAACTGTGTTATAATGTCTTTTGTTTATTGATTTTATCTACTTTACTACAATTTATAAACATGCTAATTGACATATTTAACAGAAATGAGGTTTTCCATTATGATAGCAGATTTTCATATACACACTTGCTTTTCTGGTGATTCAGAGGCAAATGTAGACTTAGTTATACAAAGTGCCATTTCAAAAGGATTGAAACATATAGCCATAACAGACCATAACGATTTTGAATTTGAAAACGGTAAATTTGAACTTGATATAGAAAAATATTTTGAATATATAACTAAGAAAAAAATTGAATACAAAGACCAGATTAGCTTATCTGTTGGTATTGAATGTGGTCTTGAGCCAAGATTTGCAGATAGAATCAACAAGCTTTTGAATTCGTACAATTTTGATTTTATCATTGGCTCATCCCATGTTATAAATGGACGCGACCCTTATTATCAGGAATATTTTGAAAATCGTCCTGTACACGATGCTATGGTGGAATATTTAGAATCAATCATCGAAAACATCACCATCTTTGATAATTTTGATGTCTACGGCCATCTTGATTATATGATGCGCTATGCACCTGTTTCACCTTCCGAAAAGAGATATGACTATAATGAGTATGGTGAACTGTTTGACACTATACTTACTAAGCTTATTTCAAATGGTAAGGGTATAGAGATTAACACTTCCCCTCTTCGCAGTGGCCTAGCTGATGCAAATCCAAATATACAAGTTATCAGAAGATACAAAGAACTTGGCGGAAATATTATTACTATAGGTTCAGATTCTCACACACCTGGAGATGTAGGCGCGAACTTTGATGATGCCATAAATATGTTAAAGGACGCTGGTTTTTCTCACTTTAATGTATTTTCTGGTCGTAAGGCTAGTGAAATTGTCTTTTAGATTTCTCCTTTCATAACTTAAATAAATTTCTCTATTAGAATTCACTATTATTCATACCATAGCTTGTTTTTCTTCGCTATGGTATGAATTTATTATATTAATTTTTCTTCATTTCTTACCATTTCCTTCTTTTTCTCCCTATGGGTAGAGATAATTTTCCCTAACACTTTCATTTTCTCTTACCATCCCACGCTTTTTCTCCCTATGGGTAGAGATATATTTCCTCCTGACCTCATTTTCCTCTTACCATTTCACACTTTTTCTCCATATGGGTAGAGATTAATTTCCTCCTGGCCTCATTTTCCTCTTACCATTTCACACTTTTTCTACATATGGGTAGAGATTAATTTCCTCCTGGTCTCATTTTTCTCTTACCATTTCACACTTTTTCTACATATGGGTAGAGATGGGATAAAAAACTCGCAACCTACCATCTTATACCATCAACCAAACATTCCTACATACCTCAAGCTATGCATTTTCTGCCAAATTTTATCATATACATTTCACATCTTGAAATTTACTTCCTACTATATTATAATATATTGGATTGTCGACTTTTTTCGACAAATAAAATCCTAGTTATTACAACTACGATTATTGGAAGAACATCTTTTTTAGATTCTCTTCACATATGAAAGGAAGAATATTTACTATGGAATTATTGAAAAAAGCTGCAAAAAGACTTGGTATTGATATCGGTTCTACCACAGTTAAAATTGCTATTTTAGATGATGAAAACAAAATAATTTTCTCAGATTACGAAAGACATTATGCGAATATACAGGAGACTCTTGCAAGTCTTCTTAACAAAGCTAAATCAGCACTTGGCGAGCTTTCACTTTCACCTACTATAACAGGTTCTGGTGGACTTTCACTTGCTAAGCATTTAGATATTCCATTTGTTCAGGAGGTTGTGGCTGTTGCCACTGCTCTTGAAGATTTCGCTCCTCAGACAGACGTAGCTATCGAGCTTGGTGGCGAGGATGCTAAGATTATCTATTTTACAAATGGTGTTGAACAAAGAATGAACGGTATCTGTGCTGGTGGTACAGGTTCCTTTATCGACCAGATGGCTTCTCTTCTTCAGACAGATGCCCCTGGTTTAAATGAATATGCAAAGAATTATAAGGCTATATATCCTATAGCCGCTCGTTGTGGTGTGTTCGCTAAGACTGATATACAGCCACTTATCAACGAAGGTGCTACAAAGGAAGATTTATCTGCATCTATATTCCAGGCAGTTGTAAATCAGACTATTTCTGGTCTTGCCTGCGGTAAGCCTATCAAGGGAAATGTTGCATTCTTAGGTGGTCCACTCCACTTCCTTACAGAGCTTAAAGCAGCATTTATACGTACATTAAACTTAGGTCCAGATCAGATTATTGCACCAGACCACTCACATTTATTTGCTGCCTCAGGTGCTGCATTAAATAACAATCCGGAAGTACTCATATCATTAGATACTCTTATTGAAAAGCTTTCTAATGGTATCGAAATGGAATTCGAAATCAAGAGAATGGACCCATTATTTGCTACAGAAGCAGATTATGAGGCCTTCACTATAAGACATAATAAGCACAAGGTTGTAAAGGCTGACCTTGCTACATATTCAGGAAATTGCTATATGGGTATCGATGCTGGTTCCACAACAACTAAGGTTGCATTGGTTGGCGAGGACGGTAGCTTACTTTACTCATTCTACAGCTCAAACAATGGTAGCCCACTTGCTACTACTATTAAAGCTATAAAAGAAATATATTCACTTTTACCAAAGACTGCAAAGATTGCGTATTCATGTTCAACAGGTTACGGTGAAGCCCTTATAAAGGCTGCTCTTATGCTTGATGAAGGTGAAGTTGAGACTGTATCTCACTACTATGCAGCTGCTTTCTTCAACCCTGATGTAGACTGTATCTTAGACATCGGTGGACAGGATATGAAGTGTATAAAGATAAAAAATAATACTGTTGACAGTGTTCTTTTAAATGAAGCATGTTCGTCAGGATGTGGTTCATTTATAGAGACATTTGCGAAATCACTTAACTACTCTATCGTAGATTTTGCCAAGGCTGCTCTCTTTGCATCTAACCCTATCGACTTAGGTTCAAGATGTACAGTATTTATGAATTCAAATGTTAAGCAGGCTCAGAAGGAAGGTGCAACTGTAGAGGATATCTCAGCTGGTCTTGCATATTCCGTTATCAAGAATGCTTTATATAAGGTAATCAAAATAACTGACGCTAAGGATTTAGGCGAAAATGTAGTAGTTCAAGGTGGTACTTTCTACAATGATGCTGTACTTAGAAGCTTTGAAACTATCTCTGGATGCGAAGCTGTAAGACCTGATATTGCAGGTATTATGGGCGCATTCGGTGCTGCACTTATAGCAAGAGAGCGTTTCAATGAAAGCGATAAAGCTTCTACATCTATGCTTTCTATCGATGAAATCAATGAATTAAAGTTTGATACTTCTATGACAAGATGTAAGGGATGTACAAATAGCTGTCTCCTTACAATCAATCGTTTCAGCGGCGGTAGACAGTTCGTAACTGGTAATCGTTGTGAACGTGGTATCGGCGGAACAAAGAATAAAGAAAAGATTCCAAATCTTTATGATTATAAAAATAAGCGTATGTTTGGCTACACACCACTTAACTTAGATGAAGCTAAGCGTGGTACTATCGGTATTCCAAGAGTACTTAATATGTACGAAAACTACCCATTCTGGGCTACTTTCTTCAAGGAATTAGGCTTTAGAGTTATCTTATCGCCTCAGTCTACAAGAAAGATTTATGAATTAGGTATAGAATCTATCCCTAGTGAATCAGAATGTTATCCAGCTAAGCTTGCTCACGGTCATATTTCATGGCTTATCAAGCAGGGAATAGATACTATTTTCTATCCTTGTATACCTTATGAGCGTAATGAAACACCAGATGCTAATAACCACTACAACTGCCCTATCGTTACATCTTACGCAGAAAACATTAAGAATAACGTAGAAGAATTGAGAACTGAGCAGGTACGTTTCTTAAATCCATTTATGGCTATGACAAATGAACAGGTTATCGAAAAGCGTCTTGTAGAGGAATTCACAAAGGAATTTAATATTCCTGCAGCTGAAATCCGCGAAGCATGTAAGAAAGCTTGGGATGAAATGGATCAAGCTAGACTTGATATATCTAAGAAGGGTGAGGAAACTATTAAATACCTCAACGAAACAGGCAAGCGTGGTATCGTATTAGCTGGTAGACCATATCATATCGACCCAGAAATCAATCACGGTATTCCAGAGCTTATCAACTCATACGGTATTGCAGTTCTTACAGAAGATTCTATCTCTCACCTTGGTGAGGTTGAGCGTCCTCTTATCGTTATGGACCAGTGGATGTACCACTCAAGACTTTACAGAGCAGCTAACTACGTTAAGACAACAGAAAACCTTGATTTAGTGCAGCTCAATTCATTCGGTTGTGGTCTTGATGCCGTAACAACTGACTGTGTAAATGATATCCTTACAAAGTCAGGCAAGATTTACACAGTGTTAAAGATTGATGAGGTAAATAACTTAGGCGCTATCCGTATTCGTATTCGTTCACTTCTCTCAGCTTTAAGAGTACGTGAACAGCGTGAAATAAAGCGTGATATTCATCCTTCAAACATTAACAGAGTAGAATTCACCGAAGAGATGAAAAATGAGGGCTACACACTTTTAACACCTCAGATGTCTCCAATTCATTTCGAATTGCTAGAGCCTGCTATTAAAGCTGCCGGCTTAAATATAAAGATTCTTCAGGCGGACACAAAAGACCCTGACTATAAGTTAAAGTGTAAGCGCGCTGTAGATATAGGTCTTAAATATACAAATAATGATGCTTGCTACCCTTCACTCATCGTTGTAGGTATGATGATGGAAGCTGTTCTTTCTGGCGAATATGACACAAATAAGATTGGTATCATAATGACACAGACTGGTGGTGGATGTCGTGCATCTAACTACGTAGGTTTCTTAAGGAGAGCTCTTGAGAAGGCTGGATTGCCACATATCCCTGTAGTATCCTTAAGTGTACAGGGTATCGAGAAAAACAGTGGTGTTAAATTTACTCCTACATTAATCGTAAAAGCTATCCAGGCTATTATATACGGCGATATATTTATGCGTTGTGTATACCGTATGCGTCCATACGAGCTTGATAAGGGTTCTACTGACGCACTTCATGAAAAATGGGTTGCAAAATGTATCCAATCCTTAACAAAAGACGGATTTGGATTTGGTGAATTCAAGAAAAATATTAAGGGTATTATCCGTGAATTTGATAAATTACCTATAGATGAACAACTTGTTAAGCCTAGAGTTGGTATCGTTGGAGAAATTCTTGTTAAATTCCTACCATCAGCCAACAACTATCTTGTAGAATTGCTTGAAGTGGAAGGTGCTGAAGCTGTTATGCCAGACTTACTTGACTTCTTCTTCTACAGCTTCTACAACTCAAACTTCAAGGCTTCTCACCTTGGTATGACAAAGAAGTCTGCGAGAATATCTAACTTAGCTATTAAGGCTCTTGAATTTATGAGAAGAACTGTTAATTCTGAGCTTAAAAAGAGCAAGCACTTCTCTCCTCTTTCAGATATTAGAGTACTTGCAAAAATGGCTGAGAAAATCGTATCTCAGGGTAATCAGACTGGTGAAGGTTGGTTCCTTACAGCTGAAATGCTTGAACTTATCCATGAAGGTGCACCAAATATTGTCTGTGCACAGCCATTTGGATGTCTACCTAACCACGTAGTAGGTAAGGGTGTTATAAAGGAACTTCGTCGCTTACATCCTGAAGCAAATATTGTAGCTGTCGATTATGATCCAGGTGCCAGCGAGGTAAATCAGCTTAATAGAATCAAGCTTATGCTTGCTTCGGCTAACAAAAACTTAAATTAATTCCATACAAAAAAGGAGCTTGCGCTCCTTTTTTATATGGAATTTTGATAAAAAATCCTAGTGTAGATTTTTATTATGTACAAAATTTGTATTATGATTTTCACGATAGCGGAGAATATTTAGATTTTCTTAATACTTTGTTTTTAACCAGTGATTTCCCAACACGATGTTGGGAAAAGTCGTCTCTGAGCCATGGATGGCGAATAGACGACGGTCACGTTTGTAACCAACATATTTATCAAAGTATTTAGAAAATCAAATATTCGTAGTATGTGAAAATCATAATATAAATTTGTACATATAAATCTACACAGGATTTTTATATATACTCTTTACAAACTCCAATCAATAGCTTGCAAGCCATTTTTTATAAGAAATTCATTTGCTTTGCTGAAATGCTTGCAGCCGAAGAAGCCTCTATATGAGGATAATGGGCTTGGGTGTGGAGCTTTTAGTAGTAAGTGCTTTGGGTTATCGACTTTTGCTGCTTTCTTTTGTGCTGGTGCTCCCCATAAAAGATATACTATCGGTCTGTCCTGTTCGTTGAGGACTTTGATAACTGCATCTGTAAACTTTTCCCAGCCCATGCTTTTATGTGAATTTGCTTCATGTGCTCGTACTGTAAGGACGGTGTTTAGCATTAGAATGCCTTGTTTTGCCCATTTTTCAAGATATCCGTTAGACGGTATATCACAGCCTATGTCGTCGTGTATTTCCTTATATATATTTACTAAGGATGGTGGGATGGCTATACCTGGCTTTACCGAAAAGCAAAGGCCGTGTGCCTGACCTACATTGTGGTATGGGTCCTGACCTATTATCACGCACTTAACTTTACTAAGTGGCGCATAATTAAATGCATTGAATATATCCTCCTTAGGTGGAAAAATCTCATTGACTTTATATTCCTCAGATACCTTCTCCCATAATGTCTTAAAATATGGCTTCTCAAATTCAGCTGATAAAGCGTTTTTCCATTCTTCATTTATATTGATATCAATCATCATTTTCTCCTTTAAATCATAGCTATAACACCACTGCAACTATACTAATAAATAACGGCAAACTATATAACATATTTATATAATTTGCCGTTATATAATTTTCTTTTATAATCTTACTGGAATATCTCTTTCCTGTAAATACTTCTTTAAATCTCTTATCTCCATCTCCTTATAATGGAATAAAGATGCTGCAAGTACAGCTTCCGCCTTGCCTTCTGTAAATGCATCATAGAAATGCTCCATTGTACCAGCACCACCTGATGCTATAACTGGAATGGATACTTGCTCTGCTATAGCTCTAGTAAGCTCTATATCGTATCCAGCCTTTGTGCCGTCACAATCCATACTTGTAAGGAGGATTTCGCCAGCACCCAAATCACATACTTTTTTAGCCCATTCTACAGCATCAATGCCCATATCTACACGGCCGCCGTTTTTGTAAATATTCCAACCGCCATCTGGTCTTCTCTTGGCGTCTATGGCCACAACTACGCATTGTGAACCAAATTTATCAGCAGCCTCAGCCACAAGATTTGGATTGTTGATTGCTGCTGAATTAACAGATATCTTATCTGCACCAGCTCTTAAAATCTCTTTAAAATCATCAACAGTTCTTATACCTCCGCCTACAGTAAATGGGATAAATACATTCTCTGCCACGCGACTAACCATATCTATAACTGTCTTTCTCGCATCACTAGACGCTGTGATGTCCAAAAATACAAGTTCGTCAGCGCCAGCCTTGTCGTATGCCTTAGCTACCTCCACTGGATCACCTGCATCTTTAAGATTCACAAAATTTATACCTTTTACAACTCTATTGTTGTTTACATCCAAACATGGAATAATTCTCTTTGTATACATTTACTCTACTCCTGTCTATTACAAATTTGCAAAATTAGATAATATCTTAAGTCCTACTTCACCGCTTTTCTCTGGGTGGAACTGACAGGCAAATATATTGTCCTTCTCTACAGAGGCATGTATTATATTGCCATATTCGGACTTTGCCTTAACTATGGCTTCATCCTGTGCCTTAAGATAATATGAGTGAACAAAGTACACATATGATTGATTACTAATGTCATTAAACAATCTTCCATCTTTAGAAATCTCCAATGAATTCCAACCAATATGTGGTATCTTTAAACCAAATTCATCTGAAAATCTAACTATTTCACCGTCTAGAATACCAAGACCACTTACACCCTTGGATTCTTCGCTACTTTTGAATAAAAGTTGCAAGCCTAAACATATTCCCATAAATGGAGTCTTTTCCTGACATATTTCCTCTATAACAGGTACAAGCTTATAATTGTTCAGCTTATCCATAGCATCTCCAAAGCTTCCTACACCTGGGAGAATAACCTTATCTGCTCCAAGTAAAATATCTCTATCTCTAGTAACAATTGTCTCATGACCTAAGAAGTTAAACGCTTTCTCTACACTTCTTATATTTCCTGCATCGTAATCAATGATTGCTATCATTTTATTATTCCTCGTCTACTTTATTTTTATTGTGAGCTTCCTCTGCCTTAGCAGCGATATTTCTAACCTTTAAAGCATAATCATCATCATCTTTTATCATAGAAAGCTCTCTAGCCTCGCTTTGGGAAATTCCATAAGTTTTGTTAAGACCTGTATCAACCCAACTTAATACTACAGTCATTTCATCAAAGCACTTCAAATCTCTGGCTTTATTCTGATATTTATCATACATCTTAATCGCTTTTACAAGTGAATCTAAACCATGAGCATAATCCTCCATCATCATAAAGCTCTTATATGCCTGATAATGACAGTCCATAAATTCAATAGTTGTAAGCTGCTCATAGAATACCTTATGATCCTTTTCCTTCATCTCTAATCCATAGATAAGATTGTAAGCATCACTAAACTTACTTTCATAGGCTTCCTTATCAAGAGTTTCTCCCTCTTTCAAGTCATTGCCATAAACATATAACGATACTGCTTCATAAAATTTCTCATTATAAGCATAATAATCGCCACCAATCTTAGCAACTAGCACAACGATTAATATAAATGACAGAGCAAATACTACAAAAATTATAGGAATATTTATTACCTCGTCAGTTTCCTTAATCTTCTTTGGCTTTGGAGCTTTCTTTGCTGCCTTCTTCTTTTTAGCTTCAGCCTTCTCCTTCTTAGCCTGCTCTTTTTCTTTTTTCTTCTTTTCTTTAGCTTCCTGTTTTTCTTTCTTTTTCTGAGCTTTAAGTTCTGCTTCTTCATCTATTTCATCATCTAAAGCTGCATCATCACCAAATGGATCTGAGTCAAACACTATAGGTTCACCATTTCCGCCGTACTCACCCATGCTATCAAAGATAGAATCATCAAAGCCTATGCCTAAATCATCACCATTCTGCGAGTTAGCTTCCATACTAGACATATCGAAAGCCGCCTCAGAAGAATCTGTACCTGGTTCTCCCATGCCCAAAGCATCCAAGGAAAGATCTGAGAAATCAAAATCCTCTAAGCCTTCACCCTCTACTACAATTGTATTGGCGACTTCTTCTTCTAAATCTTTTTTCTTCTTATTCTTCTTTTTCTTTTCTTTCTTCTCTTTTTTCTCTTTTTTATCCTTCTTCGAGAATAATCCCTTTTTCTTCTTAGGTGTATCCTCTATATCATCAGGTAAAGCTGTAGCTTCTTCACCCATTCCAAGAATACCGTATAAGCCCTTTAAATCCTCCTCCACAGAAGAGTCTTCACTGGCAATTGCTTCATCTACCATAGCCTGTTCTTCGCTGATATTAGTAACATCTGCAAAATCAGCCATAGGAAAACTATCTGCAATATTTTCTTCTACTGCTGGTTCTTCTACCACTAATTCTTCTACAGTTGGTTCCTCTACGACAGGTTCAGCAATAACTGGCTCTTCCTTAGCCACCTCTTCTTTAACTGGTTCTTTACTAAATGGCGCAGTAGCCATAGCCTGTGGTGTAACTACGACAGGCTCAGGAATATTAATTTCAGGTTCCTCCAAAATAGAATCCGCAAAGAAACTTGCGGTGTCACCCATAATCTCATCATCAAAAGAAAAATCTGACGTATCTTTCTGATAACTCAATGAAGATTTATCCTTGCTTTCTTCTATATCTCCACCAAAAAATTCCTTCTCAAAATCTGATAAGAAATCTTCTTCTGATATTCCCCCACTGGCATCTTTGTCAAAATCCATATCTTCAGTTATAAAATTGTCATCTAATAATTCTTCTTCCACTTCATTTCCACCAGTAATGGAACGAAGCAAGCTATCAAGATAATCCTCTTCTGGCGTTTTATTCTTATCTGACATCTTAAACCTCCATATTGCTACTCAACTATTTCTTCGATAAATGCTACTCCACTCATATTAAGCGGTATCGCCTTTGCTTCTATATCTTCTGATATCTGCCACACTTTTTCATTAACTCTTATAAGTGTCGCTTTATTGTTAACTGCTGCAACCTTTTCAAATGGCCATCTGATAACTGTAGGTGTCTCAAAGCCCTCTCCAAGCTCTAGCATAACTAATTTTCTATTTAATGTTTTCTGAAGCCAGCTCATATAAGAATCCCATTGTTCTCTATAGCCCTCCTCAGAATAATTATTTGACTTAACTATATTTGCGCTCATAACCTGCTTGCACATAGGACACTGTGGCATCGCCTCACGCAATTCATCAAACATTTTCTCCTGTTCTACATAACCATCCTTATAGTAATTATTCAAAATCCCATTAATATTCTCATAAACCTTCTGGGTTTCGTATACATGTTTAAAACATCCCCTATCACATTTCATCAAATTCAAGGTTCCACATGGTGCCACCAGTCTGTCCTTATCAAATGTTGAATATGTAATAATATCATCAAAGCAAGTAGTAACTACAAAATAGTTATTCTTATTCATAGACGAAAGGTAATTTGACACTTTGTTATAAAGTGTTTTTCTCTTTTCTATAATATCACATTTACCACTGTTTAGGCAATCATACATGATAGCTAACTCTAGCCATTCCTTTTCAAGGTCTGTCAGTTGAGTTTCATCTAGCTTTAGAAGTGTATATCTATCTTCATTTCTCAATATATCTTCTCTTTTTACATTAAACTCTCGTCCAAATCCTATAAGGACGATATCCGCTTCCTGTATTTTTTCCTTACAATTTGATAAAACTTCCATCTTTCCTATCCTCTCATCTACAGATACCAAATTTATTAAATCGTAGCTGCATAACAACTTCGATTACTCTAAAAGTAAGGATTGATTCTAAGAATCAATCCTTACTAATGAATCTTACATACCTATTAATCCGTCTATTATTCTCACAAGATTTGCTATCTCAGGCTTTGATAACTGTGCATTTGCACCAAGCTCCTCACCTTTTTTTCTCATCTCATCATTTACAAGAGATGAGAAAATAACAACTGGAATATCCTTAAGCATATCATCAGTTTTCACAAGTCTTGTAAGACGATGTCCATCCATAATCGGCATCTCTATATCAGTAATGATACATCTAACATTCTCTTTTATACAGTTTTCATCCCTACACTTAGTAAGGAAATCCCATGCCTCTCCACCGTTCGCTGTAGCTCTAACATTTGAATATCCTGCTTTATGTAATGAATCTAATATAAGCTTGCTAAGAAGTGGTGAATCTTCTGCCATAACGATAGGCACATCACTTCTCTTTCTCTCACCTAACAGTTCAATCTCAGACACCTTAAGACCTGTCTCTGGGCTAATATCTGTGATAATCTTCTCGAAGTCGAGAATAATTACAAGCTTACCGTTTACCTTTATAATACCTGTTGCAATACCATTGTCATCACCATTAAGTGTGCTGTCTGGCTTAATGATATCAGCCCAAGACACTCTATGAATTCCGCATACAGTCTGAACATGGAAGGCAACATCCAACTTATTAAAATTAGTGACAACCATCATATCAGTTGCCTTATTAGCTGACTCTGGCAAATGAAGATGTGTAGGTAAATTGATAGCTGTAATCATCTTATCTCTTGGCATAAATATACCTTCAATATCTGGATGAGAATTTGGTACAGGTGTAACCTCCTGGTAATTAATGATTTCACGAACCTTTGCAACATTAATACCGTAATGATTCGAACCAATTGTAAATTCAAGAACTTCTAATTCATTGGTTCCATTTTCAAGTAAGATGTTTGTTTCCATAGCTTTACGCCTCCTATGAATAATTATTTAATATTTACTGAGTTAGTTCCCTTGGAAGACTTTATATCTAAAACGATACTCGTCAAATTATTTGCATTTGTCTCTGTCATCTCAAACACTAATACTGTTTGAACTGTCTTGCCAGCAGGAATAGTTGCTTTAAATGTATTCAATGCCTCTGGTAACAATGTAACCTGAGCTATTGTCTTAATAGATTTATTAAAAATGCCCTTTGTAGTAAGTTTCTTAGACGCCATATCCAATGCGATGTCTTTGCTAGTTGTATTAGTCACATCAAACTTTAATACAACAAGTCTATTACCTGTAAATGCCTTCAGTGCAAATACCGGCTCACCTTCAACACGTGGATATACATCGTCTACTACCACACCTGTATATTTAACACTTAAACCTTCCAAACCTAATGCTCGCTCCATAGTAGTTGTAACTGCTGGAGTGTCTACCACTGGTTTATCTGTACCTGTAGGTGGTTTGTTGCCACTATCTGTCGTAGGCTTCTCACTGTTAGAAGATGACGGATTCTCATTGCCCTGAGTACCATTCTCCTCTTGTGTTGTAGGCTCTTCTACTTCATTTAGACTAACCATGTAATTCTTATCGTGCTCTAACACTGAATATACAGCATATCCAACAAGCTTATCCTGCTGTGTTTCATCTAAATCGATAGCCTCCACACAACCCAACATATTTGCTAACATATATACAATTGAAACAAGTAAAATTTTTCTCTTCATACTTCACCTAACTTTGACTATAATAAATTATAGAAAACATATAAATATACGTATATTTTACCATTTTTCAGAAAATAGTTCAACACTTTATTTAATATCATTGACAGTTTCTCTGTCTGATTCTAGCTCAAACCAGAATTTAACTCCTCTAGGTGTATTTTCAACTCCACATTCCATATTTAAGGACTTCATAATGGCTTTAACTATAGATAGTCCCACTCCGCTTCCGCCATATTCTCTACTTCTTGCTTTATCCACCTTGTAGAACTTATCCCATATTCTTCCAATGGATTCTTCTGGAATATTTTCACCTGTGTTTTCCACGCATACTCTTATGATTTTTCCTTTTTCTATAACATCTATCTTAATGATTTTCTCATTATCTAGATGATTGAGAGCATTGCTTAGATAATTGGTGATAACCTCTTCTACCTGGAATTCATCGCTCCATACATATACCTGCTTTGAATTGTCAAAATCTACGATAGCCTCTTTTTCTTTTATAAGTATCTGAGTCTGATTTAAAATATTATTGATAATCTCAACAATATTGAACCTTTCATATTCCTCCACCACATTACCAAACTCAATCTGATTAAGAGTAAGTAATTTCTTAACCATTTTATTCATTCTTGATGCTTCATCAACTATTACATCACAGTAAAATTCCATACTTTCAGCATCATCATTTACACTTTCCTTAAGTCCCTCTGCATATCCTTGGATAATAGCAATCGGTGTTTTTAATTCATGCGACACATTTGATATAAACTCCTTACGAAGCTCATCTATCTCTGTCTTTTTTGCAATATCTCTCTTAAGCTCATTATTGGCTGTCTTAAGCTCTGAAATAGTCTTCTCCAATGCATGAGACATTTCGTTCATACTCTCACCAAGTACACCTATTTCATCCATAGCTTTTCCAGTATATTTTACGTCAAATTCAAGATTGGACATCTTCTTAGAAAGCTCTGCAAGCTCCCTAATAGGCTTTGTAACTCTAGTTGCTATAAATCCTGTCGCCAATATTCCTATAAGGGTTAAAATAAGTCCCACATTTAAGTAAAATTTATTAACAACGTTTACTACTTCCATAACTGATTCATTGGAGAAACGCATCAAAAACAAGTGACCACATTTAAGCTCACCCCACATCTCAACGTATACACCGCCGTCATTATTGTAAGTATATTTATACAGCTCATAGTCAGCTGTTCTTTTCAAAATAGTTTTATTTTCATTGTCTACGTTAAATACAAGTTTTTTCAATCTTTCCAAGACACTATCCACGTTTGTTTTATCATCACTTGGAATGTTTTCAAAATGAATCTTATAAGATGTATCAACTATAATCATCTGAATTCCCAGATTATAACAACGTTCACTAAGGTACTGGATATCCTCAGATTTCATGTTTCCATAAAACTCCTCAGATGCACTGTACATTCTATTGACTCTATCATACATATCTACAAGCTCTTCCTGCTTTGTAGTTATATAATAATTCCCCAGAAATACACTGTTAATAAAAGTACCAATTATAATGATACCGGCAGTTACTCCTACTAGAATAACTGCCAGTCTTAATCTCAGTGAATGGCGTAAAGTGTTCATAGATTACACCTCCATTTTGTAGCCTAATCCCCAAATAGTTTTTATATAGTCCGCGTCCGCTGTCAGCTTAGCTCTAAGCTTCTTTACATGCGTATCAATAGTTCTTGCATCACCAAAATAATCATAGCTCCATACTGCATTAAGAATATTCTCTCTTGATAATGCTATACCAGTATTCTCCATAAAATAAACTAAAAGTTCAAATTCCTTGAAGCTTAAATCTATAACCTTATCACAAACCTTAACGATATGTGCCAGCTTGTCTACTTCTATATTTCCAACCTTCATTATACTTTCTGTAACTGATTTATTTGTTCTTCTAAGAATAGCATCAACTCTTGCCACAAGAATCTTAGGACTAAATGGCTTAGCTATATATTCATCCACTCCTAATTCAAAGCCCAATAGCTCATCCTGCTCCTCAGCCTTTGCTGTAAGCATAATAATCGGAGTCTTTGACTCTTTTCTAATCTCCTTACACACCTGCCAACCATCAAGCTTTGGCATCATAATATCAAGAATAACAAGGGCTATGTCTTCCTGCGAATAAAATATATCCAACGCAACTTCACCATTTTCAGCCTCTATTACCTCATAATCCTTCTTCACAAGAAAGTCTCTCACAAGCTTTCGCATTCTTGCTTCATCATCAACTACTAATATTTTTAGCTTTCCCATAAATGCACCTCCATTTTTAGTCTAAGGTTCATTTCCTAACTCTTTTTCCCTCTCTTTTAAAGCTTCCTCTCGAAGTTGCAGCTGATTTTGCCACTGTACTAAGGAATTCTCTTTATCTTCATATTCTGCATCAATTCTCGCCTTATAATTCAAGATATTTGTATTCTTGCTATCCTTTGTAATTATCACAACAAAGAACATTATAATAACCAAAAGCACAATAACTATAACCGAGCTTATAAATCTATTTCTGTATACGGATTCTATGTCATATTTTTTCATATTTCGTATAACATCACTTCTAGATAAAGACTCTTTCTTCTTGCCAAATCCAAGCTTTCCCTTCCCTTTAACTGTCGCTCTCTTTGCTACAGGAATAGGTATTTCTTCTACTTTAGCGGCGTATTCAGGTTGCTTTAATAGATTCATTCTTAACTCATGTAAATATGAAAGTCCTATAGGTGTATTAAACAATCCCTTTTCCACTAAACTTTTGTATACTGAAAATACATTTGCCGGATTGTTCATATTTGTCCTGGATTTCATATATTCCACGCCATCATATTCATTTTTTGCTTCTAAATAATCTGATTTATCCTTAAAGGAAAAACCATTTATGATATATTTATCCTCTGCCATAAATACTCCAATTTAGTATATATCCAACTCAATTGACTCTATGATTACATCCTCTTCAGGTACACCCTGACTATTAGCCTTAACACCAGCTACCTTATCTAATACATCTAAGCCTTCAATAACCTGTCCAAATACTGTGTGCTTCTGATACAACCAACATGCACCACCATTTTCCTTGTAATAATCAACTAAGCCTCTATCAAGTCCCATATTTCTTAAGTTCATAAGGTCAGTTATCATATATTCTTTATTCTGAACGATAAAGAACTGTGAACCATTAGTACTTGTACCAGAATTAGCCATACATAAAGCGCCTCTTATAGGAATAAGATACTTTGAATATTCATCCTCAAAAGGAACGTATTCGCCTTTTTCATTCTTCCATATACTATCTCCACCTGTACCTACTCCATCTGGGTCACCGCCCTGAATCATAAAATCATCTATAATTCTATGGAATGTAAGTCCATCATAGTAGCCTTCCATAGCATGTGTTACAAAATTCTCAACAGCTAATGGTGCCTGCTCTGGGAAAAATCTAACTGTAATCTTTCCATATCCCTTAATCTTAATATGTGCAATTAAGTCACCCTTATCAGGCTTAGCATACTGAACAACAGGCTTGTCTTCCTTCTTTTCTGTAAGCTTAACTACGTCTCTCTCTACTTCTTTATCTGCATACTTCTCTACGTACTTCTCTACAGTAATCTCATTACCTGTCACTGCATTTATAGCACTCTTTATCTTTGAATTATGGATAATCATCAATAAGCCAACTGCTACAGCTAAAAATGCAACTGCTGCAACAATAGCTACAACCGTAGAATTTTTCTTTTTCTTATTGTCTTTATCCTTCTTTTCTACTACTTTGTCTGCCTTCTCGTCAGCTTCTGAATTCACATCTGTATTTACATCTGTATTCACATCTGTATTCATTTCTTCATTTAAGTTTCCCATTTTTCTGCCTCACTTTAATTATTTTTTATACCTTGCCCTATAAAATGGCAAATTAACTTGTAAAATTATACCATATACGTCCTTAAAAATCAACGAATCCACACTATTTACACATTTTAAAATCTAGTCTTCTAAAACAGATAAAATATTAGCTGCAAGCATTCCCTTTTCCGACATTTTCGATGGACTTTTCATCTCCTCTTCCATCTCCACATCTAACATAACATCATATACTTCCATTAAACCGTCCTCATCAAGTTCAAATAATGCTTCTTTTGTAATAGCCATCTCTTTACAGATAAGTTTTATTTCTCTCTCGCCTAAGCTTTTCAATTTATCATTCATACTAATCTTCTCCCTGCTATATTATAATTTTACCGCGAGGATAATTCCTCGCGGTAGTTATACTTAAAATTTATTGTACTGGTGTTCCACATTCAGCACAGAACTTACCTTGAACTTCTTTTCCACAGTTTGAACAGAATTTCTTAGTTGGTGCTTCTATCTTAGTACCACACTCTGCACAGAATTTACCAGAAACAGCCGCTCCACACTTTGGACATGTAGCTCCCGCTGGCGCTGCCTGTGGTGCTGCCATCTGTGGCTGTGTCATCATCTGTGGCTGTGTACCTGCTCCTGGCACCGCCATTCCCTGATTTTGCATACTTTGTACATTCTGCTGCTGCATAGCCTGCATACCCTGCTGCTGAACCTGGCCTGTCATCATCTGATTACCAAACATAGCTGGTGCACCCATCATATTAGCCATGCCCATTCCCATAAAGCCTGTACCTGCACCGTTAGCATTGTTAGCTGCATCTACCATAGCTGTAGCATATGCATCTGTCATAACACCTTGCTGCTGATATACATCTCCACCGATTTCGTATCTATCAATCTTCTCCTGAGATTCATCTGTAAGTGTTATACTTGCGATAGCAAAGGATACAATCTTAATACCTCTTCTTCTTATATCCTCATCATATACGCCATCCTGCATAATCTGCTTAATTAAGCCTGTCTTACTTGGAAGGTCAATTGGTAAAATCTTGTAATCCTCTGCACATAATCTGTTAAGCACTGCCTGAAGAGATGACTGTACTTCAGTTCTCATCTGATCGCAAAGCATTTCCTTCTCATAAATATCAGCTGTACCAGCAACCTCTCTTAAGAATGTAGCTGGATTATCAATCTTGAATGTATACTTACCGAAACACTTCACATCAACCTTCATAGGCTGCATAATGCCCATACGCGCATTCATAACTGCGTGCTCCCAGTCTCTATACATAACTGGTGCTGCAGTTCCAAAGCCATTGTCCATAATCTCTGTAGCATTGAGATAGTAAACAGAATCTTCAATAGGTCTTCCACCACCATATGTAAAACGTGTCCACATATCCTTAAATGAAGCTCCGAAATCTCCTGCAAAGAATGAAGGAGCTCCTTCCTCATATCTATAAACACCTTCCTGAGCAGTAGCATCTACAACTCTACCACCGGAAATAATTACTGCTATCTGACCTGGATTAACGATAATTGAACTACCATGTGAAATTACACCTGTCTTTGATGTTTTTCTCATCATAAGGACATTGTTTGGCATATCCTCACACATTATCGCGTCCTTCCACTGATCTTTTAAGTTTCCACCAATTGCACTAAATGCTGCACCTATAAATCCTAATGCCATCTTTTATACCTCTCTTATCTATTGTTATTTTGTTAACTCAATTGGAGCATCTGTTAATATCCAATCATGCATTGCAATATCATAGCTATCACCACATAATTTACACTTTCCATCAAGTGTTAAATTAATGTTACCACCACAACACTTACATGTAATTGTCTTGTAGCTTTCATTTACCTGTGTCATAGCACTTGTATGCTTCATAACTGCATAATTAAGCTTCTTAGTTTTTGATTTAACCTTTTTCTTCTTGTCTTTCTTACGTAAGATAATCTGCTCAAGTTTCATTCTTACATTTACATGGCGATAATCACCTTCTGTTCTGTAATTGCTAAGAACTGCATTCTTAAAATTGAAATCCAAAAGGAAGAAGTCGTCATATTTATTAGCCTTTTCAATCTTTGCATATAAGTCCTTTGTCATAAATGCCTTTGTCTTTGAAAGTTCAAAGTCTCTAGCCATCTCAAGAGTACGAACTAAATATGTAATTCTCTTTATAAATGTCTGTCTACTCGATAATGGATCATCAGCTGTCATAAACTTAAATACCGATAAAGCCTTGTTAAGCCATGCCAAATATGCCAACACGCCTGCAAGTGCAAGAAGATCTATACATACAACTATAAGTCCAAATACAAATCTTTGTACAATTGCCGCTGCTGCAGACATAAGCAACAACCCAACTACACCAAATAAGATAACTCCAACTAATACATTTGAACGCTCCTGAATAGTTACATCATTGATTGTCCACTTATAATTCTCTGCTGTATAATGTGACTTACAATTTGGACAATCAAACATATCACCCTTTGGCTCAATAGGAGTACCACAGTTAATACAGTATGTAACCTTGTCTTTTTCTACCTGATTGCTCTTAAGAAAGCTTACATTCATATCTGCCTTAACAGTTTTTGAATACAACTTCTTATCAGTAACTGTATCAATATATGTCTCTGTGTATTCACAAGGAAGTGAAGCTATAGTCATATCATTCTTACCATCTTCCATAACGATATTTATCGCCTGCTGCTCCCTTATCTTTGCCATCTCTTCATCAACTTTAACTGATATATTCTTCTTTACACCAACCTTCTGTAAAGACTCAACTGTACATTTTGTTGTGTAATGCATATTTTCTGTGAGCATATTTTCAGCCGCCTTCATATTAAAGGTACTAAAAATCTTATTATATGCATTTATAAGATTGTCCATTGTCTCCTTTGAGATAAGACTCTTTCCCTTCTCTCCTGCTGAAAATGTTTTAATTTTTGCTGATGAAAGGCCAAGCACCAATATACCTAAAGCTCCTATAACTATAGTCGCAAATGCTACTGCAAGTGGTATCATCTCAGGTGAAATCGGCAAAATATCAACAATTTCTTGCCATAACTTTTCCATAAACCTTCTCCTTTTATTGTATTTTTATGTTTTTTCATTTGAAAACACTTTAATATTTTATCACATCAAAGAAAAATAATCAATATATGTGTAAATGAAAACACACCCTAAAATACATTTACGTATCATAGGGTGCATCTTAAAATTAAGCTTATTTATTCTTAATAATTTTCCTTACGTACTTCAAAGAAGCTCTGTGGATGATTACATACAGGACATACCTCTGGTGCGCTTGTTCCCATTACAAGATGTCCACAGTTGCGACATTCCCACATAACTACGCCACTCTTCTCAAACACTTCCTTTGTCTCTACGTTCTTAAGAAGTGCACGATATCTCTCCTCATGAGCCTTCTCTATAGCTGCCACACCTCTAAACTGTGCTGCAAGCTCTGGGAATCCTTCTGCCTCTGCATCCTTAGCAAAGTTCTCATACATATCTGTCCACTCGTAGTTCTCGCCTTCTGCAGCATGAAGGAGATTTTCCTCTGTTGTACCAAGTTCACCTAAAGCCTTGAACCAAAGCTTTGCGTGCTCCTTCTCATTCTCTGCTGTCTTTAAGAAAAGCTCTGCTATCTGCTCATAACCATTCTTCTTAGCTACTGAAGCAAAATATGTGTACTTATTTCTAGCCTGTGACTCTCCTGCAAATGCCTCCCATAAATTCTTCTCTGTCTTTGTTCCTGCGTACTTATTCTGTGCCATTTTTTCTTCCTCCTTGATAACCTTTTCAAAATCTGATGCTGGATGCTTACATAATGGACATATAAAATCCTCTGGAATTTCCTCTCCAACATATTCATATCCACAAATTGTACAGCGCCAGATAACTTGTCCTTCTGGTGTCGTTCCAACCTGTTTTGGCTGTGGCTTAATATTTTTATGATAATAATCATATGTTACTGAAGGATAATCGCTTATAACCTTCATATCTGTCACATCACCTATAAAAATAGTATGAGTGCCTACATCAACCATATCAGTAACAGTAGCTGATATATAAGAATTAGCTCCCTTTGTGATATATGCAAGTCCTTCTTCAGTAATCGCATAATCCTTAAAGTCTGCAAACTTATCAACATCTCTACCTGACTGAAATCCAAATTGTTTAAACAAACTAAAATCTGCATCCTCACTTATAATAGACGCAGTAAATTTGCCTGTTCTTTTAATCATATCATGAGTATAATTAGCTTTATTCACAGTCACGCTAACCTTATTGGGATTAGATGTAACCTGAGTAAGGGTATTAACTATACAACCATTAAGTTTTTCATCTTCTGTAGCTGTAAGTACATATAATCCGTACGATATTTTTTGCATAGCTTTGCTATCCACTTTACCACCTCCTATATATTTTCTCATATTATACACTATTTAAAAATTATTTACCATAAATTTTGTAATATTTTTTATGATATAGGAAGTTCAGAGAACTTTCCTATATCATAAAAAAAGCAGACCTTGCAAGGTCTGCTTTAATGAACTAATAATTCAATAATTATTCCTTAGTAAATGTCTGCTCTTCGCCAGATTCATCAGATAAGATTAATGTCTTTTTAGATAATTTAACAATAGTCATTTCTTCAGTCTCAGACTCACCCATAAATGATATTGTCATCTCAAGCTTATCGCCATCTCTTTCCCACTTAATTGGCATGTTTATTCCGCTCATACCCATAGTACCAGTATTATCTTTCTTAAGTGTAAGCTCAATTCCGTCTTCTGACTTCCATGTTCCTACAAGATCATCACCACCACCAAGTACAAGTACTAATACGATAGTTACTATAGCAATAAGTAAAACTGAAACTGCTGCAATAATACCAATCATAAGACCTTTATTACTCTTCTTTGGCTGCTGGTACATTGGCTGACCCATTGGTTGCTGATACATTGGCTGCTGCATTGGCTGACCCATTGGCTGCTGATACATTGGCTGCTGCATTGGCTGACCCATTGGCTGCTGCATTGGCTGACCCATTGGCTGCTGCATATTATTTGGCTGCATGTTGAAATTGTTATCCATCTCTTCTTCTCCTTTTGTATATTAATTTACTATAGTTTAAACTAATATTTTAGTTTTGTAAAGAGAAAAAGCAAATAATAAACCATAAGATTTATTATTTGCTCATTATTAATGGAGATGAGGGGAGTTGAGCCCTTTGTCAATCCCTTCTATCCATTGATTTTACTGAGTTTATGGTATCTCCTTTTGGCCTTTGACACCAATTTGACACCACTTTTTGGTATCTAGCATACCGAAACCATATCCATTGCCATAGCCTGCTGTTCCTGCAACACATGTATGTACTTGTTGTAAGTAATTGTAATATTGGAATGTCCCATCAATTTACTTACCACTTCAATGGATACGCCTCTGCGAATCAGTGTGGACCCAAAAGAATGACGCAAGATATGTAGCGTCACACTCTCTGGCACCTGTCCTGCAATATTCGTCCAACCGATTACTCGATCAAGGCTCCTCTGCATATTTCTAGCAGAGTTTCTTGTCCCAACGGATGTACTGCATACATAAGGTGATACGATACCATTTCTTTTATCATAGGCTTCCAATTCTTCAATATACCACATCACAGTATCATTTAATTTAAGAACACGAACACCTGCAGATGTCTTAGCCGATTTCTTTACCCTCGATGATAAGTTGCCGGAATCATTCTTTTCTGTCATAACCTTTGTCTGTAAGGTCTTTCCAATGGAAAGAAGCTTGTTCTCCTTATCAATATCACTCCACTCTAAAGCAAGTGCTTCTCCAACACGAAGTCCTAAATTTAAGATAAGAAGTAACACAAGTGCATCTCTACTCTTATATTCTTTGGAACCCTTGTATCTTGATAAGGCTGCCTTGCGGAATTCTTCCATCTGGTCATCAGACAAAGAATAGGTTCTTCTAGTCTCCTTCTTCACACAGCTCTCTGTTGGAATCAAAACCTTTTCACAAGGATTTTCGTTGATTACTTCCTGCTCCACTGCTTTGCGTAAGCAACCATCTAACAACTGCTTTAATCGCTTAAGACCAGACCTAGCAAATGACTTATATTCTGAGCTTGACGGATTCGCATGCTGATTGATAAGCTCCTGTATCATCTCTGTTGTAATATTACCTATCATATTGTTGCCAATAGTATCCTTTACCTGACATTCATAGGTTCTATACAATCTGGTGTAACTGGAAGGCTCTATCATGTTCCACTTGAAAGTTTCAAGCCAATAGACCATATAATCATTCAATGTGATTCTCTGAGGATCCTTAAAGCCATTTTCAACCTTTTGAAGATATGTTCTTGCCTTCTGCTTTACCTCAGACTTTGTCTGACCATAAAAGTCCTTACGCTTTCCGTTGATAGTAATTCGACCGAAGTATCGTCCATCGTCTCTGTATACAACATTCATTTTATTTAATTTGTAATTACTGTATTCATTCATTCCACCACTTCCTTAATGGCAGAAAGAATCAATGCATAAATATTATAGCAACTAATTCTTTCTGCTTCAATTCTTACTCGTAAAAAATCTCGTCGCCTACATGCTGCTTAATCCAATCATTAATCAGTTCATAGGTTGTGATGTAATCCTTTCCCACCTTTACAACTGGAAGCTCGCCTGAGCGTAACAGCTGTAACACCTTTGTCTTCTGAAATGGAAGAATCTCATATAAATCTGTCTGTTTCAAAATCTTAGTTTCTTCGCTCAATAGCTTCACCTCCCTGTAAAATTTCCACGAATTTTTCTTTTGCTTCCTCTCTCTTCTCTTTTCTGATATCATTCTCCGAAACACATACTGGCATACTTCGTTCCAGCACTCGGTCATAAATTCGCTTTAAACTAAGCTGCTTCTGATTCATTAATTCATTCAAATGCAAATTAGTTGTAATAATCATTGGCTTCCCTGACAC
This sequence comes from Lachnospiraceae bacterium, assembly GCA_045125245.1. Classification (GTDB taxonomy): domain Bacteria; phylum Bacillota; class Clostridia; order Lachnospirales; family Lachnospiraceae; genus SVEL01. Next base: position 49,529 of record JBGVNF010000008.1, read on the forward strand.
ATATCTGGCATCAATCACATTAAATAGATTTTCCAAAGAATATTCCGTATTACGCTCAATTCCCAAATCATCTAAAATCAAAAGACTGTATCTGCATAAGGATCTAATATATTCATTCTTATCCTCGCAATTGAATAAATCATTTAATACGGTTGCAAAGTTGGTCATCTTTACGTCGGCTCCCTGCTTAATCAATTCATTTGCCACGCATGCTGCCATATAGCTTTTACCACTACCTACAGAGCCCCAAAGCAGAAGCCCTAAACCATTTTTCTTCATTTCATTCCAGTTAGCCACATAGTTCTTAGCAACCTGCATCTTGGAATTGCGACCATTATCATTTTCAAACGTCCATTCATGCTGGATACGACTTGGAAAACAACGATCTCTTTTAATCTGTTCCTCCTGCTGTCTCTGTCGTTCCTCTATCTGCTTCTGCAACTCTCTCTGGCACTTACACATTCTGCCATGACCTGTGATTCCCATTACTGGAACATCAAATTTCACTTCTACAGCTTCATTACATACAGCGCAATGGAGCAAACCATCATTTCCTAAATAAGTATTTTTCTTTTCCATAATTAAAAACTCTCCCCTTCATCATATGTATAAGTAGTTTCATCAAGTGTTTTGTTATAGTAGTTAGTAGGCCCTTTATGTACTGTCAGTGGTGCCTTTTTTGCACCTACAGTAGTGCCATTTGTGGCCTCCCCAGTAGTTCCTTTTTGCTCCCCTGGAAGAATAACAAATAAGTGATTTGGTTTATTAAATCCTCCGCTTCTCTTGTTCAACAAACCTGCACTTACAAGTTCCTTAAGCAAACGCTTTATCTGTGTTTCTGATAAATTTAGACGCTTACTTAGTTGATCGATAGGATAGATAACATATACATTTCCAAATTCATCCGTCATATCATTTTTCTGTGACAGGCTTGCTCTATTTAACAGTTCTGCATATAGAATCATTGCAGATGAGCTAAGGCCTGTCCCAATCATGCTACTAGGAAGTGGAACATACGAAGGAAGCTTCGTATTCTTTTTGATATAATTTATTTTCTTTTTAATTGACAATTAACGTCCCCTCCTTCTACGAACAACCTGTTGAGCTATCTCCTGTGTTTTGGAACCGACCTTTCCCATGTCGCTATAATTCAATTCATTTCCATAGCAAATTTCATAATCATGAGGTCCAGACTCTGCTAGACGGTCCAAATTTCTCCACATTTTTTGTTGCACAAGTTGTATATTCTTGCTCCTATTGTCATCTTGTGAAAACTTGCATTTTACCCTATAAACAACATCATCAATTGTCTGCTCAACTCGATTGATAAATCTTTTCAGCAATTTTCCCATGGCTTGTTTTTCATAACTTGAATAAAAGCTTGTCCTCTCTTCCTCATCCTTCGCAGCTTTTGCACTGTCGATACTCCTCTTCAGCACATCCCTAGTAACCACTTCAGCTACAACGCTACAAGTGCTGTCATAGATGGATGATGCGATTGAATTCATAATCGTATCTATAGCAGCAAACTCTACATTCGTCTTTTCTAAATCTTTTTCTTTGTCTGCTACTTGATCTGCAATATTTGCCAGCCGAACCTGCTGATTTTGAATTATAAAATCCTGCTTCTCAAGATATTTCTTGCCACCATAGGTCGGCTCTCGATCTACAGAAAGTCCATATTCCTCACAAATGGATAAAAACATATCTCTGCAAATTGCATCGAATACCATCTTTCGATTATTGGATTTACTCTTAGGTTTCTTTGGATCTGGAAGTTCAATGCCAAGAGCCTCAAGTGCCTTATCCTGTTGTGGTGCTAGTTCTCCATGTGCATTTAATGCATCGAATACATGTCTTTCATGAATATGCGGTGTTTTTTCATCCACATGTAGCGCCCAATCAAGAATATGGACATGCTCTCCAAACCGCTCGTTAAATTGCTCAAAAAATGTTTCTGCAACATTCATTAGTGTTTCTGCACTTGCACTTCCATCAATATTACCAAGCTGCAAAATGCTTTCTTCAGGACATGTTTTCTTATTACGATAGATTCCCTCCACAGAACGATTTCTCTCAGAATGTCCATTGCATTCATTTCTATAATTCTGTCCATTAACAAAGTCCTGATAATTATCGTGATAAAATCTGAGCTCAACTTCCTCAAAGCTCTCATCATTTTCTGGAGTCTCAGCGGAAGTACGTCTCCCTCCATAACAATCCCAATACACATTCTGTAATGCCAACTCTCCATCTATATGCTCACTATGTGAAATATCAAATTGCCTATCATTATGCTTAGGATTGTAGGAGCCGTGCTTTCCACTTCGACCATTGTGTCTTGTCGCTTTCATTGCGCACTCCTTTCACTGTAAAATTTTTCTGTTAATCTGGCTTCACAACCAATGGGTTCGCAGACCCCTCTGCGAACGGAACAGGCATTACCTCCGCCAGATAGTACCCAGTACGAAGTGACGTGCACATCACTTCTTTTTGTCAACGATGTTGACAAAACCTGGGCCAAGGTTGCACCCTGGACGGGCTCAAAAAATCCACTCACTACAACTTGCTTTTCCCGGGAAGCAAGTTATAGTGCAATTCCTTTTGTGCCTATCTGAACTGTATTTGGTAACATATCCACCTAATGCCTTCACGCAGCACAAAAGTTTTTCACTGCAATACTGGTCTATCAGCCAATCTCCCTGCTTACATAATTCACATAGGCGATTGAACAGACGCATCTGCAGTTTTTTCAGATTTTTCTTTCATAAAGTACTTAGGGTCAAAAAAAGGTGATTACAAATTTTCCTTTCATAAAGTACTTGGGACATGAAAAATCTGATTGCAGAAATTTTTCTCTTTCTACACTACATTTGGGTTGAAAAAATCCTGATTACTAAATCCAAGCAAAAATTTTATAAAGTTTTTACTATTAAGTACTTGGAGCATAGAAATCGTGATTACAGATTCTAAGCAAAATTTCTTCAACTCTTTACAAAATGCATATGGGAAGAAAATTGCCTTTTGTTGCACTTTTTCACAAAACTTTTTCAACCTTACACAGGGAATATGGGAACAAAAGCTCTTAATCTTCCTTTTTATTTATTTTTTCTTGCATCCAGGTAACAGGTGAAAAACTGAAAAATTCACGATTCTGACAAAAGTTTTTTCATGCCTACATAGGGGATATGGGAACAAACTTCTAAAATTCACGATTATTAAGAAATGTTTTTTCACCCCTTCGATAGGGATATGGGGACAAATTTTTGAAATTCACGTTTTTTGAGAAAAATAATTGAGAAACTTCTGGTCCATTGGACCAAAAGTCAATAGACTCACTTCGGGACAAACTGTCCCAAAGGGCAAAAAAATAACTTGTGGACATTATGTCCACAAGTCGCATGTGATCACTTCAGGTCAAGTTGACCTGAAGTTAAAAATTGATATATTTATTGATTTCAGAACAAATGTTCTGTATAATATTTTTAGGACTTACTCAAGTCTTAGAGAATTTATTTCTCGAGGTGCTACCACACATTGACGTGTTGATGGCGGTTCGCTTTTTGCGGAGAGTTCTAGCTCCGATTACATAGAAACCCTATGGGAATCTGATGGAAAGGAGGACTCATCTTATGCTAACAATTGTTGACTTGATTGCAGTGCTTAGTCTCTGCTTAACCTCTTTTGGTCTTGGCTATGCAATTGGTTCTAATAGCAGCAAGACCACAAAAAAATAACCGCCGGTCTGCAAACTAACGGTTATTTTTTTAACTCATAATTTGATCAGGCGACCGTCATCGCGGTAGCACCTTTTTTGTACTTATATACTAACACTATCTATGGGAAGTGTCAAATATAATGCAGGGAGTCTCCCCGCTTAATTAGGTTGGACCTGGGTCTTTCGACCAGCCCAAAGCTATAATAGCACAATTACTTATGTAATACAATCAGCTAGGCAGCTGTTGCTTTATGAATACCACTTCCATCCCTTACGTACTTAACGCCATTAACAGTGAA
>JBGVNF010000009.1:0-2453 GCA_045125245.1 Lachnospiraceae bacterium
GAAGAATGGATGGAAGTAGAAGAACACATTAAAAAGGTTTTAGAAGAAGTCGAAGAGTTTGAACGTAAATTAGAAGAAGAGGAGGTATAATGTTTCTTAGACCACAACGGTCAACTACATATGAGAGGACATGATATTATGGAACTAAACAAAGTGATGGAAGTTGTTATTGACGATTTAAACAATACATTTGATGGTATGTTAGTAGCAGAGTTTAAAAACGACTTATTAGTACTTACATTATCAACACGTAAACATATTGAACCATGGCAATTAGATGAACAATTAAGTGGAGCATTAGAATACGTTGTTGAAAAATATGATATGGATTTTAATGTCGTTGGATTTGGTAAACGTTCAGTAGCTTACGAAATTTACCAATACTAATTTCAACATGAGAGGATTGATTTTGTGAAAAGCCTATTGAATAACCGCTACCTCTTCAAGATTGGTTCAAAGCGCTTAGTAGAGGCTAACTGGAATTTACAAATTACACGTATGGAGGCACTTCAAAGAAATGAATTAATTGCCTTAGCCAGTAGCACAACTTTACGGATGATTGATGGAATTAACGGGGTAGATTACAAAGAGAAAGAAGTTCGTATTAAACAATTAAAGAAAGAAATTGGAGAATTAAAATCCAAACCAAACACAAAAACAAATAGGGATAAACTAATTGCTAAACAAACTGAATTTAACAAACTAGTATTCATGGAAGATTACCTTTGTGTAGTCATGGAAACAAAGAAAGACTATGATAGAGCAGTAAAGGGATTTACAGTGAATGGAATTGAATATGTACGTTTACTCTCTACTTCTGCTGGAGTAAAGAAGAATACGATTGTATTCACTAGTAAACGTGTGAAAGAGCAATTACTATTCCAACTTAATGCAGAACGTGATTTGTCAAAAGCATTTGTACCTGCTAAATTAGAAGCCTATATTTCACTTGCCTGTTCGGCTAGTATTCCTGTTAGTGAACCTAAAGGGATAGTTGTTGTACATGACCCTGAAACAGTATTCTATGATGATGTAATTCTAGTGAATGGATTAGAAAGTCTAAGACCTAAAGTTACAATAGAAAAGGATTATGAAACAAAGTTAAGTTCATGTGATGGACTAGGGTTAATGTCACCTGAATTAGCTAAACGTTGGGCAGAAGAAGTAGAAGAGGATTACTTACCAGCAGGTGTATGTATACGAAACGCATTCTGTAAAGGAATGGCATTTACATTTGATTTTAAAGCATTTGCTAGTGAGATTGCTCAGACAGAGGAAATAGTTGATGTTTGGGGTTATAAACACAACATTAACGACATAGAATTAGTATTGACTACTTCAATGTTAAAACTATGGGATAGTTATTCAAGTATTGATGATTACTTAGAGAAGTCACGAAGAAATGGACATACGTTCGCTTTAACTAAGATTACTGACGAAGAACTAGATAATGAGCAAACAATGAACTACCAATTCTTACAATCATTAGAATTAGAAGATGATGATATTTACAACTTAATCAAACCAACACTTGATGAAATAGATGATATATTAAACTATGATTATAGAAAAACATTAACATATTTACGAGGTGTCAACTTAACAGAGAAAACAGTAGTCAGACCACCGTTTGACTATACGACAGCTATGATGATTGATAAAGATATGTTAAATGACCCTTATACGTATAGCAAGATAAGAAACAACATTAAGAACAGAATTGACCAAGTTAAATTAGGAGTCATTAATGTTCATGGAAACTTTAGTATTTTAAGTGGTGACCCTTATACACTATGTCAGAGTATGTTTAACTTGCCTGTAACGGGATTGTTGAAACGTGGGGAGATTTATTCATACTATTGGCAAAGTCGTGGAGTAGACAAGGTAGCAGGGTTTAGAGCGCCTATGACAGTACATAATAACATAGTAGTCAAACAGATTGCCAACAATGATGAAGTCAATAAGTGGTATAAATACATGAATACAGTGACAATACTAAATGCGTGGGATAATGCTTGTGCAACACTCAATGGTGCAGATTTTGATGGTGATACAGTTATGACTACTGATAATGAGTATGTACTTAAAGGTATCAAACCCACTCTTCCTATTGTTTGTTTACAAGGTGCAAGTAGTAAGATTATTCCTAAAGAGAAAGATTTTATTAAAGCAAACAAAGCGTCATTTGGTAGTGCTATTGGAACAATTACTAATTACGCAACTTCAATGTATAACGTAATTAGTAATTTTGAAGAGGGAACACCTGAGTACAATGAACTACTATATAGACTCATGTGTATGCAAGACTACCAACAAGCAGAGATTGATAAAGCTAAGGGTTGTTTAGCAAGACCAGTATTAAAAGAGTGGTATGATTATAAAGTCAACAAGATTACATCCAATGATACAGAAGAAGAAATAGCAGAGAAAAGATTTAACTTGTCAATATTAGC
>JBGVNF010000010.1:0-4853 GCA_045125245.1 Lachnospiraceae bacterium
ATTCTCACTCCTTTAAACAGTACACAAGTAAAGGGGAGAGAAAACCTTGTGTACCCTTTAAAAAAGACCTCTATACAACGATATATATAGAGGTTAAGAGGATTGAGGGAGGGTTATTGAATAAGAGGTTTGATATTAAAGAGTATATAATCGCCACATCATACCCTCACTTTGAGAATATAACAGTATTATATACTCATGTATATTTTTGACAACCAAATGTCGAAAAACGTTGATATTATCATGTTTTTAGACACGAAACCCTATGAGATTTCGTGTCAACTTTTACGTTTTTTATCATCATATCGTTTATGAGTATCCAATAAAACTTGTTCTTTACATGACTTACAATAACTAGGCGGACATTTACTAGTGTAAATAACGACTTCTCCACATATATTACAATGTGTTAAACGTTCCTCTTCTCTCCATGCCTCATAATACAAGTGTAAATGCTCTGTACTAAAATCTCTTATTTCAATAACATTATCACTATTTATATCTACATAGTTTAACTTACTTGAAACTGCTCCGCCTATACCATTTTCCGTATATCCTAAATTTTGAAGTTCTTTCATTCCTAAAGCTACTTTTGTTATAGTAATATTCAATCCTGTTATTTTTTTAATCGTTTTTACGTGTTCTTCTGAACTAGGACAAAATGTATTGTCATATCTACCAGTTATCTCATTTTGTACTTTTAAATACACTAACAGTGCAAATGCCACATATTCCAATTTCTTATTTTTTAATCTTCTAATACTTTCTAATTCACTTTTAGTGATATAAATCTTTTCAACGTGACTCAACCCTTTAAAGTTATTAGCATAACTCATGAATGTATCAACATATTCTCTAATAGACACTTGCCATCTTTTCACTGCTTTTTCATCTTGCACTATTTCTAACAAGAACTTATTGACCAACTCAATAAGCTCTTGTTTAGTAATTTTAGGATTTTGCTCATATAAATATTTTATTAATGAGTTTATATCTTTACCAGGTCTGTTCACATTGAGAGTTTTGCTTTTTATCATATCATCAACATACTTTCTTTCATTAGCCAATCGTTTCATAATCTTCAACACCCTCCACAATTTTCGTATACATTTTAAATCTTAACCCTTTATATTCAAATTCACAAGGTTCATCATCTTCTACTAATATAGGGTAGGACACTTTAAAATCGTGCTTACTTAGTAAGTTCAAAATCAACTGCTCCCCACAAATACACCATAGGAAGTTTTTTGACTTTTTAGGGTTCAAGTAGACATAATCCACAATGGCATTACATAACTCTTCTTTGTTATTATGTATTCTGTATGCCTTTTGTTGTAAGTCGTATATAATATTATCTTGTGCTGTCGTTCTCTCTGAACTTGACTCTTTTAGTACGTTTTGTTTGTATCTTAACATATCGTTCATATATGTGTAATCTAAATATAAATCATCCAATTCTTTAAGTAGTCGTTTAGGATAACCCTTGTCTGTTTTTAATAGCTCTACATAGTGTTCTTTCTTAATGTTTTCAACTTTGAAGTTTTTAAACTCTTCTTCAACCATTCTGTAAATCTTGTTCATAACACATGGACTTTCATCAACAGGATTGAATATGTGGTAAAACTTAACTGTTTCCCTTTCTTCATCCGTTAATGGATTTTCCAATACTTCATCTAGTGTTTTACCATATCTAGTTAAACAACGCATATTTTCTTTCTTACGTAAAGCGTCACGTTCTTTTTTAAGTGTTGGATAAACTTCTGTCATAAAGAGAGGTTTCTTGTCTGCAACTATTTTTCCATAAAACTCTTTACGTTCTTTTTCTTCTACACTGTCATTATCATTAATTTTACATTCTCTGTAATTAATCCATGACTTAGGAAATCCAAACGGAATATCAATTCCTTTTGCAGCATCAATACTATCTTGTGACTTCATAATACAAGCCTGTACTCTGTAATCTAGTTCTAACCATTCTTTACTTCCAACAGGGAACTTAGCTTTTACACATTCAATACTAGTTGCTCTGTTTGTAATAACTCCTACATTCTCAACTTTACTATTAATCATTTGTCTATCACTATTTTGAAAATGTTCCATTGAGCAAACGACTTTAGGAACACTATTCTGTAAACAAATGACTGGTAATGAACTTCTTCTATATCCTTTTAACATATAGGGGTCGTCTGTTGTGAACGTACTATCTCCATCCATATCCATACCACTTAACCTAGCACAAAGAGTATCACAACCATTTATAATAACTAGTCCGTTTAAGTGACCGTACCATTTTTCAATCTCATCATTTGTAACAACATTTACTATTTTTACGTTATTATAACTTACCATAGGCGCTCTGAGAGCAACCACTTCTTTTGCTCCCTTATCAACCCAAAATCTGTTAAATATCTCATTCTCTTTCAGTAAACCTTTAATTGGTTGACCGAACATATGTTGACATAACATTATAGGGTCTATATTCACTGTTTGGTAATTCCCTCTAACTTTAATTGTGCCTTTCTTAGCGTCACTAATACGTTTCTTAATCATACTGTTAATCTGAGAACGTATACCACCATCATGTACTAAATCACCATTAATCATTAATGCAGTAGAGAAGTCATTTCTAACAACATTTGTATCTTCTGTCAAACTAACTCCACGTAAATAGGCTAGAGTATGTCTATAATCCATTCCTTTTACATTTTTAATTTCATCTAAAGTTGGTTTGATGAACTGATATAAATCTTCGTCTGAAAGTTCTAGTGATTGAATGAATTGGTAATTTGTTGTACGTTCTACATCTATGACTTTAGGGGTGTACTTAGTAACACTGAACGTATATTTGTTTTTCTCACACTCTTCAAAATACTGAGCATAAGACGTATAACTATTAGCAAGTTTGAGCATTGAAGTCGTTAGTACAATATCTATATCACGTATATCATTAACGTTACCCCAAATGTCCTCAATATAGTATATGCCGACTTCATCTGCATATGCCTTATAGTCAAAAGGAACTAACACACCTTTACAAAAAGCATTACGTGTAATAAACCCTGCGGGTGTATAATCTAAATGTAAATCTTCTGCCCATACTTCCGCAAACTCTCTACTGATGAAACCAAACCCATCAGTACAATTTAATCCCATATCATAATCTTTCACATGACGCATTATTGGTTCTTCTTGTTTTGAACCATCTAATTCTAACACTTCTGTCTTAAATGAAACTTCTAAATCATTTACAACAAGTACTCTACTAGTATTTGAAACAGGATTACTTGAACTCATTGTTAATGCTCTATATGCAGCAAGTTTTGCTGGTACAAACTGTTTCGACATATCTCTACCATTGTCTACTCTTCGTTGTAATTCATCAACATATCTTTCATCAACAAAAAATATTTCCCATTTTTTAATTGACGCAGAAGTTGATAAAAAGTATTTATAGTTAGTACTTGAAATAAGTTCACCAGTATCATTGTCAAACACATTAATAGTAAACCCCTCTAATAGTCTATCATAATGTTTTGCCTTATCAACATGAATACTAGTAATGTAGGGGAAATATAATAAATCAAATAATTCTTTTTGCAAACCCATCAACTTCTGTTGATTTTTCTTACTATAATTACTACCTGTAATCATACCAATTTCTTGTTTTAACTCTCTTACTCTTTCTTCACTGTAACCTGTACCTACAATATCATCTAAACTCCGTATAACATAACTTGACGCTAACCCAACTAATTGGTTTTTTTGTTTTAGTTCGTCTAAAGTTATATTCAACTGCCACTTTGGCTGACCTTTAGCCTTTTTGGGTTTTGTAATAATTAGGCTACTTGGTACTTTCACTATCTTTCTAATTGAATATAAGTTAGCCACTCCTACCCTTTCCTTTCTAATCGTTAAAATATCTAAATGTATAACCCTTTGTTTGTCTGCGTTGTCCTTTTAACACCCTACCAATGTTTGGTTGACTACATCCTAATTGTCTAGCAGCTTCGTTTTGAGAATCAAATATAATTTCTTCTCCAGTTTCAATACATATTGCAACTATTTTGTCTTTAGGTCTGTCCTTACCTAACCCATTTCTTTTTGCACTTTCTCTACTGTTGTGTTCATTAGAAATAAATTTACAAGTTTCAAGACTATATATTTTATGTTCTGCATTGGGTTGTTTAAAATCTTTATCTAAACAAATCTTTTTGTCTGCGTTATTTTTCCATAATTCATACCCTTCTATAAGTGGTAGGTCTTGTAGGAAGTTAGCAAAACATAACCATCTTTCACATACAGTACAGTTTTTGTATGCTCGTTTTGAATAACATCTGTTTATCATTGCTGCCCATAAACTATATTCTCTTGTGTTTTTTCCATGAAATGAAGTAATAGGTTCAGTTCCATCTGGTAGCACACCTTTATATGCCACACCACATAATGTTTTTTCAAATGGTGACTTACCCTTCATAACTAAATACCTGTACAATTAAAGTATTTTTGTTATAATTAATAATACTGAAATCAACGTTATACTTTTCAACAACATATTCTAAAATACCACTTAATGTTTCTTCCAATTCGTAACAATCCATGTATCGTCTTGAACGTGAACTAATTTGAATATTACCTTTAGGTGTAACATCAGCAACCACTAGTTGCTCAAACTCCTCATTTAATGTTTCAACAATCGCTTTTACAGTTTCATTCATAATATCATGTCCTCTCATATGTAGTTGACCGTTGTGGTCTAAGAAACATTATACCTCCTCTTCTTCTAATTTACGTTCAAACTCTTCGACTTCTTCTAAAACCTTTTTAATGTGTTCTTCTACTTCCATCCATTCTTC
>JBGVNF010000011.1:0-1926 GCA_045125245.1 Lachnospiraceae bacterium
ACATACGAAGTTGTAACAGAGAAAACAATGCACGAAAAATATGGAGAAAACTATGAAGTAAAGTCTATGAGAGAAGTTAGAGAGTTTAAAACAAATAGACAGAAGAAAGAGTTTCTTTCTATATTTTTAAATGATAGTCAAATTCAAATGTTGTATGACCTTACTGATAATCCTATTGATTTGTTAGAGAATAAAGATATAATTACTTTAACAAAAGCAAAAGGAATAGGAGAGAAAACTGCTCAGAAGATGATTGACAGATACTATGAGTGTAAAGATTATGGAATTGTCTATCAGAAGATGATAACTAATTATGGATTGACAATGACTATGATTAATAAAATTATTAGACACTTTAAAGATTCACCCGATTTGGCACTTGCTAAACTAGAGTCAAATCCTTATGATATGACAGAAGTAGAGGGAATAGGATTTTTAAAGGCAGATGAAATAGCATTGAACTCAGGTATTGATAAGTTAGATAGTCGAAGAGTACGTGCTTATATCCTTTACTATTTAGAGGAAATAGGAAACAGTAATGGACATAGTTATGCCTACTATGATGAAATAGTCGACAATGTTGAAGAATATTTAGGACAGGGAATACATCAAGATTTAGTTGATGAAACAATACAACAACTCATAGATGAAAAGAAACTATACTTTAGAGATACAGAAGATAGTTTAATTATTGCCTTACGTAAAGTATTTGAAACTGAGAAGTCGATTAATCATCATTTACAAAGACTAATTAAAGGTACTAACAACATTGATTTGGATGAAGATGAAGTTGATAACTTATTGATTCCACAAGAGAATAAACAAGGATGGAGTTTTACAGAACGTCAAAAACAAGGTATCAAAGAGATTATCAAACACAATGTGGTAATCATAAGAGGATATGGTGGTACTGGTAAGTCGTCAACAGTAGCAGGAGTTTTGTCGTGTTTAGATGAATTTTACTCATTCAAACAATGTGCATTAAGTGGGAAAGCCAGTGTAAACTTACGTGATATTACAGGACAAGATGGTAGTACAATTCATACGTTATTGGGTTACATTCCCAAACAAGGATTTAAACATAATGAGGAAAATCCTTTACAGACTAACATGGTTATCCTAGATGAAGCGTCAATGCCCGACATTTATTTATTTAATGCTTTAATTAAAGCAGTTCCAACAGGCTCTAAACTTATTCTATTGGGAGATACAAATCAGCTAGAGGCTATTGGGGTTGGAAACATATTGTTTGATATGATTGACAGTGAGCAGATTCCTGTTGTGACGTTTGATGAAATTCATAGACAAAGTGCTAAGTCTGGTATTATTCCTTTCAGTATTGACATAGCGAAAGGTAAGACTAAATATAAAGATGGTTGGTATGGAAAAGAAACTTTAGGAGATTTACAAGACTTAACAGTGATAGGATACCAATATAAAAAAGATATTGATGTTCCACGACCTACACTAGAACACGTATTGGATAGCTTTAGAAAGTTATACAAAGAGTGTAAAGGTGATATATCACAAATATCCGTTATTTCCCCAACAAAAGTAGGGAACGCAGGTTGTAACACAATAAACAAGTTGATACAGGATTATGTGTTGCCCGAAGAAAAACATAGGGGAGCATTTATTGAAATTAACGGAGTAAGAATATATAAAGGTGATAAAGTCATTAATACGAAAAACAACTATGAAGTACAACCTAATATATTTAATGGAAATATGGGAGAAGTCATAAGTGTTGATATAGAAGAAAGCAAACTAGTAATAGATTTCTATAATATAGGAGAAGTAGAAATTAGTGGGAAAGACTTACAAGCCATTGAATTAGGTTATGCCATTACAACTCATAAGAGTCAAGGTAGTACAATTCCATATGTAGTTAGTTGTATTGACTACTCACATTTTGTTATGTTAAAT
>JBGVNF010000012.1:0-86184 GCA_045125245.1 Lachnospiraceae bacterium
TTGCAAGATGTGGGGATTGAAAATAGAAAATCTTCTAAGATGTCTTCATCACATAAACACCACTAGCTAGATGTATTTTTAATGAGAATACACACAGCCTTAGTATCAAGTGGGGCATATAAGCAAATCATCGGAACCCTCAAGAGGCGGTGAAAAATAGATGTATACTTCGTACGCAGTCATATACGTAAATGGCAGAAAATCGTCTAATAAGATTTTATAGGTTTTGATAATGAGAATTATGGAATGTGGTTTGGGGCTTGAAGAATTGATTGAATTATTGTAATGTTGGGAAGAAAGTGCTATAATGTGGGAAGTATATGGATAAGGAGACGTGTAAATGGCTACTTCAGATGATTTGCTTAGCAGAATGAATGAAAAATTGATTACGATGAGCAAGGGACAGAGAAAACTTGCGACGTTTATTAGTCGAAATTATGATAGAGCTGTGTTTATGACAGCGTCAAAGATGGGTGAAGAGGTAGGCGTAAGTGAATCTACAGTAGTAAGATTTGCTACATTACTTGGCTATAATGGCTATCCTGCATTTCAGAAGGCTATGGAGGCTATGGTTCAGGAAAAGCTTAATTCCATTCAAAAAATAGAGATTGCTGCGGGCAATATGACTAGACAGGAAGTGTTGGAGAGTGTATTGAAGGCTGATGCTGAGAAGATAAAGCTTACACTTGATACATTGGATAGGGATGCATTTGAGATGGCTATAGATACTATTTTAAATGCTAGAAGGATATATGTATTGGGAATAAGAAGCTGTGCGCCACTTGCAAGCTTTTTAGGATTTTATCTTAATTTAATGTTTAAGGATGTAACTATAGTATCAACAAATAATTCTAGCGAGATTTTTGAACAGATGCTTAGAATAGATGAGGATGATTGTATAATCGGTATTTCATTTCCAAGGTACTCTATGAGAACATTGAAGGCTATGGAATTTGCCAATAGTAGAAATGCTAAGGTTATCACTATAACAGATAGTAAGAACTCACCTATGAATTTATATTCTTCATGCAATCTTTTAGCAAGGAGTGATATGGCTTCTATAGTAGATTCTTTGGTGGCGCCTCTTAGTGTTATAAATGCCTTGATAGTATCGTTGTGTATGAAGAAGCAGGATAAGGTCATCGAAACCTTGGAGGCCTTGGAGGATATATGGAATGAATATCAGGTATATGGTTCAGATGAAATAAATAGAATTAATGATTCAAATATATTGGATACAGGTGATATAGATGAGTAATGTGATAATAATAGGTGGTGGTGCAGCAGGTATGATGGCAGCCATAGGGGCGGCAACCTGCGGTCATGAGGTCCACATATTTGAGAAAAATGAAAAGCTTGGAAAAAAGATATATATAACAGGTAAGGGTAGATGTAATGTCACAAATGCCAGCGATATGGATGTATTGCTAAAAAATATTGTTACTAATCCTAAGTTTATGTATAGTGCACTTTATACAATGTCTAATGATACGGTTATTCAGATGTTTAATGAGGATATGAATGTGCCTATAAAAATAGAACGAGGGAATAGGGCATTTCCAGTGTCAGATAAATCTTCGGATATTATAATGGGATTAACACGACGTCTTAGAGAACTGGGTGTAAATATTCACTTAGGTGAGGAAGTGAAAGATATTATCACAGATAATATAACTGTTGACGGAGAAACAAAGAAAAAGGTTTCAGGTATAAAGCTAAAAGACGGTGAAATAATTAAAAGTGATAGCGTGATTATCGCAACAGGTGGATATTCGTATCAGACTACAGGTTCAAATGGAGACGGATACAAGTTCGCCAAGAATACAGGACATAGGGTGACGGATATACTTCCGGCATTGGTACCACTTAACACAAAGGAAGTATATATAAAGGATTTGCAGGGCTTATCTCTTAAAAATGTCGAGGTGTCTTTTGTATGCAAGAATAAGAAGATATATTCAGAATTTGGAGAGATGTTATTTACTCATTTTGGAGTAAGTGGACCTGTAATACTCAGTGGCAGTAGTTATGTGTCAAAGTATATCAAAAAGGGCGAGCAGATTAGTATAAATATAGATTTGAAGCCAGCCCTTAGTGAAAGCGAATTGGATGATAGGATTTTAAGAGATTTTAGTGAAGTTATAAATAAGGATTTTGCCAATTCCTTAGGCAAGCTTTTACCTACAAAATTGATTCCTATTATTATTTCACTTAGTGGCATTGAGCCTCATAAGAAGGTTAATGAGATAACGAAGGAAGAAAGAATAGGTCTGGTAAGGCTTATAAAAAAACTTACGATTAATGTGGCTTCCACAAGAAGCTTTAATGAGGCTATAATTACTCAGGGTGGCGTAAGTGTAAAGGATGTAAATCCTGGTACTATGGAGTCAAAGCTTATTAAGGATTTGTATTTTGCTGGCGAAGTGCTTGATGTGGATGCATTGACTGGCGGATATAATCTGCAGGTTGCGTGGAGTACTGGGTATCTAGCAGGTATATCTGTAAATAGCATATAGATTAAGAGAAAGAAGAGGATGAGATTATGTTTAATGTAGCAATTGATGGACCAGCAGGAGCTGGAAAGAGTACAATAGCAAAGATGGTGGCAAAGAAGCTTGGATTTACATATGTTGATACAGGCTCTATGTACAGAGCGATGGCTTTAGCGTGTATTCGAGCTGGGGTAGCGTCCACAGAAGAAGAAGCAGTATGCAAGGTGTGTGCTGACCTTGATGTAAGTCTTGAATATGATGAAAATGGTGCACAGCAGGTTATTTTAAATGGCGAGAATGTTAATGGATATATAAGAACTGAAGAAGTGGGAAATATGACATCGGCTATAGCTGTATATGGTCCAGTTAGAGAAAAACTTGTAGAGCTTCAGAGAAAACTTGGAACAAAGTATGATGTAATTATGGATGGTAGAGATATAGGAACTTGCGTGCTTAAGGATGCACCTGTAAAGATTTATCTTACAGCAAGCTCAAGAACAAGAGCTGAGAGAAGATATAAGGAGCTTGTAGAAAAAGGTGTTGAATGTAATTTAGATGATATCGAGAAGGATATTATCGATAGAGATTATAGAGATATGAATAGAGAAATATCACCACTTAAGCAGGCGGAAGATGCTATCTTAGTGGATTCATCAAATATGGGTATAGAGGAAGTAGTTAACACATTAGTTAAGATAATAGAGGATGCCAGATAATATGGATGGAAATAAAAAAGAAGTAACAATTAAATTAGCTAAGACAGCAGGCTTTTGCTTTGGAGTTAAGAGAGCTGTAAATACAGTTTATGAACAGATTGACAATAACAAAAAGATATACACCTTTGGTCCTATAATTCACAATGAGGAAGTTGTGAAGGATTTAGAGGAAAAGGGTGTAAGAGTAATTGAATCCGAGGAAGAAATTGAAAAATTAGAAGAAGGTTCAACTGTTGTTATTCGTTCTCATGGAACTACAAAAAAAATTTGTGACTTAATTCTTGAAAAAAAATTAAATTTGATAGACGCCACATGTCCATTTGTAAAAAAAATTCACAATATTGTAGCTGAAAAAAGTGAAGAGGGATGTGAAATTATTATTATCGGTAATGATTTGCATCCGGAGGTGGAAGGAATTAAAGGTTGGAGCAAAAATGCTGTAACCGTTATAAATACTGAACTTGAGGCAGAAAATTACTGTCCGCCAAATGATAAAAATGTTTGTATTGTATCACAGACGACATTTAATTACAAGAAATTTCATAAATTAGTTGAAATTATTCAAAAAAAGGTCTATAATGTTATCATTGTGAATACTATCTGCAATGCGACAAGTGAGAGACAGGTAGAGGCAAAACAGATCGCGACTGAAGCACAATCGATGATTGTTATTGGGGGAAAGACCAGCAGCAACACGCAAAAGCTTTATGAAATCTGTAAAGAGGAATGTAAGAATACTTATTATATTCAAACTGCCAAGGATCTTGAAACAGTGCAACTTGAAGGAGAAGTGATAGGTATTACTGCAGGGGCGTCCACCCCAAAAAATATTATCGAGGAGGTTCAAGCTAATGTCAGATTTAAGTTTTGAACAAATGTTAGAGGAATCATTAAAAACAATAAGAACAGGAGAAGTCGTTAAGGGCACAGTCATCAGTGTTAAGGAAGATGAAATTGTCTTAAATATAGGTTACAAGTCAGACGGTATCATTACTAGAAACGAATACACTAATACACCTAATGTTGATCTTACAACTGTTGTGTCTGTTGGCGATTCTATGGAAGCTAAGGTTCTTAAGGTAAACGATGGCGAGGGTCAGGTTTTACTTACTTACAAGAGACTTGCTGCAGAGAAGGGTAGCAAGAGACTTGAGGAAGCTTTCGAGAACAAGGAAGTATTAAAGGCTACAGTATCACAGGTTATGACAGGTGGTTTAAGTGTTGTAGTTGATGAGACAAAGGTATTCATCCCAGCAAGCCTTGTATCAGATAGCTTTGAGAAGGATTTAACAAAGTACAACGGACAGGAAATCGAGTTCGTTATCAGCGAGTTCAATCCTAAGAAGAGAAGAATTATCGGTGACCGTAAGGTTCTTCTTACAGCTGCTAAGAAGGAAGCTCAGGAAAAGTTATTAGCTGAGATTTCAGAAGGTCAGGTTGTAGAAGGCGTTGTTAAGAATGTAACAGATTTCGGTGCATTCGTAGATATCGGTGGTCTCGATGGTTTATTACACATCTCAGAGATGTCTTGGGGACGTATTGAGCATCCTAAGAAAGTATTTAAGGTTAATGATAAGATCAATGTTCGTATTAAGGAAATTAACGGTACAAAGATTGCATTAAGCCTTAAGTTTGATGAGACAAATCCTTGGACAGCAGCTGCTTCAAAGTATGCTGTAGGTACAGTTGTAACTGGTAAGGTTGCTAGAATGACAGATTTCGGCGCATTCGTAGAGTTAGAGCCAGGTATAGATGCATTACTTCATGTTTCACAGATTTCTAAGACACATGTTGAGAAGCCAGCAGATGTTCTTAAGATTGGTGATGAAATCGAAGCTAAGGTTGTTGATTTCAATGAAGAAGATAAGAAGATTAGCTTAAGCAAGAAGGCACTTGAGTTAGATGCAGAGCCAGAGGTTGTAGAAGAGGTAGCTGAAGAAGCTTCAGAGACAACAGAGGCATAGTACGAAATTTAAATAGGAAGCCGCAATTTCCGTGGCTTCCTATATTTATAACACAAAGGAGGGCTTTTTATGGATTATGAACAGTTTAAACAGCAAGTGTACACACTTACTAAAATTGATCTTAATATGTACAAAGAAAAGCAGATGAAGAGAAGAATAGATTCTCTTATTGCTAAGAATAAGATTGATGGATATAAGGATTATGTAGATGCTATTAAGAAAGATAGTAAGTTGTTTGAAGAGTTTGTTAATTACCTTACTATAAATGTTTCAGAATTTTGGAGAAATCCAGAACAGTGGAAGGTTTTAGAAGAGCATGTAGTACCTGAACTTATCAAGATGTCTGGTAAGAATCTTAAGGTTTGGAGCGCGGCTTGTTCTACAGGAGATGAGCCTTATTCATTAGTTATGCTTTTATCTAAATTTGTTCCACTTAGCAATATAAAGATTTTGGCTACAGATATAGATAAGCAGGTGCTTGAGAAGGCTAGAGTAGGCTTGTACAATGAGAAGAGTATTGCAGGTCTTCCAGAAGAGTTTAAGAAGAAATATTTTACACCAGTTGGTAAGTCCAATTATCAGATTAATGATGAGATTAAGAAGTGCGTAGAGTTTAAGGTTGGTAATTTGCTTAGTGATAAATATCCAACAGATATGGACTTAATCGTGTGTAGAAACGTTGTTATCTACTTTACAGATGAGGCAAAGACTGAGATATACAAGAAGTTTAATGCTTCTCTTAAGACAGGCGCATATTTGTTTGTTGGAAGTACAGAACAGATTATTAATTATAAAGAGCTTAATTATACATCATTTAAGTCATTCTTCTATAAGAAAAACTAGTAAATTTAGAGGTTATCCATGAGAGTAATTGCAGGTAAAGCAAGACATATACAACTTAAGACAATAGAAACTATGGATACTAGACCGACAACAGATAGGATTAAAGAAACCTTGTTTAATATGTTAAGTAATAATATATATGAAGCAAGGTTTCTTGACCTGTTTAGTGGTAGTGGTGGTATAGGAATAGAAGCTCTCAGTCGTGGTGCTAGTGAAGCAGTAATGGTTGAGAATAATCCGAAGGCAGCTTTATGTATAAATGAAAACTTAGAAAAAACAAAACTAAAGGATAGTGGTAGAGTTTTTGTGTGTGATGTGTTAGCAGCTATTGATAAGCTTAATATAGAAAATAAGCCTTTTGATTATATATTTATGGATCCGCCGTACAATAAAGATTTAGAACGGGAAGTTTTACAAAAACTAAAGGGTACAAGTCTTGTTGATGAATATACAACGATTATAGTTGAAGCATCCTTGGAGACAGGATTTGATTATCTAGAAGATATGGGGTATAAATTAATTAAATGTAAAAAATATAAAACAAATGTACACATGTTTATAGAAATATCAGCATAAATCTAGGAGGTTATATGAGTATTTCAATTTATCCAGGAAGCTTTGATCCAGTTACTTTGGGGCATATAGATATCATAAAGAGAGCTGCGAAGATGACAGATGTTCTTATAGTAGGCGTACTTAAGAATAGCGCAAAGAGAGGCCTTTTTACTATAGAAGAGCGAGAGGATATGCTTCGCCAGGTCACAAAGGATATTCCTAATATAGAGATAAAATCTTTTGATGGTCTTTTAGTGGATTTCGCAAAGGAAAATAATGCTAATACTATCGTGAGAGGCTTACGAGCTATCACAGACTTTGATTATGAGCTTCAGATGGCTCAGACTAATAGAGCTTTGTACGAAGGTGCAGATACAATATTTATTCCAACAAGTATAGAATATTCTTTCCTTAGTTCGACTACGGTGAGAGAAATAGCAAGTTTTGGCGGTGATATTAGCAAGTTTGTGGTACCTTATGTAGAAGAAAAATTAAAAGAAAAATACAACACCAAATAGGAACATAGTACTAGAAAAATCTTAGAGGTTGTCAAAATGGACAAAGTGTTGTAAAATTTTAACTAGCACATTCCTAAAAGGAGAAGAAGAAAATGAATAGTAGAATAGAACAAATTATTACAGAGATTGAAGATTATATTGACAATTGTAGATTTCAGCCATTATCTAAGACAAATATTGTTGTAAATAAGGATGAAATCGAAGAGTTATTAGCAGAGCTTCGTTTAAAGACTCCAGATGAGATTAAGAAGTATCAGAAGATTATCGCTAATCGTGATGCTATCCTTATCGATGCTAAGCAGAAGGCAGATGCTATGCTTCAGGAAGCTATGGCACAGACTTCAGCACTTGTAAGTGAGCATGAGATTATGCAGCAGGCATACGTACAGGCTAACGAAGTAGTACAGAAGGCTACAAAGCAGGCACAGGCGATTCTTGATAGTGCAACTAATGATGCAAACAATATTCGTATGGGCGCTATGCAGTATACAGATGATTGTCTTGGAAATCTTCAGAACATGATTACTCATTCAATGGAAAACATTACTATGAAGTATAATGATTATATGAAGTCATTACAGACAACTCTTGATGTAGTGGTTGCTAATAGAACAGAACTTAATCCACCAGAGGAGCCAGATATAGAAAATCTTGCGGCACATGCAGGTGAGGTTGATATAATCGGAGCATCTGATAGCAGTGATGATTTTGAGGATTATACTGTAGAATTAGACGTGTAATTAAAACTGCAGTTGCACAGCAATTATGATTTATTAAAGGCCATTTTGTGAAGAATATTTGAGAATCCGTTGCATCCATATACAAAGGCATTGTTCTCAGCTATTCCTTACCTAGACCCAGATGTGAAGATGAAGTGTATCGTGCTTAATGGTGATATACCTTCACCTGCAAATCCACCAAATGGTTGTAGATTCCATACTCGTTGTCCATATGCTAAGGAAATCTGTAAGCATATTACACCAGAGTATAAGGAATATGGTGAGGGACATTTCGCAGCATGTCACTTATTAGATGAATAATTGAGATTAATTCATATGATGAAGATTTCTAGGATAAATGAATCCCTAACGGATGATTTTATCCTAGAAAATTTTATAGAGGATTGAGTCTATGAAAAAGAAAAGATAACATATATAGATGATGGAAGGTCATTAGCTGATATGTCTAATGTTTCTGCGGGATTTGAGATGTCAAAGAGACATACGAGCTCGCCAGTAAAGGAGATTATAAAGACATATTTTGGAGCAATGGAGATGATGCTACTTCCTACAGCTGTAGCGGTTGGATTTATAGTGGTTATATATATACTCATCTATTTTGTGTTTAAGGTTATGTAGTGAAAAGCCCCCTGTGGGGCTTTTTTCTGTATTCACATTATGGAAGAAATATTGTATAATAGTTACATACACATATAGGATAAGAGGGATAATATGGTTATAAAAATTGAAGATTACGAATTCGGAAATGATAATTTTGAATATGAAATATTTGTAAATGGTTCAAAACGTGCTACAAATGTTAATGCAAGCAGAGAATTGTTGATAGAAGCTCAAAGTAATGATGTGGTAATGATAAGAGCTAAAAATATTGTTCTTTCTAGTAAATGGGGATGGCTTTTTATGTTTTTTTATTGGTTTCTTGCTATTTTAATATGAACGGGTGATAATAATCCCTTTGGTAAGCCGTTTGATGCATAATGTTTATAGTATATTAAAGTGTTTAAAGGAAAAATAAATTATTAGGTGACAGTTTACAATATAGACATATCGTGATATAATTTGTCTATAAAATGGAGGTGTGAATATGCAAGCAATTCAAGAAAGAATTAGACCGTCAGCAGATTTAAGAAATCATTACAATGAAATATCTAAACAATGTCGAGAAGATAAAGAGGCAGTGATTATTACCGTTAATGGAAGAGGAGACACTGTTTCTTTAGGTTATGAAGAATATATTAGAATGAAAAATAGAATACAGCTCTTAGAAATATTAGCGGAGGCTGAAGATGATGTTAGAAATGGCAGAGTTGCGCCTATGAAAAATACATTTGATAGTTTACGATCTATATTAAAGGAGAAAGCTAATGGTTAACTATGAATTAATAAGAACTGATACGGCTGATTCACATATTCATAGTATAGTATTAGATGTTGCAGAGAGATTTGGCGTCGAAGTTGCGATGAAAAAATTAGATGAATTAGAAGAACAGATTACATTACTTTCTGACAATCCATATATGGGTGTAGAGCCACGTTATATGATTCTTCGTAGACAAGGTTATAGAGTGTTGATAGTTGAAAAAAATCTTGTATTTTATAAGGTTGATGATGAAAAGAAAATTTTGACTGTATATGCTGTTGTGGATCAAAGACAGGATTATTTAAATATCATTAGAGGTTTGTAAAATAGTCAATTGGATTTTATTCCGATTGACTATTTTATATAATTATATTTAGTTTATGATTTCTATTTATTAAGAAAAATATAAGTAAATATATATGTAAGTCCCCCAGATAAGACTTTACTATATACCAAACACTTTTTAGGAATATCCACATCCTTCATACATGAAAACATCTGACATATAGTACATATTCCTCCGAAGGATATTAAAGCAGCAATTAAGGAGATATATTGATTACTTAAACTAATTGAACTGTAAGTACCAAGTCCGCTACTTATTTCTAATACTGAATTAAATATAAGTGAGACATAAGGATTTAAGTGAAGTGTCTGTATAAAAAGACCGGATATGCAGGAAAATATTATTATGTATCCACCGATTTTACCTTGTATTTCAAAGGAAGAGAGGATGCAGTTTTCAAAGATATCCGTAAGTGAAGTGGCATTTTTATAAATGTTGGTAGTATTGTTAGCAGCAGGATATTCAGTATCTAATGAGTCATCCTGTTTATGTAAGATATGCACTATTGTATAAGCGGCTATTATGTTAGATAGTATTATTATAATATATAGTGTTATTTTTAAGTTGATGGACAAACTAGTGGGTAGAGCAAAGTTTATTATAAATGCTGGGCTTAAGCTACTTAAGGAGCATAGTAGAAATGTGGCAGTCTTACAAGATATTTTCTTTTGTCTATATGTATCTGCCGATAGTTTTGCCCCTATGGGACAACCGCAGAAAAGACCGCATATTATGATAAAAGGTATATATTCGTTGAAGTTTGTTTTGGTAAACTTTTTAATAATTCCAAGAGGTTTTGAAAATGCTCCTATGTGTAATAGAATTGAGCTGATTATAGTGAATGGCAGTAATGTAGGCAAAACAGAAAATAACCAGAGATTAAGTCCTATTAGAGCATAGGCTTTGGTTATATCCATTTTAGCTAGCATTAGGAAGAATATAAAAAGTATTGAAAAAGTTAAAAAGTTTTTCTTCATTATATTGTAACTTTGTAGTATATTTATATAAGTATATGTTAGGAGGATAGATGTATGCTTGAAAATTATGGATTTAAGCCTGAGAAGGTTTTTTACTATTTTGAACAGATTTCTAATATACCTAGAGGTTCAGGAAATACAAAGGCAGTAAGTGATTATTGTGTTAATTTTGCCAAGGAGCGTAACCTTTACGTAAGGCAGGATGAATATAATAATGTGGTTATAAAGAAGCCTGCCACAGTAGGTTTTGAGGATAAGCCAGCTGTAATTATTCAGGGGCACTTAGATATGGTGGCTCAGAAGGATGCTGATAGCACTCATGACTTTATGAAGGACCCGATAGAGCTTATAGTAGATGGCGATTTCATTACTGCTAATAAGACAACTCTTGGTGCTGATGATGGTATCGCTGTAGCGGTGGGACTAGCTCTTCTTGATGACAGTACCATTAATCACCCTGAAATTGAGATAATATTTACCAGTGATGAGGAAACAGGCATGGATGGCGCTATGGGACTTGATATGTCAGATATTAATGGTAAGTACATGCTTAATCTTGATAGTGAGGATGACGGTGTTATCACTGTAGGATGCGCTGGTGGAAAGTCTACTAATGTTAAGTTCAATATGGAATCAGCAGAAGTGGCTGGTGTTATCTATCAGATTGATGTAAGCGGTCTTAAAGGTGGACATTCTGGTGCTGAGATTCACAATGAAAGGGCTAATGCTAATATTGTCCTTGGTAGAGTTCTTAAGTATGTTAATGATAGAATAGCTATTAGAATTACATCTTTAAATGGTGGCGATAAGGATAATGTCATCACAAAGGAAAGTAAGGGTATATTTGTTCTTCACGGTCATGAAGAGGTTGAGGAAAAGAAGGCTAAGTTAGAGGGTATATTTAATGAAGTGGTAGATATTATTAAAAATGAATTCGCTATATCTGATGCCGATTTAAATATAAGTCTTTCAGATGGTGAGTATGGTATTTTCTATGCAGCTTCTAGAAAGATGACTGATAATATACTTGCATTTATGGATGTAGTTCCATTTGGACCACAATATAGAGTGCCTGGTATGAATGGTTTAGTTGAAACTTCTTTAAATATGGGTATTCTTAAAACTAAGGCAGGTATAGTAGATATAAGTATGTCGTTGAGAAGCTCTGTTAAGAGTAGAAAGAATTATATAGCTGAAAAGATAGAGACTTTAGCTAAGCTTACAGGTGGTGAGTTTAGTTCACATGGTGAATATCCAGAGTGGACTTATAAAGCTAATTCGCCATTACAGAAGCTACTTTGCGATATTTATAAAGAGAAATATAATGAGGACCTTAAGGTTGAGATTATACATGCTGGTTTAGAGTGTGGGTATATCTTGGAGAAAAAGCCAGATATTGATGTGGTTTCTTTTGGTCCACAGATGTATGATATACACACAACTGATGAGAGGGTTTCTATTTCTTCAGTTACTAAGTTATATGATTTTGTGGTAGCTATCTTAGGTAAGATAGAATAATAGAAATAGGATCCTTGCTGGAGCATCTGACGATATTTTTGAAAGTTGATTTTAACGATACAGGAGGCAGATTATGCGAATGATGAGTATTGCCAGCGGTAGCAGCGGCAACTGTATATATGTTGGAGATGATAATACCCATTTGCTTATTGATACAGGCATAAGTAAAAAAAGAATAGAAGAGGG
Organism: Lachnospiraceae bacterium; assembly: GCA_045125245.1. Classification (GTDB taxonomy): domain Bacteria; phylum Bacillota; class Clostridia; order Lachnospirales; family Lachnospiraceae; genus SVEL01. Next base: position 12,216 of record JBGVNF010000012.1, read on the forward strand.
GCTTAATACTATTGGACTTACTTTGTCAGATATGACTGGAATATTAGTAACTCACGAGCATTCAGACCATATCGGTGGATTAGGTGTGGTGCTTAGAAAGCATAATATTCCAGTATATGGAACAAACGGAACCATAGAAGAAGCCGCTAAGACAAAATATTTAGATAAGGTGGATATGTCACTTCTTAATGGTGTGTATGCTGATGAAGATTATGAAATTGGAAGTCTTAAGGTGCGTCCATTTTCTATATCACATGATGCTGCAGAACCTTGTGGATATCGTATCAGTAACTTTGATGGCTCAAAGGCAGTGGCCATAGCTACTGATATGGGACATTACAATGATTACATAGTAGATAATCTGAAAGATTTAGATGCAGTGCTTCTTGAAGCAAATCATGATATAAAGATGCTACAGGTTGGCTCATATCCATATTATTTAAAGCAGAGAATATTAAGTAATCATGGACATTTATGTAATGAGATGTCGGGGCGACTTCTTGATGAGATATTATCTGATAGGTTGAAGAAAATATATCTTGGTCATTTAAGCAAGGAGAATAATTATCCAGAGCTTGCTTATGCTAGTGTAAGAGCAGAGATTAATTTAAGTGATAGTCCATATAAGGCGGATGATTTTGATATCGAAGTGGCATGGAGAGATAGGGTTATGGAGTGTATAGCGGTGTAGGAGGTTACTATGGCGTATTGTACAAATTGTGGTAATAAGCTTGTTAGTGAAAGAATTTATATGAAATGGTCATGGGATACATATGAAGAGGCTATAGAATATGCTAAATAATATTCTGAGGATGAAAAGAAAACGTGTCTTATAGCTCAGTCATTGTATAGATTGAATTGGCATTAAAAATATGCAGAGCAAATTATTGAATATAATTCAGTAATTTGCTCTGTTTTTATATTGACATATAAGGAAAAATATTGTTGTCAAGGTAAGAAAAAAGTGCTAATATTTCTCTAAGCAGAAGGTTTGTATTAAATATTTCTAGAGAGTAAGTTTGAGATTCGCTTATTTTTATATTCTGCTTAAAATCCAATATATAATTTTACCAATAAGATGTTATAAAAGGTTTGTATGAGTCGCTTTTTATGCATCAAAAATACCATCGAAGGAGGAAATTGATATTAGTAAAGGAAAAGTGAATAAAAAAGAAGTGGACAAGTTGTATTGGCATCCTGCTTTTTATGCTGGTCTTCAAATTGAGTTTGATGAGGAGTCACATAAACTAACTTTTGAAAATGAGCATCACTTAAGCAAGAAACCTATGCAGATAGATGTTCTTATTATTAAGAAATGTACAGAAGATAAAATACATAAAAATATAGGTCGGATATTTAGAAAATATAACATTATAGAGTATAAGAGCCCGGATGATTATGTAAGTATAGATGATTTTTATAAGGTATGTGCATACTCCTTATTTTATAAATCAGAAGCAAAAGAGATAGATACTATAAAAATCAATGAATTGACAATAACATTTGTAAGTATGGGATTTCCAGAAAAATTGGAGAAACATTTAAAGGAAATCCTAGGGTTAGGTATTGAAAAAAGTGGTGAAGGGATATATTATATAACTAAAGGTATGATACCTATGCAGATAATTGTTTCATCTGAACTATCAGAGAAAGAAAATATATGGTTACGAAGTTTAACTAATAATCTGAATGATGCTAAACTGGTAGATAAAATATCTGGTATATATTCTAAACATCAAAAGGATGAACGTTATAAATCGGTAATGAATGTTATTGTTAGAGCTAATAGAGAGAAATTTAAGGAGGTTACAGATATGTGCGAGGCTTTGAGAGAGATTTGGGCAGAAGATTTTGAAAGAGCTAGAAGTGAGGGTTTGAAAGCTGGTATGGAGGAAGGTATAAGAGAAGGTAAAAAAGTAGGTATAAAAGAAGGTATAAAAGAAGGTATAAGACGTATGATAATTTCTAGCAGAGAATTGGGTGTTGCTCCGGAACGTGTTAAGGAAATGCTTATAAAAAATTATGAGGTGACAGACCTTGAAGCAGAAGAATATATAAAACTCTATTGGTAGAGCTCCTTATTCATTAAAAATTTGGTATGGTGTATATATAAATATCCGAAACGATAATATTATATGTACCATACCAAAAATTATTTTTAAATGGTTGAAATAATAAGCATTTTCACATATAATTGAAATGATAAGCTAAAATATTATTTAGCAACTAAAATATAAAAACTATGAATGAGAGGTAGGTTCATATGAAGAAGACAGTAATCACTGTAGTTGGTAAAGATGCAGTAGGAATTATAGCAAAGGTTTGTACATATTTAGCAGAGAATAATGTTAATATTTTAGATATTTCACAGACAATCGTTCAGGATTATTTTAATATGATGATGATAGTTGATGCTAATAATGCTAGTAAGCAGTTTGGTCAGCTTAGTGACGAGATGACTGAGTTAGGTGAGCAGATTGGCGTTCAGATTAAAATGCAGTCGGAAGATATATTCAATATTATGCATCGCTTGTAAGAATAGATTAGTAGGAGAAAAATTATGATTAATTTATTTGAAGTAAAAGAAACTAATGATATGGTTGAACATGAGAATCTTGATGTTCGTACTATTACTATGGGTATCAGTCTTTTAGATTGTATAGATAGCGATATAGAAAAGCTTAACGAAAAAATATATAATAAGATTACTACTAAGGCTAAGAATCTTGTGTCTACTGGTAATGAGATTGAGAAGGAGATTGGTATTCCTATTGTAAATAAGAGAATATCTGTTACACCTATTGGACTTGTGGGTGCGTCTGCTTGTAAGTCTATTGATGATTTTGTAAGTATTGCTAAGACTCTTGATAAGGCGGCTAAGGAAGTAGGAGTTAACTTTATCGGTGGTTACTCATGTCTTGTGTCTAAGGGTATGACACCAGCAGAGGAGATGATGATTCGTTCTATTCCTCAGGCTCTTGCTTGTACAGATAGAGTATGTAGTTCTGTTAATGTGGGTTCTACAAAGACAGGTCTTAATATGGATGCAGTTAAGCTTATGGGTGAGGTTATCGTCGAGACTGACGAGATTACAAAGGATGCAGAATGTCTTGGTTGTGCTAAGCTTGTAGTATTCTGTAACGCTCCTGATGATAATCCATTTATGGCAGGTGCTTTCCATGGTGTTACAGAAGCAGATTGTATTATCAATGTAGGTGTTTCTGGACCAGGTGTTGTAAAGAATGCTTTGAGTAAGGTTAGAGGCAAGAATTTTGAGGTTCTTTGCGAAACTATCAAAAAGACTGCATTTAAGGTTACTAGAGTAGGACAGCTTGTTGCTCAGGAAGCTTCTAAGAGACTTGGTGTTCCATTTGGTATTATAGATTTATCACTTGCACCAACACCAGCTGTAGGTGATTCGGTTGCGGAGATTTTAGAGGAAATCGGACTTGAAAGAGTTGGTGCTCCAGGTACTACAGCTGCATTAGCGCTTCTTAATGATCAGGTTAAGAAGGGTGGCGTTATGGCGTCTTCTTATGTAGGTGGTTTAAGTGGTGCATTCATTCCTGTAAGTGAGGATCAGGGAATGATAGATGCTGTTAATATGGGAGCTCTTACATTAGAGAAACTTGAGGCAATGACTTGTGTATGTTCTGTAGGATTAGATATGATTGCCATTCCAGGTGATACAAAGGCTACAACTATTTCAGGAATTATTGCAGATGAGGCTGCTATCGGTATGATAAACCAGAAGACAACAGCTGTTAGAATTATTCCAGTTCCAGGCAAGAAGGTAGGAGAGATGGTTGAATTTGGTGGACTTCTTGGTTATGCGCCAGTTATGCCAGTTAACAATTTTTCATGTGACGCATTTGTAAATAGAGGTGGTAGAATACCAGCGCCTATTCATAGTTTTAAGAATTAAGGGCAAGCACAAAAGGTTGGGTGTTTTTATGAAAAGGATTATTGCGGTTGATGACAATGTAACTAATTTAAAAATGGTTGAGAGAGTGTTGAAGGACAAGTATAAGCTTGTACTAGTAAAATCAGGTGAAAAGGCGCTAGATTATCTTAAAGATAATTTAGTTGATTTGATTTTGCTCGATATTGTTATGCCTGAAATGGATGGTTTTGAGGTATTTGAACATGTCAAAAAACTTGATAATGCCAATAGTACAGCACCTGTTGTATTTCTTACAGCTGATACTGAGGTGGGGAGTGAAGTAAAAGGACTTAATATGGGAGCTATGGACTTTATTAAAAAACCATTTATCCCAGAAGTAATGATTAATAGAATTCAAAATATTATTTCACTTTCTGAACTTATGAAGGATTTAGAGAAGAAGGTAGAAGAAAAAACTAGACAGATAGAGGAGATTTCTTTTGAAACTATAGCGACTATAGCTAGTATGATTGAGGCTAAGGATAGCTATACAAAGGGTCATTCTGTTCGTGTATCTGAATATAGTGCTAGACTTGCAAGAGCCCTTGGCTGGCCAGAGAGTAAGATTAGAAATCTTAGATATGTGGCACTTTTACATGATATTGGCAAGGTGGGTATTCCGGACAGTGTTCTTAATAAGCCTGGTAAACTTACAGAGATTGAATTTGGAGTAATAAAATCGCACACAAATATCGGTGGAGATATTTTAAATGATATTAGAACTATCGTGGGAGTATCCCTTGGAGCGAAATATCATCATGAAAGATATGATGGCAAGGGTTATCCTTTAGGTGTAGCAGGTGATGAGATTCCAGAGATAGCTAGAATCATATGTATCGCTGATGCATATGATGCAATGAATAGTAAGAGAGTATATCGCGATAATTTATCAAAGGAAGATATATTTAAACAGCTTGAGGGAGGACGTGGAACGCAATTTGACCCTAAGTTTGTAGATGTATTTTTAAGATTGTTAAAAGAAGACAAGCTTGAGATAGAAGAGAAGGATGAGGTAATAGGTAACGAGCCTACATTAACAGAAGAAAGTAGTATTTTACTTAATCAGATTGTGAAGAATATTGAAGATAATCAGAAGAATGATATTTTTGATATGTTAACAGGCGTATTAAACAGAAAAACTGGAGAGAGTAGAATTGCTGAGGCAGTTAGAAATAGACCAGGTTGCCTTGCATTTATTGACTTGGATAACTTAAAGAAAACTAATGATAATTTAGGACACCTTGCTGGCGATTATGTTTTGAAAAATCTAGGTGATATCCTGCTTAAGTATGGAGATAAGGCCATAATAGCTAGAGTGGGTGGAGATGAATTTTTATGCTATATGCCTAATGTTGAAGAAGCTGAAGCTGTGTCTATAATTGAAAGTATTATAGAAGATTTCGATGGGGCAAAGAAGGACAATATATATCTTCAGTATTCAACATTATCAGTAGGTATGTATATGTCAAATTGTAAAGAGTTGTATGCTAATGCTGTACGTAATGCAGATAAGGCGTTATATCATATTAAACATTCTGGCAAGGCTGGATACTGTATGTATTCACAGCTGGAAAATCTTGATAATAAAAAGGCTTCTGTGGATTTGGAAAGAATGGTAAAGAGTCTTAAAGCTAGTAGAACTTCACATGGAGCTATAAATGTAGATTTCAATGAGTTTAAGAAGATGTATGACCTTGTTTTGAATGTTGTTAATCGATTTGATTATAATATGCAGTTGATTATGTTAACCTTAGAGCCTGTTGATTATGATAATTTTGATATTGAAGAACAGGAATATGCAATGTATTGTATGAATGAAGCTATTAAGTCAGCTTTGAGAAATACAGATGTAAGTACGAGATTTAGTAGTGAACAGTTCTTGGTTATTTTATTAAATGTAACTGAAATCGATGTAAATACAATACTTAGACGAATTTATGAAAGATTTGATAAGGATTATCGTAGAAATGCTGTAAATGTTAGCTATGATATTGCAGATTTATCAGAAAAGTGATAATATAGTCACGAATTAGTTTGGAGGAAACAATGTATATTGGTTGTCATTTGTCTGCTTCCAAAGGCTATAAAGCTATGGGAAAGCAGGCTATAGAGTTAGGTGCAAATACATTTGCATTTTTTACAAGAAATCCCCGTGGGGGTAGTGCAAAAGAAATAGATATAAAGGATGTAGAAGCTTTTCTTAAGCTGGCGGAAGAGAACAACTTTGGCAAGCTTGTGGCACATGCGCCTTATACTATGAATGCTTGTGCTGAAAAAGAAAATATTCGTCATTTTGCCATAGAGATGCTTGCAGATGATTTAAGAAGAATGGAATATACTCCAGGAAATTATTATAATTTTCATCCGGGCTCTCACGTAGGACAAGGTGCCGAAAAGGGAATTGAGATGATAGCTGAGGTTTTAAATATGGTAATAAAGCCTGAACAGACCACAACAGTTCTTCTTGAAACTATGGCTGGAAAAGGCAGTGAAGTAGGTAGAAACTTCGAGGAAATAAGAGCTATTATTGATAAGGTTGAGCTTAATGATAAGTTAGGAGTTTGCCTTGATACATGCCATATCTGGGATGGCGGATATGATATTGTAAATAAGCTTGATGAGGTTATAGAAGAGTTTGATAAAGTTATAGGTCTTGATAGATTAAAAGCTATTCATCTTAATGATACTATGAATGATTTGGGTGCACATAAAGATAGACACGAGAAAATCGGTGAAGGTCATTTGGGAATAGAAGCTATAACAAGAATTATCAATCATCCTTCACTTAAGGATAAACCGTTTATCTTAGAAACACCTAATGATGAAGCAGGTTATGCCAAGGAGATTGCACTTTTGAAGAGCTTAAGTAATTAATATAGAAATTGACATTAATGAAAGGAAGGAATCTTTAAGTAAGGTTCTAGGTTAACAAAATGAAGATTAAGAATTTAGTAGGTAATAGATTTAAGGAGCGTCCATCGGATTGCGTGGTTGATAGCCATGCACTTATGGTGAGAGGCGGATATATTAAGAATGTAGCAAATGGTATATTTTCTTTATATCCACCTGCTAAGAGAGTGACAAGAAAAATTGAGAATATCATCAGAGAGGAAATGGATAGAATCGATGGTCAGGAAGTAATGTTCCCAGTTGTTCTTCCTGGTAGCCTTTGGGATGAGTCTGGTAGATACCAGAGCGTAGGCGAGGAACTTTTAAGATTCAAGGATAGAAGTGGTTCAAGAATGATTCTTGGTATGACACATGAGGAGGCTTCTGTTCAGCTTGTTAAGGAATATGCCAACAGCTATGCTAAGTATCCATTTATGATTTACCAGATTCAGACAAAGTTTAGAGATGAAGCTAGACCTAGAGCTGGTCTTATCAGAGTTCGTGAGTTCACTATGAAGGATGCATATTCATTCCATACTTCACAGGAGGACTTAGAGGCATACTATCAGAAGTGTTATGATTCTTATAATAGAATCTTTGCTAGATGTGGTATTCCAGAGGTTGTGGCTGTGGCATCTGATTCAGGTATGATGGGTGGTAGTGTATCACATGAGTATATGCTTCTCACACCAGTAGGTGAGGATTCAATTGCTATCTGTACAGAATGTGATTACAGAGCAAATATGGAAGCAGCAGACAGCATTATTGAGAATGAAAATTTAATTCCTATGGCTGATATGACAGAGGTTCATACACCAAATGAAAAAACTATTGAAGATGTAGCTAATTTCCTTAAGGTGCCTGTTACACATACATGTAAGGCAGTTGTTTATCAGAAGAACGCTGATGATGCATATGTTATCGTATTTATCAGAGGAGACCTTGATGTAAATGAAGCTAAGCTTTCAAAGCTTGTTGGTGAGAATATTCATCCTGGTGTTATCACAGAGGAATGTGGTATTGTAGCAGGATTTATTGGACCAAAGGGACTTCCAGAGAATGTTACTGTATTCTTTGATAGTTCACTTAAGGGACTTGATAACCTTGTAGCTGGCGCTAATAAGACAGATTATCATGTAACTGGCTTTAATATCGAGAGAGATTATGGTGCTGTAGAGTACGTTGATGCAGCTAAGATAGTAGAAGGCGGTATCTGCCCATGTTGTGGTAAGAAGACTATTACTGTTCAGAGAGGTATAGAAGTAGGTAATATCTTCCAGCTTGGTACAAAGTATTCTAAGTCAATGGGACTTACATACCTTGATGAGAATGGCGAGACAAAGGATGCTATCATGGGTTGCTACGGTATAGGTGTAGGTCGTATGGCAGCAAGTGTATGTGAGGTTAAGCATGATGATTATGGTCCAATTTGGCCTATCTCAATTGCTCCATGGGAGATTCATATGTGTCTTCTTAGAGCAGACGATGCTGAGGCTAAGGCATTTGCAGATGACCTTTATGCTAAGATGAATAATAAAGGTATGGAAGTTCTCTATGATGATAGAGAGGATGTTCGTCCGGGCGCAATGTTTGCAGATGCAGACTTAATAGGTGCTCCAATTAGAGTAATCGTGGGACCAAAGAATTTACAGGAAGGTCTTGTGGAGATTGTAAGCAGAGATAAGTCGATTTCTATGAAGGTAAACAAGGATGAAGTTATCGAAAAGGTAATGGAAATCAGAGCAGAGATGTTTGCTAAGATTAATGAGAAGGTTGTAGACTAATAAAAGGATAAAAAATAAGACGCATTTTGACTTAGTTAAGAAACTTAAGTTAAGATGCGTCTTTTTGATGTGTCGTATTAAAGCTTATACAAGTTGCTTTTTATCATATCTTAAATTGATAAAGTATACAACGATATTAGCGGATACAATAAGCAGATTCAAAATATATATAACTAATACATAGTTAAAGCTATCAGTTGCAATCTTTGCAATGATTCCAGATATATATCCAGTGATAATTAATAATGTAAACTGCAAACTCATTGATTTTGCAGTTTTTGCTTTAATATTCTTATAAAGTGAAATTGGCCAAGATAAACCAAAACATATTAACATAAATGCTTCTAAAAAATTTGTCATAATTAAAATCCTCCATATATTCTTATTATTTTCTTCGTCTGTGTCATTATATGCTTGAATTATTCATAATTCAAATATATAATATCTATTAAAACAATAGGGTTTATCCTATGAATAAGTGGAGGTATGCTAATATGGAACTGAATCAATTTAGGTATTTTTTGGAAGTAGCAGAAAGTCAACATATAACTAATAGTGCAAAAAAGCTTCATATTGCGCAACCGTCACTGACACAAGCAATTCATAGATTGGAGCAGGATTTTGGTGTTCCTTTATTTGTTTCTAAAGGACGAAATATTGTTCTCACTGAATATGGAAAATATTTGCAAAAAAAACTTATACCTATAATTGAACAGATTGATAAGCTGCCAGAAAAGCTTCATATTATGGCAAAATTAGCAGATAAAACCATTCATTTAAATGTATTGGCAGCATCAGCATTAGTAACTGATGCCATTATAGAATACAAGAAAAAATATGAAGATATAAATTTTCAGTTGCTTCAGGATAATCAAGAAAATTTATATGATATTAAGATAACTACAAAAGCAAGCGATAGCATAAAAAGTGACAGCGGTACCTTAAAGGATAATGAGTTTGTATGTCATGAAAAGATATATTTAGCTGTGCCAAATAATAAACGATATGAAAATATTTCATCAATTAATTTAAAGGATATGTTAGATGAAGGCTTTATAAGCCTTGCTGGTTCAAGACAATTTTCATCTATTTGTGAAAAGTTCTGTCAAAACTTAGGTGTGAAGCCTAAAATTATATTTGAAAGTGATAATCCAACAGCTGTAAAAAATATGATAATGGCTAATATGGGTGTTGGTTTTTGGCCTGAATTTACCTGGGGAAGTGTGGATAAGGATCATGTTAAGCTTCTTGAGATTGAGGGGATACTCTGTCAGAGAGATATAGTTATTTCATATAATTTAAATAAGCAGGATAATACTAATGTAGTTGAATTCTTTCATTTTTTAAAGACACATTTCTTTACAAAATAGATAGGGTATGTTATCCTATGATAGTTACAAATTAATATACATTTCAGGTGCCAGAAGCAGATGAAAGATAAGTAATCTGGGGTTCTGGTGAAAAGGGAAGCAGGTGAGAGTCCTGCACGAACCCGTCGCTGTAATAGAGGAGTCTGATTTTCTAAAATAAGCCACTGCAGAAGATATAACCTGTGGGAAGGTAAAATCAGGTGTTGATGCTAAAGTCAGAAGACCTGCCTGTTATGTTCACACTTGGACCACGAGGAAACTGGTCGGAAGGAGAAAAAATGGAAAAGAATAAGAAGAAAATTATTATGGGTTTAGTGGCTTTTGTTGCAGTAATAGCAGCATTTATAGCCATTTATTTTATTTTTAGAGAAAAACCCGTAGAAGGAAACAAGGAAATTGTCATCAAGGTAGTAAGTAAAGATAATGAGGTTACTACATACGAGGTGAATACAGATGCTAAGTATCTAAAAGAAGCTATGGATGAAGCAGAAGGGCTTACGTATTCAGGTACAGAAGGTCAGTATGGAATGATGATAGATACTGTAAATGGTGTGAGAGCTGACTATACCTTAGATGGTGCTTATTGGTCATTTTTAATTAATGATAATTATTGTAATTACGGTATATCTGAGCAACCTATAGAAGATGGTGATGTCTGCTCTATAGTGTATACACCAGCAACGGAGTAGATATATGAAACTTTCAATAAAAGATATTACTCTAATAGCTATGACAGTAGCCATTATAGAGGTGTGCAAGATTACCTTATCTTTTCTTCCAAATATTGAATTGACAACATTTTGGCTTATTATGTTTACTATATATTTTGGGAGAAAAATTGTATTTGTTGTTCCAGTATTTATTATAATAGAGGGTGCTATCTATGGAATGAATCTGTGGTGGATAATGTATTTAGTAGCATGGCCACTATTAGTGATTATCTGTTATATGTTTAGAAAGTGTAAATCTATATGGTTTTGGAGTATGTTTTCTGGATGTTTCGGATTATTATTTGGAGCAATCTGTACCATACCGTATATCTTTGTAACAGCTTTTTCTGGTGGATTGCTTACAGGAATTCAGTTAGGAATAGCATGGTGGATAGCGGGAATTCCATGGGATATAGTTCATTGTGTTAGTAATTTTGTGTTTATGCTAGTATTATACGAGCCAATTACAAGAGTAATTAATAAGTTGAAAAATATAAATAAATAATTAGAAAAACTCTTATAGCCAGTGCATATTGTATATAAATATGCATTGGCTATATATTTGTCGAAATTTCGATTAGGATTTGATAATCAATTTTCTTTTATATTCATTTGGAATATCTGTAGAGTATTTTAGTTTTACAATACTATTATAGAATTCATCAGCTAAAATGGATTTATTAATCATATTTAGGTCAATTTCATTTAATTCAAGGTTATCATTGATTTCTGATAATTGTCCTATTAACGTGAGCGATGAGTCGTTTTTTATGGAATTTAATATGTTGCTTGATGCTTTATTAAAGCCTAGTATTCTTACAAAATTACATATATTATTATCTAAATATTTTTTGAAATCATTTTTTTTAATATCAAGTAATGTAGATAAGAGTCCGCGACTGATAGAAGTATAAGCTATATTTTTGCTTTTAAGCATCATACAGAAATCGTTCCAGCCTCTGTAACTATTATTTCTTAAGGTTTTAATGATTTTATTTGCTAATTGTTCATCAATATTGTTATATATGCTTAAATCTACATTTGAGTGGAGATTTTCTATTAATTTTGTAGCCATTATTGTATCAAAATCATCTTCACTTATAGGATATGTGACTTTATATTTTTCCTTATATATGTTTTCAAAATCAAATAGTGTTTTTATAGAATTATCATTATCAATTTTTTTTCTTAAAGACGATGCTGAATACATATAATCATTGTCATAGGAATCGTGATAGGTAGAAATTGTTCTTTTTAAAACATAAGGTTTTATATTGGAATTAATCAATTTTAAAGCTTTAAGATATTCAATGGCAAGGATGTTATTTGGCTGTTCTATAATTGTATTAATATCTTCATTATTACATAATTCACATAGGGCAAAAGCTCTTGATGTGGCGTAGCTTAATCCGGTTTTTAAGTTTTCTTTGATTAGAATATTTAATGGATGAGCATCATCAATCTTTGCATTTACTAATATAGAAGCGATTTCTTCCAATAACGAAAGATTGTCAGTTTCGGCTCCAAAGCAAATATAATCAACGACACCAGTTCTATCTAATAAAGAAACTGCTGCCAAAGCAAAATATTCAGCGCTAGAACAAGAAAATGGCAATGGTAATTCCAACACTAGATCGGCACCATGATTTAAAGCTATAGAAGCGCGAGTATGCTTGTCCATAAAAGCAGGAGTACCGCGCTGTACAAAGTTGCCGCTCATAATTACTACTGTATTATCAGCACCAGTAAGCTCTTTGGCTTTACTAATATGGTATTCATGACCTTTGTGGAAAGGGTTATATTCAGTTATAAGTCCAACTACGCTCATTGATATTACCTCTTATATATTATATAATTAACACATTAAATTTGATTTTATATCACATAATAATCACATTACTATGTAAAATAGATTTTGTAAAGACAATTATACCATATAAAATAAATATTGCTTTTAATATGTGGAGGTTAAAATGAGAAAGAAATTTTTAATATTAGGTGTGATTTCGACTATAGCTATAAGCACTATGTTTGGGTGCGACTCTAAGGATGATGACGATAAGACATTGCTTAAAAATTTTGAGGATTTAATGAAGGATGATGACGATTCTAATGAAACTCAAATTACAGAAAAGTTTGATATAGAAGTAAATTATAGTGATAAAGAGAAGTTGTCTTTGACTAAAAATGATTTGAAGGATTATAAGAATGTGCTTTCTCTTAATGGAGAGGGAATTACAATTACTGAATCAGGAGAATATGTATTAGAAGGTAAGATTGATAATGGACAGATTATTGTAGATGTTCCAGATAGTGACGATAAAGCGGTAACACTTATTCTTAATGGTTTAGAGGTAACTTGTGATAATTCATCAGCCATTTATGTTAAAAATGCTAAAAAGGTTATACTTTCTCTTGTAGCAGATACTACTAATACATTTACAGATGGTTCAGAGTATGTATATGATGATAAGGCAGAGGAAGAGCCAAATGCATGTATCTTTTCAAAGGATGATTTGGTAATAGCTGGAACGGGTGCGTTAATTGTAAAAGGAAATTTTAATAATGGAATATATTCAAAGGATGATTTGACTATTACAGGTGGAAAAATAAGTGTAGAAGCTGTAAATCATGGTATAAAGGGTAAGGATTCTATCGCTGTTTTAAATAGTGATATAACTATAAAAGCTGATGGAGATGGGATATGTTCTAGCAATAATGTAGATGAAGGCGAAGGCTTTATTTTGATTGATAATGGTATTTATAATATTACTTCAGGTCAAGACGGTATTGACGCTGAAACTTGCCTTTTAATAAATAATGGAAGCTTTGATATTACAACTGGTGAAGGAGCGAAGGTAACTAGCTGGGGTAAAGATAATAGGCCTATGAGACCAGGTATGGAGATGGAAGATACATCTACAGAGGACACTGTAAGTAAAAAAGCAGTGAAGGCAGGAGTAGATATTACTATAAACGATGGGGAATTTGTAACTAATTCTGAGGATGATGCAATACATAGTAATGGAACTATTACTATTAATTCAGGTCAATATGAAATTAAGTCTGGAGATGATGGAATACATGTAGATAATTCTCTTATCATAAATGATTGTAATATTAATATAACACAGTGCTACGAAGGTATTGAAGGTACGGATATTATTGTAAATACTGGAAAAGTTCGTATTATGTCAACTGATGATGGCTTTAATGCAGCTGGTGGAAGTGACTCGTCTGCCATACAGGGTCGTCCAGGAATGAATCATTTTGGTGGAAGTACAGGAAGTTTAACAATAAATAATGGATATATTTATGTTAATTCAAGTGGTGATGGTTTAGATGCCAATGGTAGTTTGGTAATAAATGACGGATTTATCATAGTAGATGGTCCTGCAAATGGTGGAAATGGTGCTATGGATTACGATTCTACTTGTAGTATTAATGGTGGATTTTTATTAGCTGTAGGATATAGCCAGATGGCACAGATGCCAAGGGAAGCAAAAGTGAACTGTGTTATGATAGGTTTTGATAAAGAAATAAGTGCTGGCGAGATTGTAAATATTAAGAATAGCACTGGTGAAGATATATTAACATTTGCAGGAGCAAAATCTTATAATAATATGGTTATTTGCACTTCTATGTTAGAAAAAGGTGAACAATACACTGTTTCAACAGGTGGAACATGCGATGGAGATATAACAGATGGAATGTATACAGGTGATTATGAAGGTGGAAATGTCTATGAAACCTTTGAAATAACGGAAATTATGACAACTGTAGGAAATGCTACAGGAGGAATGGGTGGTTTTGGCACTGGTGGACAAAGACCAGGCGAAGGCATGGAAAAACCAGGTGGTGGAAGAAGATAACTACTTTTTATAAAATGTATTTATTAAAATACAATATATTTCCAAAATTCGACTTGTATACAATAAATTAAAGAGTTATAATTTAAGTATATTATGGGCACAAATGTGCCAGGTTTATGTAAAGGAGAATTTTGTTATGGCATTTATTGATGAAATGAAGAAAAAAGCTAAGCAGAACAAGAAAACAATTGTTTTGCCAGAGTCTATGGACAGAAGAATTTTTGAAGCAGCAGCAGAGATACTTGCTGAAGATGTTGCTAACATTATTATTATCGGTTCAGATGAGGAAGTAGCAGCAAATAGTGAAGGACTTGACATTTCAAAGGCAACTATTGTTAATCCAGCCACATACGCAAAGACTGAAGAGTATATTGATACACTTGTTGAACTTAGAAAAGCTAAGGGAATGACAAAGGAAGATGCCACAAAACTTCTCCATGAAGAATATATGTTTTATGCATGTATGATGGTTAAGTGTGGTGATGCTGACGGTGTTGTTTCAGGCGCATGTCATTCAACAGCAAATACACTTAAACCAGCTTTACAGATTATTAAGACAAAGCCAGGAACAAAGCTTGTTTCGACTTTCTTTGTAATGGAAGTTCCTAATTGCGAATATGGCGAGAATGGAACATTTGTATTTGGTGATTGTGGTCTTAATCAGAATCCAAATGCAGAGGAGCTTGCAGCTATAGCAGTTTCATCAGCAGAAAGCTTTGAGACACTTGTAGGAACAAAGGCTAAGGTAGCTATGCTTTCACATTCATCTATGGGTTCAGCAAAGCATGCTGACGTAGATAAGGTAGTAGAAGCTACTCGTATAGCTAAGGAGACAGCTCCACAGTTTGAAATAGATGGTGAGCTTCAGGCAGATGCTGCTATGGTACCAAGTATTGGTCAGTCAAAGGCTCCAAATAGTCAGGTTGCAGGTAATGCAAATGTACTTATCTTCCCAGACTTAGATGCAGGTAACATTGGTTACAAGCTTGTTCAGAGACTTGCTAAGGCAGAGGCTTATGGTCCAATGTGTCAGGGTATTGCAAAGCCAGTTAACGATTTATCTAGAGGATGTTCAGCTAAGGATATCGTAGGTGTTATAGCAATTACAGCAGTTCAGGCTCAGGAGGTATAGTATGAAGATATTAGTTATTAATTGTGGTAGTTCATCATTAAAATATCAGCTTTTTGACATGACTAACGAGACAGTTATGGCAAAGGGTATCTGTGAAAGAATCGGTATTCAGGGTTCAGCACTTACACATAAGCCTACAGGAAAGGATTCATGTGTAGTAGAGAAGGATATGCCAGATCATAAGGTAGCTGTACAGATGGTTCTTGATATGCTTGTAGATCCAGTTTACGGCGTTATCTCAGATGTTAAGGAAATCTCAGCTGTAGGACATAGAGTTCTTCATGCGGCTCAGAAATATATTGAATCAATCGTTGTTAACGAAGATGTTAAGGCTACAGTTCGTGAGTGTTTTGATTTTGGACCATTACATAATCCAGCAAATCTTATCGGTATCGAAGCTTGTGAGCATGCTATGCCAGGTGTAAAGAATGTAGCAGTATTTGATACAGCATTCCACCAGACAATGCCAGAGAAGGCATATATGTATGCTATTCCATATGAGTATTATGAGAAATACGGTATTCGTAAGTACGGTTTCCACGGCACAAGCCATGCGTTTGTATCTAAGAAGGCTATTGAGGTTGCAGGCTTAGATAAGGATAATTCTAAGGTTATCGTATGTCATATCGGTAATGGTGGTTCTTGTTCAGCTGTTTTAAATGGTAAGTGTGTAGATACAAGTATGGGACTTACTCCGCTTGAAGGTCTTATCATGGGAACAAGAAGTGGTGATATTGATCCAGCTGCTGTACAGTTTATTGCAAATAAAGAAGGCAAGGATATTAATGAAATGGTTAATATCTTAAATAAGAAGTCAGGAATTCTTGGTATAAGTGGAATTTCAAGCGACTTTAGAGATGTTACAAAGGCTTCTAAGGAAGGTAATCATAGAGCAGAGGTTGCTTTAGAGGCATTTGCTTATAGAGTAGCTAAGTATGTTGGTTCATATGTAGCAGCTATGAATGGTGTAGATGCAATCGTATTTACAGCCGGTGTAGGTGAAAATGATGCACCTATGAGAGCTAGAATTAGCAAGTATTTTGGTTACCTTGGAGTAACTATAGATGAAGAATTGAACGATAAGTATAGAGGTGTGGAAGGCACTATTTCAACACCAGATTCTAAGGTTAAGGTTATGGTTATTCCAACAAACGAAGAGTTAAAGATTGCACAGGAAACATTAGAATTAGTAAAGTAGTACATAAATTTATATGTTTTTGTATATTTTTGTTGACAAAACCACAACATATGGTTATAATGTTCAAGGTGCGATTTAAGAGAGGTAATTATGCTTATAGATTTACATCCGCTTTTATCACAAACAGGTAAAGTAAAAAGACTTGAAGCTGAACTTAATATGGAAAGCTTTGATATGAAGTCATCAAGTTATCCTATCGTGGCTAAGAAACCTATAGTATTGGAATTTACTAATACAGGTGATGGCAAGGTAGAGGTTAAAGCTGATATTGATATTGAGCTTGATATTCCATGTGGAAGATGTTTAGAGTCAGTTCGCACACAATTAAAGATAGAAACTTTAAGAGAAGTGGACTTAAGTGGTAATGTTTCTGAAGAGGAAGCAGCATTAGATGAGACTGATTTTATAGAAGGTACTGATTTTGATGTGACTAAGTTTGCTTACGGTGAGATTTTAGTGAATTTACCTATGAAGGTTCTTTGCAGTGATAATTGTAAAGGAATTTGTAATAGATGTGGCACAAATCTCAACCATGGAAGTTGTGGTTGTGATACCACAGAATTAGACCCAAGAATGGCGAAAGCTTTAGAGGTCTTTAAAAGCTTTAAGGAGGTGTAATCCATGTCTATTTGTCCAAAGAATAAAACTTCAAAAGCAAGAAGAGATAAGAGAAGAGCTAACTGGAAGATGACAGCTCCAAATCTTGTAAAGTGCTCAAAGTGCGGCGAATTAATGATGCCACATAGAGTATGTAAGGCTTGCGGAAGCTACAATAAGAAGGAAATCGTTGCAGTTGACTAATTGCAATGGCTCTAATAAAAAAGGCACAGTCTTAGGACTGTGCCTTTTTTTATCATATAGCAAGTTTTCACAGAGAACTTTCCTATCGATAAAAAACGCAAAAAATTTACTATAAAGGTTGATTTATACATATTTATTTAGTATAGTATCATTTGTGACCTACAATAATAGGTGGAGGTAAGAAATGGTGAAGGAAAAGACTATCGTAGCAGTGGATGCTATGGGAGGAGACAATGCACCAGGCGAGATTGTTAAAGGCGCTGTAGAAGCCATTTTAGCAAGTGAACAGGTGATTGTAAAGCTTGTCGGAAAAGAAGAAGTTGTCAAGGAAGAATTGGCAAAGTATGAGTACGATAAGGAACGAATTGAGGTGGTAAATGCGACAGAGGTAATTCTCACAGAAGAACCACCAGTTAAGGCGATTAAGTCGAAGAAAGATTCATCAATAGTTGTTGCTATGAATATGGTAAAACGTGGTGAAGCTGATGCACTTGTTTCAGCAGGAAGTTCAGGTGCTATATTAGTAGGAGGACAGGTAATTGTCGGCCGTATAAAAGGAATTGAGAGACCACCATTGGCACCACTTATTCCAACAAAGGATGGAGTATCATTACTTATCGATTGTGGAGCAAATGTAGATGCAAGACCAAGTCACTTGGTTCAGTTTGCAAAGATCGGTTCTATTTATATGGAGAATGTTGTAGGCATAAAAAAACCAAGAGTTGCTATAGTTAATATAGGAGCTGAAGAAGAGAAGGGTAATGCATTAGTCCACGAAACTTTCCCAATGCTTAAGAATTGTCCAGATATTAATTTTATAGGTAGTATTGAGGCAAGAGATATTCCAGCAGGATATGCAGATGTAATCGTATGTGAAGCATTTGTTGGAAATGTTATACTTAAGCTTTATGAAGGTTTAGGAGCAACACTTATAGGCAAGGTAAAAGAAGGCCTTATGAGTACACTGAGAAGTAAGATAGGAGCACTTCTTATTAAACCTGCTTTAAAGAAGACTTTAAAAGCGTTCCAGACAGAAGAATATGGTGGAGCACCGCTTTTAGGTTTAAATGGACTTGTTGTAAAGACACATGGAAGTTCAAAAGCAGTGGAGGTTAAAAATTCTATTTTACAATGTATAACCTTTAAAGAGCAGAAAATTAATGAAAAAATAAGAGAAAACATTAATTTACAGGAAAGCTAATCAAACAATATTTTAAATATGAAAGGAAGAGTTTTATTATGGAATTCGAAAAGTTACAAAACATCATTGCAGAGGTATTAAACATTGATGCGGAGGAAATCTCAATGGATTCAACATTTATTGATGATTTAGGAGCAGATTCTTTAGATGTATTCCAGATTATTATGGGAATTGAAGAAGAGTTTGATATCGAGATTCCTAATGAGGAAGCTGAGAAGATTTCAACAGTTGCAGATGCTGTAGAGCAGATTAAGAATGCAATCAACTAATTAAAATTTCAGAGAATAAAATGATTTTTAGTAATAAGAATGGGGCAAATACCCCATTCTTATTACCATATAGGGAAGGCATAGAAATGAAACGATTAAATGAATTGGAAGAAATAATCGGATATAGCTTTAAAAATAAAGCTTTATTAGAGCTTGCTATGACTCATAGTTCCTATTCTAATGATAATAAATTAGGTAAGCTTAACAATAATGAGAGATTAGAATTTTTAGGTGATGCTGTATTGGAATTATCATCAAGTGAATTTTTATTTGATGAATATGAAAGTAAGCCAGAAGGTGAGCTTACTAGATTAAGAGCTAGTATTGTATGTGAGCCTACATTAGCTCAGGCTGCCAGAGACTTTAAGCTTAATGAGTACTTAAGACTTGGTAATGGTGAAGAAAATACAGGCGGACGTTTTAGAGATTCTATAATTTCA
Organism: Lachnospiraceae bacterium; assembly: GCA_045125245.1. Taxonomy (GTDB): domain Bacteria; phylum Bacillota; class Clostridia; order Lachnospirales; family Lachnospiraceae; genus SVEL01. The sequence goes on from JBGVNF010000012.1 coordinate 31,825, forward strand.
GATGCCCTAGAAGCGCTTATAGGAGCAATATATTTGGATGGTGGGTTTGCTAATGCAAAAGAGTTCATTTTGAAATTTGTTTTAAATGACATTGAAAACAAACATCTCTTTTATGATAGCAAGACCATACTTCAAGAAATGGTGCAGAAACAGTACAAGGAAAGAGTGGAATATGTCTTAGTTGGCGAGTCTGGACCAGATCACAATAAAGAGTTTAGCGTAGAAGCTGTATTTAAGAATGTTGTCTTAGGCAGAGGTGTTGGTGGTACTAAGAAACGCGCTGAACAACAGGCCGCATACGAGGCCATTCTTGCTATAAAAAAAGAGAGTTAACAGGAAGGTAAACAATGTATTTAAAAAGTATAGAGGTACAGGGCTTCAAGTCCTTTGCCAATAAGATAAAATTCGATTTTCATAATGGTATTACAGGTATTGTAGGACCTAATGGAAGTGGAAAAAGTAATGTAGCAGACGCTGTACGTTGGGTTTTAGGTGAACAGAGAATAAAACAGCTCCGTGGTGGAAAAATGGAGGATGTCATCTTTGCAGGTACACAGAACCGTAAGCCGTTAGGATTTGCGTATGTTGCTATTACATTAGATAATTCAGACCATAAATTAGCTATAGAGTATGATGAAGTTACAGTATCTAGAAGACTTTTCCGTTCAGGTGAAAGTGAATATATGATAAATGGCTCTGTTTGTCGTCTTAAAGACATAAATGAGTTATTCTACGATACTGGAATTGGTAAAGAGGGTTACTCTATTATCGGCCAGGGTCAGATTGATAAGATTTTAAGTGGTAAGCCAGATGAGAGAAGAGAGCTTTTTGATGAAGCTGCAGGTATTGTTAAATTTAAAAGAAGAAAGGCTGAAGCGACTAAAAAGCTTGAAAATGAGAAAGATAATCTTACAAGAGTTATAGATATTTTAACTGAGCTTGAGAGACAGTTAAAGCCATTGGAGCGTCAGTCTGAGACTGCCAGAAAATATTTAAAGCTCAAGGAAGAGTTAAAGACATATGATATCAATATGTTCCTTCTTGAGATTACACAGATTCGTACTTCTTTATCAGAGATAGAGGAAAAATATAATATAGCCACAAATGAATTGGAAGAAAATAGACAAAATCTTGAGGCTATAAAAAATCAGTATGAAGTTCTTGATGGAATAATCGAGGAAATGAATACGGATATCGAAGATAAGAAGAATTCATTAAATCAGACAAATATTGCAATTGAAAAGTTTGATGGTGATATTAAGGTATTAAATGAGCAGATTAATTCAGCTAAGATTAATGACGAACATTTTAAACAGCGTATGAATGCTATAGAAGAAGATATTGCCGACCACGTAAAGGAAAAGGAACGTCTTCTTATAGAAAAGAAAGAAATAGATGAAAAGCTTACAGATGCTACAAAGGTTCAGAGAGAAGCGGACGGTAAAATTGCAGCTATTTCTGGTAAGATAGCACAGATTTTAGAGGATATAGAGAATTCTAAATCAGAAATTATTAACTTGCTTAACGAAAAATCTGGCGTTATGGCTAAAATACAAAGATATGACACTATGCTTGAGCAGATTAATATAAGAAAAGCAGAGTTGAGTCAGAAGCTTATCAAGTCAAAGAGTGATAAAGAAGAGCAGGATAAGATTATCGCTGAATTAGAAGAAGAATTTAAGAAAGTTAACGATGAAATTATCCAATATACTACTCAGGCTGAAGAGATAGAAGAAAAGATTTCTGAGTATAAGAAAGAGACTGCAACTCTCATAAAAGAGAGGGAAGATAAGCAGAGAAAGTATCATCAGATAAGCTCAAATCTTGAGGCTTTAAAGAACATGACTGAGCGTTATGAAGGTTATGGTAACTCTATTAAAAAGATTATGGAGCTTAAAGAGAGAGAAAAGGGTATCGTCGGTGTTGTAGCTGATATTATCAAGGTTGATAAAAAGTATGAAACAGCTATAGAAACAGCACTTGGTGGAAATATTCAGAATGTTGTTACAGATACAGAAACAACAGCTAAGGAAGCTATCGAATACTTAAAGAGAGGTAAGTTTGGTAGAGCAACCTTCCTTCCTTTAAGCAGTATTGCCAACAAAACAGGTTTTTCTAATGAAAGAGTATTAACTGAAAAGGGTGTTATAGGACTTGCCTGTGACCTTGTTCAGATTAAGAAGGAATGGGAAAATATAGCGAAGTATCTTCTTGGAAGAATAGTTGTAGCTGATACTATCGAAAATGCATTGTTGATTGCTAGAAAGTATAACTATACGTTAAGAATAGTTACATTGGAGGGTGAACTTCTCAATGCTGGTGGTTCAATGTCTGGTGGTGCCTTTAAGAACAATTCTAATCTTTTAGGTAGGAGAAGAGAGATAGAGGAGCTTGAGAAGTCATTAGAGGCTATCAAGAGTGAAAATCAAGCTATAAATGAAAAGCTTAATGCTAATGAGTCTGAATCAAGAGCAGCTAATGAAGAATTAGAAAAGATTAAGCTTGTATTAAATGAACAGTATATTTTACAAAATACTGTTAAGATGAATATGAATAAGGCTGGAGAGAAAAAGCAGGAATTAGCTGATAGTTATGAAGATTTAGGTAAGGAAAATGCTGAAATCGCTAGCCAGATTACAGATATTAAGTCAAATTACGATACATTAAATGTGGAACTTATGACATTTGATGATAAAAATAAGATCATCGAAGATAAGATTGCTAGCTTGAATCTTCAGGTAGAGGAACAAAGAAAGCTTGAAGAGGAAGAAATTGGTAAAAATCAGGAGATGAGACTTGGATATCAAAGCTTAAAACAAAAGCTAGAATTTATCAAGGAAAATACTGAGAAGCTTGATGCTGAGACAAATAAACTTAATGAGGAGCTTGTTCTTATTAAGTCAAATGCAGAGGACGCTACGATTACAGTATTAGATAGACTTAAGGAAATCGAAAGTATTGAGAATTCTATGAAGGAGGCTAAGCAGACTAAAGAACAGTTAGAAGCTACTATAACAAAGCTTGTGGCTGATAAGGATGCTCAGACAAAGGAACATAAGGATTTCATTACAAAGAGAGAAGAGATATCTACTCATATCAATGAGCTTGATAAGGAAATATACAGATTATCAAGTCAGAAGGAAAAGCTTGAAGAGGCCAATGAAAAGCAAGTTAACTATATGTGGGATGAATATGAGATTACATATAGTGTGGCTTTAACTATGAAGAATGAAGAGCTTAATAACCTTGGGGCTATAAAGAAGAATATTTCTTCACTTAAGAGTCAGATAAGAGACTTAGGTGATGTAAATGTTAATTCTATCGAGGAATATAAGAATGTATCAGAAAGATATGTATTCCTAAAGACACAGCATGATGATCTTGTACTTGCAGCTGAAAATCTTGAAAAGATTATCGAAGAATTAGATACTGGTATGCGTAATCAGTTCTCCGAGAAGTTTATTGAGATTAAGACTGAATTTGACAAGGTGTTTAAGGAATTATTTGGTGGTGGTAAGGGTACAATCGAATTAAATGAAGATATGGATATCTTAGAAGCTGATATTTCTATTATATCTCAGCCACCAGGAAAGAAACTTCAGAATATGATGCAGTTATCCGGTGGTGAAAAAGCGCTTACTGCTATTGCGTTGCTTTTTGCTATTCAGAATCTTAAGCCATCACCATTCTGTCTTCTTGATGAGATTGAGGCAGCCCTTGATGATTCAAACGTTGTAAGATTTGCAGGATATTTACACAAGCTTACAGATCATACTCAGTTTATTGTTATCACTCATAGAAGAGGTACAATGGCTGCGGCAGATAGATTATATGGTATCACAATGCAGGAGAAGGGTGTTTCGACACTTGTATCTGTAAACTTATTAGAGGCAGAATTGCAGGAACAGGAGGATAAGTCATGAGTGAAGAAAAAAAGGGATTCTTTAAACGACTTGTAAGTGGTCTTAGTAAGACCAGAGCCAATATTGTATCTGGCTTTGAAAGTATATTTTCAGCATTTTCTTCAATAGATGATGATTTTTATGAAGAGCTTGAAGAAATACTTATTATGGGTGATATAGGTGTCACTACTACAGAAAAGATTATAGAAAATCTTAAATGTAAGGTAAAAGAGCAGAAGATTAAGGAACCTGCTATGTGTAAGCAACTTCTTATGGATTCTATAAAAGAGCAGATGAATCTTGGTGAAGCAGCATATGATTATGAAAACCAGACAAGTGTTTTACTTGTAATAGGTGTAAATGGTGTAGGAAAGACTACATCTATAGGAAAGCTTGCTGGTCAGTTTAAGAATAATGGTAAAAAGGTTGTACTTGCAGCTGCAGATACATTTAGAGCGGCGGCTATTGAACAGCTTACAGAGTGGTCAAATAGAGCAGGTGCAGACATTATAGCTAGTAGAGAGGGTGCAGACCCTGCCTCGGTTATATTTGATGCGGCTCAGGCTGCTAAAGCTAGAAAAGCAGATATTCTTATATGTGATACTGCTGGAAGACTTCACAATAAGAAGAATCTCATGGAAGAGCTTAAAAAAATCAATAGAATTCTTGATAAGGAATATCCAGAAGCTTACAGAGAGAATCTTATTGTTTTAGATGCTACAACAGGTCAGAATGCGTTAGTTCAGGCTAAGCAGTTTATGGAAGCGGCAGACATTACAGGAATTATCCTTACAAAGATGGATGGAACAGCAAAGGGTGGTATAGCAGTTGCTATTCAGTCTGAGCTTGGAATTCCAGTTAAGTACATTGGTGTGGGTGAAAAGATTGAAGATTTACAAAAGTTTAATTCAGATGAATTTGTAAATGCTTTATTTGATGTACCACAGGATAATTAGTTTTGACATAATATTAGGAAAGAGGGAAACGAAATGTTAACAGAGTTGTCATTAGAAAAGTTTAAAGAAGCAGCAGAAATTGTAAAAAATGTTACAGTTCCTACTAATCTTGTGTATAGCGATTATTTTTCAAAACAGACAGGTAATAAGATATATATAAAGCCTGAAAATCTTCAGTTTACAGGAGCGTATAAGGTGAGAGGTGCTTATTATAAGATAAGCCAGCTTTCAGAAGAAGAAAGAGCAAAAGGTTTAATTACAGCATCAGCAGGTAACCATGCTCAGGGTGTTGCTAATGCAGCAAAAATGTATGGTATAAAGGCAACTATCGTAATGCCAACAGGTACACCACTTATAAAGGTTAACAGAACAAAGAGCTATGGTGCAGATGTTGTATTATACGGTAATGTCTATGATGAGGCATGTGAGGAAGCTTTAAGACTTGCAAAGGAAAATGGATATACATTTGTTCATCCTTTTGATGATTTAGAAGTGGCTACAGGACAAGGAACTGTAGGTATGGAAGTATTTGATGAATTGCCAGATGTAGATATTATCTTAGTACCAATCGGTGGTGGCGGATTAGCTTGCGGTGTTGCTGCATTGGCTAAGATGATTAACCCTAAGGTAAGGGTTATCGGTGTAGAGCCAGCAGGAGCAAATTGTATGCAGGCATCTATTAGAGAAGGACATGTAGTATCACTTCCATCAGCAGTAACTATAGCAGATGGTACAGCTGTAAAGACACCAGGTTCAGTTATTTTCCCATATATTCAAAAATATGTTGATGAGATAATTGCAGTTGAGGATAGTGAGCTTATAGATGCATTCCTTGATATGGTAGAAAATCATAAGATGGTATGCGAGGGCTCAGGTTTATTAACCATAGCTGCATTAAAGCATCTTGAGTGTTGGGATAAGAATATAGTATCTATTATCAGTGGCGGAAACATTGATATTATAACAATGTCTTCAATTCTTCAGCATGGTTTAATACAGAGAGGAAGAATATTTACAGTTTCTGTTCTTCTTCCAGACAAGCCAGGACAGCTTGAAATGGTTGCAAAGCTTATAGCACAGAATCAAGGAAATGTAGTAAAGCTTGAGCATAACCAGTTTGTAAGTATAAATAGAAATGCAGAGGTTGAGCTTAGAATTACTCTTGAAGCCTTTGGAGAAGAACATAAGCATAATATTGTGGCAGCGCTTGATAAAGAAGGTTATAAGCCAAGAGTTGTAAGAACTAATCTCTAATAATAAAAAAAATAGTATTGTAAAGTTTTTTTGCTTGACACCGTCTATTGTATGTAGTAATATAATGGACGGTGTTAAATTACGTTTATGGTATTTTGACATGTTATTAAAGGAGTAGCTTATGGAAAAGATGGATGAAATTGTAAAATTATCTTTGTTATATGATTTTTACGGTGAGCTTTTGACAGAGCATCAGAAGTCAATATGTGAAGATTACTTCTTTAATGATATAGGACTTAGTGAAATAGCTGAGGAGCGTGGAACTAGCAGACAGGCAGTTCATGATATGGTAAAACGAATCGAAAAGCTCTTACTTGGCTATGAGGAAAAGCTTCACTTAGTTGAACGTTTTCTTAAAACAAAGGATATGATAAAGCAGGTTAAAGAATATATAGATGAGCTTGTATCATATGAAAGCGTGAGTGAAGAAGAGAAAAGTATAATTGATAAGATTGGCAAGCTTTCAGAACATATTCTTGATGAATTATAGAAAGTATGACATATTTGGAGGTATAAGGTGGCATTTGAAAGTTTATCTGATAAATTGCAAAATGTTTTTAGAAACCTTAGAAGTAAAGGTAGACTTACAGAAGCAGATGTAAAGGCTGCACTTAAGGAAGTTAAGATGGCTCTTCTTGAGGCCGATGTAAGTTTTAAGGTTGTTAAACAGTTTATAAGTTCTGTTCAGGAACGAGCTGTAGGTCAGGATGTTATGACTTCCCTCACACCAGGACAGATGGTTATAAAGATAGTTAACGAAGAAATGGTTAAGCTTATGGGTTCTGAGACTACAGAATTAAAGCTTAAGGCTGGCAATGAGATTACAGTCATTATGATGATGGGTCTTCAGGGTGCTGGTAAAACTACTACGGCAGCTAAGATTGCTGGAAAGCTTAAAGCTAAAGGTAAAAAACCACTACTCGTTGCATGTGATATTTACAGACCAGCGGCTATTGACCAGTTACAGGTTAACGGTGAAAAACAGGGTGTTCCAGTATTTAGTATGGGAACAAATCATAAGCCAGTAAATATTGCAAAGGCTGCTTATGAGCATGCCAAATCTAATGATATGAATGTTGTAATTATCGATACAGCAGGTAGACTTCACATTGATGAAGCGCTTATGGATGAGCTTGTAGAGATAAGAGACAATATTGATATAACACAGACAGTTCTTGTTGTAGATGCTATGACAGGACAGGATGCAGTCAATGTAGCTTCTAGCTTTGATGAGAAGATAGGCATTGACGGAGTGATTCTTACAAAGCTTGATGGTGATACTAGAGGTGGTGCTGCGCTTTCTATAAGAAGTGTAACAGGAAAGCCAATTCTCTATGTAGGTATGGGAGAAAAGCTTTCTGATTTAGAACAGTTCTATCCAGACCGTATGGCTTCAAGAATCTTAGGAATGGGAGATGTCCTTACTCTTATCGAGAAGGCTGAGGCTGCTGTAGATGCCGATAAAGCCAAGGAGATGGAGAAAAAACTTAAGAAGGCTGAATTTGGATTTGATGATTATCTAGAATCTATGCAGCAGATTAAGAATATGGGTGGTCTTGCAGATGTAATGAATATGATTCCAGGTCTTGGTGGACAGCTAAAAGGAGCTGCATTACCAGATGATAAGGCACTAGGAAGAGTCGAGGCGATTATATATTCTATGACTCCTAAGGAAAGAAGCAATCCAAGCATCTTAAACCCTTCGAGAAAAAATAGAATTGCAAAGGGTGCAGGAGTTGATATTGCAGAAGTAAATCGCTTAGTTAAGCAGTTTGAACAGTCACGAAAAATGATGAAACAGATGGGTGGCATGTTCGGTGGTAAGAAGAAAGGCTTTGGCCGATTTAAATTACCGTTTTAATAATGATAAAAGAGGTTAAAACCCTTTTATATATAAAGTAAATTATTTTTTAAAACCAAGGAGGTAACTAAAAATGGCAGTAAAGATTAGATTAAAGAGAATGGGACAGAAGAAGGCTCCTTTCTATAGAATCGTAGTAGCAGATTCAAGATCTCCAAGAGATGGTAGATTCATCGAAGAGATCGGTACTTACGATCCAACTGTAGAGCCAAGCGCTGTATCTTTCAAGGAAGACTTAGCTAAGAAGTGGTTAGCAAATGGTGCTCAGCCAACAGAAGTTGTTGCTAAGTTATTAAAGCAGGCTGGTATTGAGAAATAAGTTCATCCAATTTTAGGCGAGGTGTAGTCATGAAAGATTTAGTAGAGGTAATTGCAAAAGCTCTAGTAGATTCGCCTGAGGAAGTGGTTGTTACAGAGAAGGAAACTGAGAAGGGTCTTGTAGTGGAGATCAAAGTAGCTGAAGATGACAAGGGTAAGATCATTGGTAAGCAGGGTCGTATCGCTAAATCAATCCGTTCAGTTGTAAAAGCAGCTGCATCCAAGGATGATAAGAAGGTTATTGTTGATATTTTACAGTAACTGCTGGGACTTTAAAGCGAGGCGTTTAATACGCCTCGCTTGTGTTAATTAGTGTGATATAAGAATAAGGAGAGATAATGGACGATTTATTCAGAGTTGGTGTTATAGCTAACACTCATGGTGTGAGAGGTGAAGTAAAGGTTTTTCCTACAACTGACGCACCAGAAAGATTTAAAGTTATAAAAACTGTTATATTAGATGCGAAGAGAGAAAAAATTACTTTAGAAATACAATCTGCAAAATTCTTTAAGAATCTTGTGATTGTTAAGTTTAAAGGTATTGATAATATAAATGATATCGAAAAATATAAGGGTTGTGACTTGTATGTTACAAGAGAAAATGCAACCCCGCTTAATGAAGGTGAATATTACATTGCAGATTTAATTGATATGCTAGTAGTAGACGAAGAGGGTAATGAATTAGGAATCCTTGATGATGTACTACAGACTGGTGCAAATGATGTATTTGTGGTTAAGCTTAAGGAGAGCGGTAAAGAACTTTTATTACCAAATATTCCATCTTGTGTTCTAAACGTAGACTTAGATGATAGAAAAGTAACAGTCCACGTGCTTGATGGACTATATGATTTATAATATATGAGGTTAATATGAAATTTTATATTATGACTTTATTTCCAGATATGGTTATGAATGGACTTAATACAAGTATTATAGGCAAAGCTATGGGAAAGGAACTTTTATCCATAGAGGCAGTAGATATTAGAGATTATACTTTGGATAAACATAGACATGTAGATGATTATCCTTATGGTGGTGGTGCTGGAATGGTTATGCAGGCACAACCTGTGTATGATTGCTTTAAGGATATAGAGAAGAATTTAGAAAAGAAACCTAGAGTGTTGTTTATGACACCTACAGGAAAAACTTTTAATCAGGATATGGCAAAGGAATTATCACAGGAAGAAAATCTTGTTTTTTTATGTGGTCATTACGAAGGTATTGATAAAAGAGTCCTTGATAAAATAGTTACCGATGAAGTATCTATCGGTGATTTTGTATTAACTGGTGGGGAATTGCCGGCTATGATGATGATAGATGCTATATCAAGACTTATTCCTGGAGTTTTAAATAATGATATATCTGCTGAGACAGAGAGCTTTACAGATAATTTGCTTGAATATCCACAGTATACAAGACCAGAAGTGTGGGAAGGTGAAGCGGTACCAGCCGTTCTTTTAAGTGGCCATCATGCAAATATTGAAAAATGGAGAAGGGAACAATCGCTTCTCATTACAAAAGAGCGTAGACCAGATTTATTTGAGAAGGCCCAGTTAACCAAGAAAGATAAGAAATTTCTTGCAGAATGTGAATAAAAAGCTTGCATTATTAGAAAAGTATGTTATAATTTTAAAGGTTATGTAATGATTTTACATACAGATTAGAGATATTCCTCTGTTACGTTATATGTATTAAGAATGTTGAAGTATTAAGGAGGTTCACAAGATGAACGAAATTATTAAGAACATTGAGGCTGCTCAGTTAAAGGAATCTATCACAGAGTTCCACGTAGGTGATACTGTTAAGGTTCACGCTAGAATCAAGGAAGGAAACCGTGAAAGAGTACAGGTTTTCGAGGGTACAGTATTAAAGAGACAGGGCGGAAGCTCAAGAGAGACATTTACAGTTAGAAAGAACTCAAATGGTATCGGCGTAGAGAAGACATGGCCATTACACTCACCAACAATCGAAAAGATTGAGGTTGTTAGATATGGTAAGGCTAGAAGAGCTAAGCTTAACTACTTAAGAGAAAGAGTTGGTAAGGCTGCTAAGGTTAAGGAAATCGTTAGATAATTTTCTTGCAGATTTGGGAACAAATACAGTTGTATTTGTTCCTTTTTTGCTTTATAATCATAGGGATAAATTGTTGTGACGGAGGTTTGTATGGGTTATTTTGATCCTATTCCAGAGAGAAAATTTATACTTGATGATATATTAAAATGGATTGTAGATATCGTTGCATTTGTGGCACTAGGTATCTTCTTTATTATATATATGTGTGATACTGCAAAGATGATTGGAAATTCAATGGCTCCATGTCTTAACAATGGAGAATCAGTTTTGATAAATAAAGTATCATACGCATTATCAGAGCCTAAAAGATATGATGTAATCGTATTTAAGGATGAGGAAGACAAGCTTACAATCAAAAGAATTATAGGTCTTCCAGGAGAACAGATTAAGATAGAAGATAGTAAGATATACATAAAGAATAGCGATGGTGAAACAGTTTTAGATGATAAGTATTGTAAAGATAAATTTGAAGCTGGATATGTTACAGAATATGTAAAGATTCCTATGGGAGAGTATTTTGTGCTTGGTGATAGCAGAAATGTATCAGAGGATAGTCGTTTTTTATATGTAGGAAATATTAAAGAAGAAAATATAATCGGAAAAGCATGGATGATTTATTCACCATTCAATAGAATCGGTTTTATAGATTAGTAAAAGTGAGGTTATTATATGAATATACAGTGGTATCCGGGCCATATGACTAAGGCCAGAAGAATGATGGAAGAAGATATTAAGCTTATAGATTTGGTAATTGAGTTAGTAGATGCCAGATTACCGCTTAGTAGCAGAAATCCAGATATTGATAATTTAGCTAAGAATAAGGCGAGACTTATATTACTTAATAAAGCTGATTTATCAGATGAGAGAATTAACAATCAGTGGACAGATTATTTTAAGGAAAAGGGCTTCTTTGTAGTTAAACTTGATTCACGAAGTGGAGCTGGTATGAAGGCTATAAATGGTGTTATTCAGGAGGCTTGTAAGGAAAAAATAGAGAGAGATAGAAAAAGGGGTATTATCAATAGACCAGTTAGAGCTATGGTAGTTGGAATTCCTAACGTAGGCAAGTCAACTTTTATCAATTCATACGCAAAAAAAGCTTGTGCAAAAACTGGTAATAAGCCAGGTGTTACAAAGGGTAAACAGTGGATTAAGCTAAATAAAAATCTTGAGCTTTTAGATACACCGGGTATTTTATGGCCTAAGTTTGAAGACCAACAGATAGGTTTAAGACTTGCTATGGCAGGTTCCATAAATGATGAAATACTTAATATTGCAGAGCTTGCAGTTCACCTTATTAAGTTTTTAAAGGAAACATATCCTGGAACAATTTCTGAGAGATATGGCGTGGAAGAGGATACTAAAGAGCTAGATATTCTTGAAAATATCGGTGTTAAGCGCGGCTGTCTCAAAAAGGGTAGCGTTATCGATATAGATAAGGCGGCAGATATTATAATTGATGAATTTAGAGCAGGTAAATTAGGAAGAATTTCGTTGGAGCGTCCGTAATATGGAAGAAGTTTTTGAATGGTACAAAGAATTAAATAGTAAAATAAAAGTTGCTATCAAAGTATTTCTTTTTATAGGTATAATCGGAATTGGGACTATGCTATTTATGAAATTTTTCTATTCACCGATGCTTATTAATGGAAATTCCATGAATCCGTCTTTAAGCAATGGAGATATAGTATTTATTCATAAATCAGCATATAAAAATGAAGACCCTGAAAGATTCGATTTGGTAGCTTTTAAGTATAGATATGATTATTCGCAAAAATATATAAAAAGAGTTATAGCGTTGCCAGGGGAATCTATATATATTGCAAATAATGTAATATATATAAAAGGTCAAGGAGAAGAAGATTATCATGTATTAAATGAATATTATGGGTTATATGACGGCAATCCTCAGTTTACAGATATTAATCCTGTTACATTGGGTAAGGATGAGTATTTTGTCTTAGGTGACAATCGTTATGACAGTGACGATAGCCGTAGTAGTGTTGGACTGGTAAAGAAAAAAACTATAATAGGAAAGGCGGTTTTTAGACTTTTTCCTTTTAAAGGAATTGGTTCTTTAAAATATCAATAATATGGAAAGTTTAAGAGAAAAATTAAATATTAATGAAAAAGTTTGGAAGGTTTTAGAATTTATAGCTTACTGCCTAATTGCATTCTTAATTGCTTATTTGATTATTACTTATGTGGGACAAAGAACGGTTGTTGATGGTAATTCCATGTATCCAGCATTGAAGGATGGGGATAATATTATAGTGGAGAAGCTTTCTTATCGATTTGGAGAGATAAAGCGATATGATGTTATAGTATTCAATTATCATGATCCATTTAGAAATGAGGATGTATATTATATTAAGAGAGTTATTGGATTACCTGGTGAAACTATTTTGATTAAAGAAGGCTTAGTTTATCTGGTTGATGAGGACGGAAATGAAGTTCTTTTAAATGAAGATTATGGCTATTATAGTATGGGATATAAGATGCAGTCATATTTAGCTGCGGTTCCAATAAAGATTCCTGAAGGAGAATATTTCGTTCTTGGTGATAATAGAAATGATAGTTATGACAGTAGACAAATTGGAACAATTAAAAAAGAGGATATATTAGGAAGAGCTTGGCTTAGATTTTACCCATTTAATAATATTGGATTTGTAGGCCATAGAAAGGACTAAAGCATAGATGAGTACAGAATTAAAGATTGGACAAATTAAGGATATTCTTGAAAATACAGATGTCACCCAATTGCAAGAGCAATTAGAACAGTTTAAAAGTGACTCACGTCAAGGGGTAGTAAAGCTTATTGAAAAATTTCAAAAAATATATAATTCATATATAGCAGAGGTTGAAAGAACTGAAAATATGAAGATATATGAAAGAAAATATAGTGACTATGAGTTTATTGCAGGAATTGATGAAGTGGGACGCGGACCGTTAGCAGGTCCTGTGGTTACATGTGCAGTTATTTTGCCAAAGGATTTTAATGTTTTATATATCAATGATTCTAAAAAGTTAACTGAAAAAAAGAGAGAAGAATTGTATGAAGAGATAATGAAGCATGCTATTTCAGTTGGTATAGGTATAGAAAGTCCAAAGGTTATCGATGATATAAATATATTGCAAGCTACATATAGTGCTATGAGAAAAGCTATAGATGCTTTGAAGATAAAGCCAGATTTATTGTTAAATGATGCGGTTACAATTCCAGGTGTAGATATAAAACAGGTGCCTATTATAAAGGGAGATGCTAAAAGTATATCCATAGCAGCTGCAAGTATAGTTGCAAAAGTTACTAGAGATAGAATGATGGTTGAATTTGATAAAATTTACCCAGAATATGATTTTGCAGGCAACAAAGGTTATGGCTCGGCAAGTCATATTGAAGCGTTAAAAAATATTGGTCCAACACCGATACATAGACAGAGTTTTATAAAAAATTTCTTATAGGAAAAAGGAGGTATAGCGTATGAATTCTATTGATAAAAGAATAACTTCATCATCAGATATAAAGAATATACGCCAGGCCTCTTTGGGTTCGTCCTCAGGTGGAGTGACATCTACAAATACAAATGCGTTAAGACAGACTGCGCAGGTAACAGGAAATATGTTGCTAGCTCAGATGCAACCAGGTGAGACTTTTAGTGGTGATATTATCGATGTGCGAGGATATGCCATTAAGATTTTGTTGGGCAATGATAAAACCCTTGATGCATCGACTACAGATTCAAAGAATCTGAACATAGGCGACCATATTACATTCAATGTTTCTTCTAATGACGGAAAAACTGTTATGATTAAGCCACTTAAAATTAATACATATAATACAAATGTATTGCTGAAAGCTTTAGAAGCTGCTGATGTTCCGCCTACAGAAAGAAATGTAAGTGTTGTAAAGGCTATGATGCAAAATGAAATGTCAATAGATAAGCAAAGTCTTGGAGAAATGATAAAAAAGGTTGATACATTGGAGGCTGAAAATCCACAGGATGTTGTTATGATGGAGAGACATTCTATTCCATTGACGAAGGAAAATGTGGAGCAGTTTGGAGCATATAGAAACTGTGAACATAGAATAATGGCCCAGGCGCAAACTGTAGCTGAAGAGATTCCAAATCTTATAAAAGAGGCTTTAAGTCTAAAAGAAGGCGAAGGCTTAGGGTTATCTAGTTCAGATATAAATGAAAACGAAAAACAGGTTGTGGAATTGGCAAAAAATATTATAAATATTTTAAGTGATGAGCAGGTGATAAATGAATCAGATGCCAAGGTTATTCCTAAGATGATTAAGCCAGAAGTGATAAATGAACAGCCTATAATTGAAAATAATGGGGAGGATGAAGCCTTTTTAGATAAGCTTAACATGAATGATGACGGTGTGGTATTAACTATTGATACAGGCAGTACAAATGAGCCAAAAGAAAAGCTTAGTTTGTCACAGGTTATTGATAAGCTTAATACATTAACTGGAAATGAACTGAAAGAATTTATCGATTCTACAGAATTTAAAGAGTTTATAAAGGATAAGGTGGAAAAGAATTTTGAACTTAATGTAAATAAACTTGGTAACACGGAAGATGAGGTTAAGGAAAACGTAAAGAAGCTTTATGAAAGACTTGATAAAAAAACAGAAAGCTTCATGAATTTATTGGAAAACTCAGGATATAAGGATAATAATCTATATCAGACTTCATCTAATATGAGAAACAATATGCAATTTATGCAGGATTTAAATCAAATGGCTGCATACATTCAGCTACCAGTTAAGTTTAATGAAAGTAAGGCTCATGGAGATTTATATGTGTTTAATAGAAAAGGTGGAAAGCCTGTAAATAAAGACAGTATCTCTGCGTTTCTTCATTTGGATTTAGAACATCTTGGCGCTACGGATATAGATGTATTGCTTGAGGGGAAGGCTTTGAAAACACAATTTTCTCTTAAAGATAAGTCATCTATAGATTTGGTAGAAGCCCATTTGCATGAATTGGAAGATAGACTCACTAAGAGAGGCTTTAGTGTCAGTGTCAGCGCAATACAGATGCCGGCAGATAAAAACGAAAATGCATTTTTAGAGGTACTTGAGAAGGATAAGCCACAAATCTCTATAAAAAGATATTCTTTTGATGTGAGAGCTTAAGAAAGGAGAATAGACAATGCTTAATTATAATAGTGAAAAAGAGAATAAAGCAAAAGTAGCTGTGGCATTGTCATATAATCCTGGAGATGATGCACCTACAGTTATAGCTTCTGGTAAAGGTGCTTTAGCTGAAAGAATAACTAAGGCGGCCAGTGAAAATGATATTCCTGTTTATGAAGATGAAAAATTAGCTAATACATTGTCAAAACTTGAATTAGGGGAGGCTATTCCGCCAGAATTATATGGTGCGGTGGCAGAGATTCTTGTTTTTGTGGACAGAATGGATAAAATCAAGTCAAAGGTGATGGGCAAATAATATGAATAAACGTAAACTAGGGAATGATTACGAAGATAAGGCTTGTGAATATTTAGAAAGTATAGGTTATATTATTTTAGAGAGAAACTTTCGAAGTAAAAAGGGTGAAATCGATATAATTGCAAAGGATAAAGACACTATAGTGTTCGTGGAGGTGAAATATCGTCAAAGTAATAGCTTTGGATATTCTGTAGAGGCGGTTAACTTAAAGAAACAGTCAGTGATTTATAAGGTTGCGGAGAATTATTTAAACTACATAAAAAAAGTAGAAGTACCTTGTAGATTTGATGTCATTGGTTTTGATAACGATAAAATAAATCATATAAAAAATGCATTTGGAGGAATGTGATTATCCATCAAATATATTTTATCAAAAAGAAATTTCTTTTTGATAAAAAACGCTCCGCTAAGGATCGCACTGCGGCGTAGTAGTATATGTTGCTAAAGCGACCCGCCGCAGGCGGAGAATCTCGCAAGCGAGATTCTTTCATATTATTCATATTTCTTGAAAGAAATATTTAAGTCAACAACACCGTTAATGCCATCGATTTTACCATTTGATGTATATTGCCAAATAGAAACATCATAAGGGAAATATAATTCGTCTCCATAATAAGCGTACCATTTTTCAATGCCTTCTAAACGTTCAAATTCAAGCATTCCTATAAAGCCCTTTAAATTGCAGTAAATCATAGGTGTATAGCCTTTTTCTTTTACTTTGTTGCAGAAGGTTAATACAATATCAGTTAGCTCCTTAGGTGAAAGAGCTTCGTTTCGACCAGTATCATTTTGAATATCTTCAATATCGATGACAACAGGTCCTTTTATTTTATAAGGTTCTATTAAAGAGAGAATAAGTTCAGCTTCTTCATTAGCCTCTTCTACGGTGATAGCTTCTGAAAAGATATATGCGCCAACAGTAATACCGTTTTCTGTAGCAGCTTTTGCATTTTTATCAAAGGCTTCATCTGGTAATAGACGTCCTTCAGTGCCATATCCTCTTACAGCTGCACGTATAATAGCAAAATCTACATTGGATTTTGCAACTTTACTCCAATCAATATTGCCATTGTGCTTAGAAACATCTATACCAGTGTAGCTTACAAGCTTATCATCTTCAAAATATTCAACCTTAGTAGGAATATCATTTTCATCTTTTTCTATCTTAAAGCCAGAGTCATCATAGTCATTCATTATTAAATCTTTATTGATATCTTTAAATACATAACCAGCTTTGTCGCTGTAGACAAGATATTGTGGATAAATTGCACGAAGCATCTTAAGTGTTGTAGAACCACCTTCCATCATAGTTTTGATAGAAGATAATAAAGTATCTCTTCCAAGATAGTATGATTCGTCTTTAATACTTGATAACATCTCGTCACTTATGAGTGTATAGCCGTCTATTACAGGAGTAGAAGCATCTGTAGTAGGCTCTGATATGGTTGGAGTAGAAGAGTCATCTGCTTTATTATGGAAAAAATCATTTTTTACAAGGTTGTAGGTTATAAAACCGCACATGCAAGTTGTTCCTAATAGTAAAATAGCCATAATGTAGAAAACTACTTTGGTTAATCGTTTTCTTTTAGGTTTCAAAGTTGTTATTTTTGTGTTTTCATCCATGGTAAATTCCCCCAAATCTTTAGTTTTAGATGATATTATTATAGCATAATAATATTATAAAGTATATAAAATACTTTTGCCGATTTTCTTGACTATGTATGTTATAAATGTTATAAAATATAATGTGTTTAACTATGCCCTGACGAAGGAGGAAGTTAGGATAATATGAGACAAGATAAAAGAGAGCATCGTATAAAAAGCGTGGCAAAGGGCTCTATAGCAGAAGAATTAAATATAGAATCAAATGATATATTAATATCAATAGATGGTGAACGCTTAGTTGATGTATTTGATTATCATTATATGGTTAATACAGATTTTCTTGTACTTCTTATTAGAAAACAGGATGGAGAAGAGTGGGAAATTGAGATTGAAAAAGATTTTGATGAGGACTTAGGAATTGAGTTTGAAACAAATCTAATGGATTCTTACCGCTCTTGTACAAATAAATGCATATTCTGTTTTATTGACCAAATGCCTAAGGGTATGAGAGAAACATTGTATTTTAAAGATGATGATTCTAGGTTATCTTTTTTACAGGGTAATTATATAACACTTACAAATATGAAGGATGAAGATATTGATAGAATAATAAAATATCATCTTTGTCCAATAAACATTTCTGTACATACGACAAATCCAGAGCTTAGGTGTATGATGCTTCATAATCGTTTTGCAGGGGATGCACTTAAAAAAATAGAACGATTAGCCCAGGCAGGCATTGAGATGAATGGCCAGATTGTCTTATGTAAGGATGTTAATGATGGTGAGGAGCTTAAAAAAAGTATAGAAGACTTATCAAAGTTTCTACCACATATGAGAAGTGTTTCTGTTGTGCCTTCAGGACTTACAAAGTATAGAGAAGGGTTATATCCTTTAAAGCCTTTCACAAAAGAGGATGCTATAGAGGTTATAGACTTAATCGAGAGTTACAGTGTCAAGCTTTATGAAGAGTATGGATTGCATTTTATACATGCATCTGATGAATGGTATATCTTGGCAGAACGAGATTTTCCTGAGGAAGACAGATATGATGGCTATATTCAGCTAGAAAATGGCGTAGGTATGATGCGTCTATTATATGATGAGTTTGTGGAAGCTATTGAAAATACATCTGAAGATGATATAAAAAGAGAGGTATCTATTGTTACAGGCAAATTAGCAGCAAATCTTATGAGAGATTTTGCAAGTATGGTAGAGACCAAATTTAAAAATACTAAGGTGAATGTATATCCTATAAGAAATGATTTCTTTGGTGAAACTATTACTGTATCAGGGTTATTGACAGGAAAAGATATTTTAGAACAGTTAAGTGTACACAAAGGCAAGTTGGGTGATAGAGTACTAATACCAGCGAATACTCTTCGTTCAGGAGAGGACGTATTCTTAGATGATATGAAGCTTAAGGAATTATCAAACGGACTGAATGTACGTATTCAGGTTCCAAGGAATACAGGAGAAAGCTTGCTTTACAATATATTATTTGAAAATGATGACAAATTGGAAGATAACGGTAATTTTGTTTATATTACTGCATATCCGGAAATAGGAGGAAAAGATGAATAAACCAGTTGTTGCCATAGTAGGTAGACCAAATGTAGGAAAATCCACATTGTTTAATGCATTGGCAGGAGAGATGATTTCTATCGTAAAGGACACTCCAGGTGTTACTAGAGATAGAATCTATGCGGATGTTACATGGCTTGATAAAGTTTTTACAATGATTGATACAGGTGGTATTGAACCAAATACTTCTGATATTATCTTATCTCAGATGAGAGAACAGGCTCAGATTGCTATTGATACAGCTGATGTTATTGTGTTTGTAGTAGATGTTAGACAGGGGCTTGTTGATTCTGATTCTAAGGTTGCGGATATGTTGAGAAGAAGCCGTAAGCCAGTAATACTTTGTGTTAATAAGGTAGATAGTTTTAAAAAGATGGAAGCTGAAATATATGAGTTTTATAATTTGGGCTTAGGAGATCCAATCCCAGTTTCGGCGGCTTCAAGACAGGGATTTGGAGAACTCTTAGATGAGATTACAAAGAATTTCCCTTCAATTGACGATAGTGAGTTAGAAGATGATAGACCTAGAGTAGCTATCGTTGGTAAGCCAAATGTTGGTAAATCGTCACTTATCAATAAATTATTAGGTGAGAAGAGACTTATTGTATCGGATATAGCAGGAACAACTAGAGACGCTGTAGATACAACCATTAAGAGAGATGGAAAAGAATATGTATTTATCGATACAGCAGGTCTTAGAAGAAAGAATAAGATAAAAGAAGAATTGGAAAAGTATTCAATCATTAGAACTGTAACAGCAGTTGAGAGAGCTGATGTGGTCGTAATAGTTATAGATGCCACAGAAGGTGTTACAGAGCAGGATGCTAAGATTGCAGGTATAGCTCACGAAAGAGGCAAAGGTATTATCGTTGCTGTTAACAAGTGGGATGCTATTGAAAAAAATGATAAGACCATATATGAGCATACAAACAAAATTAAAGAAATTCTTTCATTTATGCCTTATGCAGAAATGTTATTTATTTCAGCTTTAACAGGACAGAGAACAAATAAGCTATTTGAGACAATTGATATGGTTATCGAGAATCATTCATTGCGTGTAGCTACAGGTGTTCTTAATGAAATTATGACAGAGGCAGTAGCATTGCAGCAGCCTCCTTCTGACAAGGGTAAGAGATTAAAGCTTTACTATATGACACAGGTAGCGGTTAAGCCACCTACATTTGTTATATTTGTAAATGATAAAGAACTTATGCATTTCTCTTATACAAGATATATCGAAAATAAAGTAAGAGAGGCCTTTGGATTTAAGGGTACTCCACTTAAATTTATTATTCGTGAGCGAAAAGGTGAAGAAAATAACTAGTATTAAGGAGCAATAAAGATGGTAATTTATAGAATTATATGTGTTGTAATAGGATATTTATTTGGAATATTCCAGACAGGATATATATATGGAAGGCTTAATAATGTAGACATTAGAGACTTTGGTAGTGGTAATGCTGGAACAACAAATGCTATGCGTGTTCTTGGTAAAAAAGCTGGTATAATAACTTATGTTGGCGATATGTTAAAGGCATTGCTTGCAGGTCTATTTATTAGAGGTTTATTTGGCGTGGCATTAGACTGTAGTGAAGTAGAGGTATTTGTACTTGTAATTTATACAGGTGTAGGTGTTATATTAGGTCATAATTATCCGTTTTATATGAGCTTTAAAGGTGGAAAGGGAATTGCAGCATCTTCAGGTGTAGTATTTTCACTTTTTGATCTTAAATTATCTTTTTTAGCTGTATCGACATTTGCAGTGATAGCACTTATTTCAAAATATGTTTCATTGGCATCTATGTGTATGATGGTAGGCTTTTTTGTGGAATTTGTAGTGTTTACAGAGCTTGATATGCTTAAACCTATAGCAGGAAGTGAATATACTATAGAAACATATATATTAGTGTTCTTTATGGCAGCACTTGCGGTATTTAAGCATCGTTCAAATATTGTTAGACTTTTAAATGGAACTGAGAGAAAAATATTACAAAAAAAAGAAGGACAGGTGGGTTAATATGGCAAAGGTATCGGTATTAGGTGCAGGCGCATGGGGCGTTGCATTAGGAATTCTTTTAGCAGAAAATGGTAATGATGTAACAATGTGGACGCTTCTTGAAAATGAAGCAAAAATGCTTAATGAAGATAGAGAGAATAAGATAAGTTTACCAGGTGTTAAGCTTCATGATTCTATGAAGGTAACAACTGATTTAGAGGAAGCTGTAAAAGATAAGGATGTTATCGTGTTAGCTACAGCATCTAGATTTATCCGTTCTACATCAGCAAAAATAAAGGATTTTGTTAAGAATGGTCAGATTATTGTAAATGTATCAAAGGGAATCGAAGAGAGCACACTTATGACTATGACAGATATTATAAGCGATGAAATCCCTGGTTGTGATGCAGTAGTATTGTCAGGACCAAGTCATGCTGAAGAAGTAGGAAGAGGACTTCCTACAACATGTGTAGTTGGAGCTACAACTGTTGAAACAGCTAAATTTGTACAGGATATATTTATGAACAATAGATTTAGAGTGTATATTAGTCCTGATATACTTGGTATAGAGCTTGGTGGAGCTTTAAAGAATGTTATTGCTCTTGCAGCTGGTATGGCTGATGGAATTGGATGCGGTGATAATACAAAGGCTGCCCTTATTACAAGAGGTATGGCAGAAATTACACGTCTTGGATTAGCTATGGGCGGTAAGGCAGAAACATTCTCGGGCCTTACAGGTATAGGTGATTTAATTGTTACATGTGCTAGTGTACATAGCCGTAATAGACGTGCAGGTATATTAATCGGTGAAGGAAAGACTATGGATGAGGCTATGACAGCTGTTAATCAGGTGGTTGAGGGTGTATATTCAGCTAAGGCAGCAATCCTTCTTGCGGAGAAATATAATGTATCTATGCCTATAGTAAATGAGGTTAACAAGGTTTTATTTGAGAATAAGTCAGTTAGAGAGAGTCTTGAAGACTTGATGGTTAGAGATAAGACAACAGAAATATCAGTGGATAATTGGAATTAAGGGTTTAATACAAAGAAGGTATATTAAATGGCGATTGTAAAAAAGGTTAGTCCAAAGGAAATATATATTTCAGATAGACTAAGAGAAAAATTTGAAGGCATTTTCAAACATACTATGACTATAGTTGAAGCACCTTCGGGTTATGGAAAAACAACTACTTTGTCTGAGTTTCTCAAAAAATCAGACAAAAAATATATGTGGTTTAGTGTATATAATGATAATAGAAATATGTTTTTTTCGGATTTTTGTGCAAAAGTAGCTGGTATAAATAAGTCAGTAGCAGATGAAATTCTTGAAATAGGTTATCCTACAGATGATAATGCCTGTACGAGAATAGCTAATGCTATTATGAAGATTAATTTTGAAGAGAAAACAGTACTGGTATTGGATAATTATAATTATATAGCAGAACCTTTTATTAATAATATTATAAGAGATTTATGCGGTAAAAAAGATACAAATCTTATAATTATTCAGATTGTACAAAAGATTTCAGCCAATGATACCTTTGAGATGATTACAAAAAGACAGGTAAACTGTATAAGTAAATGCGATTTTGAATTAAACAAAAAGGAAATTCAGGAATATTTTAGGCTTTGTGGTGTAAAGATTGATGATAAAGAAGTGGATTTCCTTTATAATTACACAGAAGGATGGATAAGTGCCCTCTATCTTTTGTTGCTTAATTTTATCAATACAAATAGTTTCGAGGATTCGTTAGCTATTGACGATTTAATCTATGAGACTATATGGGGAAAGTTATCCTTTAAAGAACAAGACTTCCTTGTAGGAATGAGTGTCTTTGACAGCTTTAGTGTTAGGCAGGCGATAAATATGTCGGGAGATATATTGACAGAGGATAAATTGTTTAATCTTATTGATGATAATGGTTTTATTAAGTATGAATCAAAGGATAGAAAGTACTATATACATAGTGCGTTCAAAGAATTTCTAAAAAAAGAATTTGATAAGTTAGAACCGTTATTCATAAAGAATATATATAAAAAAGCTGGAAAATGGTATGCAGATAATGATAATTATTTTGAGGCTTTAATGTTTTATATAAAAACAGGTGATTACGAAAGTGTATTAGCTCTTGATTGGAGCAATAGCAATATACTTAAGAATATCACAAGGAATAATAAAGACATTTTTTTAGAAATAGTTTTGAAGACGCCTACAAAATTAAAAAAGAAGTACGCTAGAAATTATCTTGTATTTGTGCTTAGTTTATTTATTTTAAACGAGAGAAACTATTTTAATAATGAATGTGAGTTTGTACTGAAATATGCTGAAAGTATTTCAGATGAAATAGATAGAGATGAATTATTAGGCGAAGCCAATTTCTTAAAAGCTCTTGAAGTTTTTAATGATTTGGAGAAAATGGACAAGTATTATATAACGGCTTTTAAATATATGAATTCGCCTACTAAAATGTTTAGAGGATATAATCTTATAACATTTAATTTACCGTCTGTTCTTTCATTGTTTCATAAAAAAGATGGAGACATAGAAAGAGAGCTTGAGTTAATTAAAAATGTAATGCCAAATTACTATGTGCTTTCAGAAGGTAACAGTAAGGGTGTAGAAACCTTGATGAAGGCAGAATATTTATATGAACAGGGCAATTTGGAGGATGCATATATATTGTGCGAAAAAGCAAAATATAAGGCAGAATCAAGAAATCAAATAGATGTGCTTATTATGGTTGAACTGCTTTTTGCTAGAATTGCGCTTATGAAAGCAGAGTGTGATAAGGTTAATGAAAGCTTAAATAGAATTAGTCACCTTGAAAATGAATCAAAAACTTGCGAATGTAAAGACTTGGCTGATATGTGCAAAGGTATGATTAATATTTTTATAGATAATTCAGAAAATGTACCAGATTGGCTAAAGGATAATGTTAAAATAGAAGAAAAAACAACTTTAGTAACACTTGGATATACAAATGTTATCTATGGTAGATATTTATTAGCGAAGGAAGAATACGCTAAATTGCTGGCTATAAGTGGACAAATGCTAGAGATAGCAAGTATTTTTTCAAATGTTATGTATAAAATATATACGTATATTTATATAGCATTGGCAAATCATTACATAGGAAAAGAAGATAAAGCAGTAATTATGGCGGAAGAAGCGGTAAGACTAGCATATAAAGACAATATTGTGATGCCTTTTATAGCATTTATGCCGGAATTAAATGATTTATTGTCAAAAACAAGGGGAATTGAGAATGACGCTTATTATGATAAGTTTATGACCAATCTTAGAGAGCGTACGAAGAAATATGGAAAAGGTCTATCGGCCGTTAAGAAGGCCACATTGAATACTCAGAGTTATGGATTGACAAAGCGAGAAGTTGAGGTTGCAAGACTTGCAGCTATGAGACTTAGCAATAAGGAAATAGCTGATAATTTGTTTATTGCTGAAAGTACTGTTAAGTCAAATATGAAGATAATATTTAGTAAGCTTGGTATAAATTCAAGAAATGAATTGAAAGATTTTTTTAGATAACGTCTGATGTATATAACAATTGGATAAAGATGATTTTATTATACACAGACATTGAAATTATTATATAAGGAAGGTGTGTTGTATGAAGAAATTATCAAGAATTATATTTGGCAGAACTTTCTTTCTGATATTAGCATTGCTTCTACAGACGGGAGTTCTGTTTTTGATGCTTGCAAAATTTTCAAGCTTTTTAATTGTATATTATGGATTTTCAGCACCTATTTCTTTGTTGATGTGTGCATATGTGGCAAATCTTGATATGAATCCAAATATGAGAATGTCTTGGATAACTGTTATTATGGCTATGCCTATATTTGGAGTATTGTTTTTTATATTTGTAAGAATTCAGCCACAAGCTAGAAAAATCAATAATAGAATTGATTTCATTATAAAAAATACAAAGAAGTATTTACTACAAAAGGACTTGTTTGAAGAAGGTACGGAACTGTATGGTTTATCTAAATATATGAACGATTTCGCGGGCTATCCTATATATAATAATTCTGATGTAAAATACTTTTGTTCAGGAGAAGCAAAATACGAAGAATTGATTAAGCAGTTAAAAGAGGCAAAACAATTTATTTTTCTGGAATATTTTATTATAGATGAAGGAAAAATGTGGGATAGTATATTAGAAATTCTTAAAGAAAAAGTCAAGGAAGGTGTAGAAGTAAGACTTATGTATGATGGCACTTGTATGTTCGCATTGCTTCCACATTCATATCCTAAGCAGATGGAAAAGTATGGCATAAAATGTATGGTATATTCACCCATTAGACCAGCGCTTGCCATGTATCAGAACAATAGAGACCACAGAAAAATTTTAGTTATAGACGGCAGAGTAGCATTTACAGGCGGTATCAATCTGGCAGATGAATATATAAATGAAATAAAAAGATTTGGTCACTGGAAGGATAATGCTGTAATGATTACAGGTGAAGCAGTTCGTAGTTTTACCATTATGTTTTTACAGATTTGGAATATTCAAAACACTGATAAGGAGGACTACGAAAAATATCTAACAGAAATTAGTGTGGTTAATGAAGATGCTTATGTAATGCCTTATGGTGACCAACCATTTGATAAAGAAAACGTTGGCGAGTATGTGTATATGGATATTATAAATAAGGCAAAAAAATATGTTTATATCACAACACCTTATTTGATTCCAGATAATGAGATGCTAACTTGCTTAGAGCAAGCGTCTAAGAGAGGTGTAGATATAAAGATTATGATGCCGCATATTACAGACAAGCCTTCAGCGTATCTTATAGCGCGAACATATTACCCTAAGCTTATTGAGAGGGGAATAGAGATTTATGAGTATACACCAGGCTTTGTACATGCCAAAACTTTTATATCGGATGATAAAAAGGCAGTGGTAGGAACTATAAATATGGATTTTAGAAGTCTGTATTTAAATTTGGAATGTGGTGCATACATGGAGAATGTGGCTGCAGTTAAAGATATATATGCAGATTATATGAATACCCTAGAAAAATGTACGCAAATTACACTAAAGGATTGCAATGATTATAATCCTGTTTTAAAGCTATTTGGAAAGCTTTTATGGATAATTGCCCCCCTTATGTAAAAAAGCCAAAAAAACCTAAATAAATGTTTACTTTTATCATAGAAACATTTATAATTCAATATGTACTTTAATATGGTACAGTAATCTAGACAGAAAGAGAAATTTGTATGAAAGATTTAGTAAATAATATATCAAAAGGTAAAAATCTCGAGGTAAATCTTCCTAAGTTTGGCCAGGAAATGATGGATGTATATTATAAATATGCAGCGGTTCGTTTATCTATAAATCATTATACATATAATGAAATGCTAAATTCTAGAAAAGACGAGATGAATACTCTTGTAAAAGATTATAATGATATAGTAAAAAAAGGTATTATAGGAACATTAATAGGCGAAGAATTAGAAGATGCCATTATTAAAATTGATAATATCAGATCAAGTGTAATAAAAGTTATGAAGGGTTTGACATCTCTTGTTGATATTCTCAATATTTATGAATATGTTTTAAATAGAATTGAATACCGATTTGAAACAGACATAGATAAGAATTTTGATGATGACGAAGCCTTTATTAATATTCTTATGGAATATATGCTTTCAGGTAAGGATAAGACACTGGTTAATCTAAGAATTACAGAATGTGTAAGACAGTTACCGCTTAGAATGACAAAAGCGCGTTTCTTTGAACTTCTTAAAGCTGGAATGGAAGTGTACAAGGATAGTGAAAAAACAAGCGTTGACGATTATATTTATATGCTTACATCATCATCTATGATATACACAGATGAATACTGTAAAAATATATCGGATGATGTGAATAGTATAATAGAAGAGCTTGAAAATGCTGATTATTCAACACTTACAAAAGAAGAGTTTGTTAAGCTTAAGGAAAAGCTTACATATGCTATAGATTTAGTTCGGACTATTGTAGATATGTATCTTCTTTTTATAGAACTTGTAGGGGATACATATGTAATGCTATTATCAGCACCTTATGCTAATACAAAGTGTGAAGAGAAAGATATTCTTGTTAAAATTTTGGCGGCCCAGTCAGAAGAAGAGTGCGAAGAAGCATTGATGGCATTGGAAGGAAAACAGGAGTATCTCTACGGAAAGTATTCAAAATGCGAATATCTTATCAAAGATATTATAGATAACAAGAGTGATTTAGTGGAAAGCTTAATGCTTATGCCATTGTACAATTCACTTGATAAGATAAGTATATTAGAATCAGGAAGTCATTTTGTGGAATTTGACAAGGTGATTGAGAGAGAAATAGCTGGAATCTCTTATATTGATTTAAAGTATAATGAATTAGAGGTTATGCTTAAAGAATTTTTTAAAGAGCATTCAAAGCAGATTAATCGTGCTGTTATGGCACATGTTCTTTCTGCATTACCTGTATTTTTCAATAATGTGGATGAGATAAGAAATTATGTATATTCAAGTATAAGTGGCTGTAGCGATATGGCTGAAAAGATTGCATGTAAGGAAATATTTTACGCAATGATGGAGGAAGACGGTTTTAATGTTGTTTCATAAGAAACTCTATGTGGATGAAGAAATTTCAAAGCATAAGAGAAAAACAATTAAAAATCTAAAATATAGTAAGTTAATGCTAGGTGTGTATGTTATCACATTATCAAATAATCCAAATGATGAATTGGATATAATTCCTTCCTATGTTCTCATGCAGAAGATATATAAAGACATGGAACTGATAGTTGTGGGTATTGCCAGTGATAGAGATAATGCCTTAGAACTTTTAAATAGGATGACATATGACTGTTTAAATGAGACAGGAAATGTGTCCTTTAAACAATATTTTAACATGTAAGAAAGGAAAAGAAGAGTGAAATGCTAGAAATCATACTTAATATATTTTTAATAATATTAAAAATATTAGGCATTTTATTACTGTCAGCTCTTTTACTTATAGTTACATTGTTGTTAATAGTTCTGTTTGTGCCTATACGGTATAAAGCCGCAGGAGATTTTAGTAAGACTGAAAATGGTATAGAACATAATATATATGCTAAAATAACCTGGTGCTTGAGGAGTATATCTATAAGTTATCAAAGAGTTGATAATAAGAATAATATATCGTTTAAAGTATTTGGATATGATTTGCTTAATCGTAAAAGGAAGCCTAAGAAAAAGGCTGTCACCAGGGTAAATAGTTCAACGAAAAATGTGAATAATAACAATAACATTTCTTCTAGGGAGAATAAGGTATCACCAGAAAAAACGATTGTAAAGAGTGTACAGAATCTAGAGAATGTACAAAATATTACGTCGAATACTAACGATAATCTTAAAGCAAAAGAAATTGTTGAACCTAATACACAACAAAAAAAGAAATCAATTAGGGACAAAATAAAAAATATTCTTCATAAAATTAAAGAAAAAATAAGAGGAATATTTAACAAAATCAAAGCTATTGCAGATAAGATAAAAAGTATAAATAATGTAAAAAACTCTTTTATAGAATATTTGAGGCAAGATACTTCAAAGAAGGCGATAAAAGAGATAAAAAAAATAATAATAAAGCTTATAAAACATATTTTACCAAGAAAGCTTAAGGCTACTGTAGGATTTGGATTTGAAGATCCGTCTACTACAGGCAAGGTGTTGGGATATTCTAGTATATTCTATGGAATATATGGTGAAAATCTAGAATTAGAGCCTGATTTTGACAAAACAGTTTTATATGGCAAATTTAATCTAAAAGGAAGAATAAGAATATTTAATGTTCTTTTGGCTGGATTTAAATTATATAGAAACAAGTGGATTAGAGATTTTATTACATTTTCTAAGGAAACAGTAAAGGATTTATAGGAGGAAGCTATGCAGGAAAATAATTTTGACAAGACAGTTGGTTCGTTATTCAATGGAATGACAAATTTTATGACAACTAAGACAGTTGTGGGAGAAGCAGTTCATATTGGAGATACAATTATCTTACCTTTAGTAGATGTATCTTTTGGTATGGGTGCAGGAGCAAGAGCTGATGGAAATAAGAATAGTGCAACAGGCGGTATGGGTGGAAAGATGTCACCAAGTGCTGTTTTAGTTATTAATAATGGTGTAAGCCGCATTATTAATATTAAGAATCAGGACACAGTTACTAAGCTTGTAGATATGGCACCAGACATTATAGCTAGATTTACAAGCATGATAAAGAAGGATGGCGGTGCTAATCTTTCTGATGAAGAAATAGTTGTAGCTGCTAAAGAAAATAGCGCAAATTAATAAAAAAATATAAACGATTGTATATAAATGTAAAACTAACACTGGATTATGCATATAATATATTAAAGAATATTTTGGTAATGATATGTCTATTAAAAAAATATGTGGATTTATATTGTTCTGGTTGGCAGTGGGTATGGCTATAGGCCTTTATCTGCAAACGGGATTTTGGATAATCGTATTGATTGTTATAATGCTTATCAGTGGATACAATCTGTTTTGCGGAGGAAAATAAAGTGAAGATATCATCATTGTTTGAACAGGGAAAAACAGTATTTTCTTTTGAAATATTCCCGCCAAAGAAGACTAGTAGTATTGATACTGTTTATTCTACACTTGAGGGGCTTAAGGATTTAAAGCCTGCATTTATAAGTGTAACATATGGTGCTGGTGGCACATTAACTGATGCTGGTCACTCAAAAACTTGTGAAATAGCATCCATTATAAAGAATAAGTACAATATTACACCAGTGGCACATTTGACATGTGTTAACTCGACAAAATCTCAAGTTGAAGCAGAGCTTAATTCTTTAAAGGATAATGGTATAGAAAACATTTTGGCACTTAGAGGAGATATTAACCCTGATATACCAAGGTGTTATGATTTTAAATATGCTTCAGAACTTGTAAGCTTTATAAAAGAACGTGGTGATTTTCATATTTCAGGAGCTTGCTATCCTGAAGTACATAATGATGCCGAAAATATGGTTGATGATATATTAAACCTAAAAAAGAAGGTTGACGCAGGTGTGACACATCTTATGAGTCAGTTATTCTTTGATAACAATGCCTTTTATTCATTTGTAGAAAAGGCTAGAATTGCTGGTGTTAATGTTCCTATTGAGGCAGGTATTATGCCAGTTACAAATAAGAGCCAAATAGAGAGAATGGTTACAATGTGTGGTGCATCATTGCCACAGAAGTTTGTAAAGGTTATGCAGAAGTTTGAAAATAACCCTGAAGCTTTAAGGGATGCAGGTATTGCTTATGCAATAGACCAGATTGTTGACCTTATTTCCAGCGGTGTAGATGGAATTCATCTTTATACAATGAATAATCCATATGTAGCAAGAAAAATTTCAGAAGCTGTAGGTAATCTCTTATAATAAGAGGAGTTTATAATGAAAAAAACAAATATTACTCTTCAAAAAGTTAATAAGGACGAGCTTTATAGGTATACAGGTACTCCGGACGACTCTGTCCGGGGTATTATTGATAAAGCGGAAGAGGAGTTAATTAATTTAGTTAGACCTGGATATGTATGGAAGATATTTGATATTGTAATTGATGAGGCAGGTGTTAAATTAGCTGGAACAGAAGTTATTCTGAAAGGTGAAAGTATAAAAAAACACTTGCGAGGTTGCGATAGAATTGCTTTACTTGCTAGTACTTTGACTGGAGAAGCAGATAGGCTTATTAGAAAATATCAGGTGTGTGATATGACAAAGGCTGTCATTATAGATGCTATAGCATCTGTAGCTATAGAACAGATTTGTAATATGGCAGAGGAGGATATAAAAGAAACCATTAAAGATTGCTATTTAACATACAGATATGGTGTTGGATATGGAGATTTTCCTCTAGAGCAGGAAAAAGATATATTAGATATCATAGATGCTATGAAAAATATCGGATTATGTGTAACTGATGGCAATATTTTAACTCCACTAAAATCAGTAGTTTGTGTTATAGGAATTAGTGATACTGTTTTGGAAAAAGGTCAAAAGGGATGCGCAACCTGTAATATGAATACGCATTGTCAGTATAGAAAACAAGGTCTAAACTGTGGTCAATAAATATAAACGAGGACAAAGATATGGAAATGATATTTGATAGAGATTATGTAATTCTTGATGGTGCCATGGGTACCGAAATTCAAAAAAGAGGTCTAAAGCTTGGTGGAATTCCAGAATTATTAAATATTTCATCTAGAGAAATGATTGAAGAGATTCATCTTTCTTATATGGAGGCTGGAAGTGATATAGTTTACGCCAATACTTTTGGTGCAAATGGATACAAGCTTAAGAATTCTGGATATTCAGTAAAAGAGGTTATAGAAGCCGGCATAGATATTGCTAAGAGTGCAGCAGATAAGTTCTATACAAAAACAGGTAAAAAGGTATATGTAGCTTTAGACTTAGGACCTATAGGTCAGCTTCTTGAACCTACAGGTATTCTATCTTTCAATGAGGCATATGAATACTATAAAGAAGCTATTTTAGCGGGAAGTAAAGCGGATTTAGTTGTTTTTGAAACTCAGACGGATTTACTAGAGGTTAAAGCGGCTGTGTTAGCTGCTAAGGAAAATAGTGATTTGCCGATAATGGTCACAATGACATTTGAGGAAAATTTAAGAACCTTTACTGGATGCAGTGTGGAAGCTATGGCGCTTACTCTTAATGGTTTAGGAGTGGATGCATTGGGTGTAAACTGCTCATTAGGACCAAAGGAGCTTTTACCGGTTGTTGAGAAGATAAGAAAATATACATCTATACCAGTTATAGCAAAGCCTAATGCTGGTTTACCTGATCCACTTACAAATACATACAATGTATCACCGGAAGCTTTTGCTGATGATATGGAACTTATGGCAAAGGCTGGAGTAAAGGTTTTTGGAGGCTGTTGTGGTACAACACCTGAATTTATTAAAGCTCTTACTGACAAAATAGGTACGTTATCCTTTGAAACTATAAGAAATGATTTACCTATAATTAATCATATAAGTGCAGTTTGTTCGCCTACAAAGGTTGTTACTATAGATGAGCCAAGAATTATAGGTGAGAGAATTAATCCTACAGGTAAGAAAAAATTTAAAGAAGCATTACTTAACAATGACATTGATTATATTTTAAATCAAGCTACAGAACAGATTGACGCTGGTGCAGATATTTTAGATGTAAATGTGGGCTTGCCAGGAATAGATGAAAAGGAAATGATGGTTACTGCAATTAAAGCCATCCAAGGCATTGTGGATGTTCCACTTCAAATTGATTCAACTATTCCAGAAGTATTAGAAGCGGCATTGAGAATATATGCAGGAAAGCCAATAGTTAATTCTGTGAATGGAGAGGATAAGTCTCTAGATACAGTTTTACCAATTGTTAAGAAGTACGGCGCAGCTGTAGTTGGCTTAACTCTTGATGAAAATGGTATACCTAAGACATGTGAGGAAAGATTTAATATTGCAAAGAAAATATTAGAGAAGGCTATATACTATGGCATTCCGAAAGAAGATGTATTTATAGATTGTCTTACACTTACAGCTTCGGCTGAGCAGGAAGGTGTTATGGAGACACTTAAGGCACTTAACAGAGTTAAGAATGAATTAGGTCTAAAAACTGTGTTGGGAGTATCAAATATATCCTTCGGCTTACCAAACAGAGAGCTTGTAAATCAGACATTTTTAACTATGGCGTTAAATAATGGATTAGATTTACCTATAATAAATCCAAATATTACAGCTATGACAGGCGCCTTTAGAGCATTTAAGCTTTTAGCAGGCTTTGATAATAACTCTATGGAATTTATAGAAAATTATTCTGATGTCACTGTTAAAACGGTATTAGTCCCTAACGGAGCCAATGTTAATGTGTCTACTGGGAACACATCGGTAATATCTAATAAGGACAATTCAGATAATAAAAATGTTTCAGATGGTAATGAGTTATATAATAAATTAAGTATAGCCATAGAAAAGGGATTAAAATCTGAAGGTATAAATATAGCAAAAGAATTACTTAAGGATGATGATTATGATCCAATGATTCTTATAAATAATGTACTTATTCCAGCATTAGATAAGACTGGCGCAATGTTTGAGAAGGGTAAGATTTTCTTGCCACAGTTGATTTTATCTGCTTCAGTAGCTCAGGGCTGTTTTGAGGCTATAAAGGATAAGATGAACAAAATAGGTGGCCAGTCAGTAAGTAAAGGGAAAATAATCCTTGCTACAGTTAAAGGAGATATTCATGATATAGGCAAGAACATAGTTAAGGTACTTCTTGAAAATTATGGATATACAGTAATTGATTTAGGCAAGGATGTTGAATATCAGGCTGTAGTTGATGCAGCTATTCAACATGAAGCTAAGCTTGTAGGTTTATCTGCGCTTATGACAACTACATTGGTATCTATGGAAGAAACTATAAAGCTTTTAAAAGAAAATAATGTGGATTGTAAGGTTGTAGTAGGTGGAGCAGTATTGACAGAAGATTATGCTAAGAAAATAGGCGCTGATTTTTATGCCAAGGATGCAAAGGAAAGTGTAGATGTGGCAAAGAAAGTGCTAGGAGAGTAAGAAAAAAAGGAGTTTTAAAAACTCCTTTTTCTTTTATCGCAATTGTTAAACAACTACGATTTGGTTTAAATAAATTGCAATTAATTTAAATAAATTGGTATGTTTAATAATTAAACTCTCTCAACATAACCTGATCTTAAGCAAGAAGTACAAACGTACATCTTCTTAGAAGCTCCGTTAACGTTTACCTTAACTGATTTAACATTAGCACTCCAGATTTTGTTTGATCTTCTATGAGAATGGCTCACGCTGTTTCCGAAGTGAGCACCCTTGCTACAAATTGCACATTTAGCCATGATTGCACCTCCTTAAATCAATTTGGTTGCCTTATCGCAATCCACAACAGTGGTAATTTTATCAGATGAAGAGATATTTTGCAAGCACTTTATGAATTTTTTTTGGTTTTCTTTTTTATAATAATGTGATATACTATAAAAAATTCAGTATAATTATGGAGGTTGCGTTATGAAAGCAAAAATAACAAATGAATTAGGCGATATATTAATTGATGAAAACGTTATTGCAAAGTACGCAGGAACTACAGCAGTAGAATGTTTTGGTATCGTGGGTATGGCGGCTGTTAGTATGACAGATGGTTTAGTAAAACTTTTAAAGAAGGAAAGCATTACTAAAGGAATTGATGTTACAATTGATGAGGATAATTCAATAACAATTGATTTCCATGTAATTGTATCATACGGTGTTAATATTTCATCTGTTTCGGACAATCTTGTGGAGAATGTTAGATATAAGGTAGAAGAATTCACAGGCCTTAAGGTAACTAAGATTAACATCTTCGTTGAAGGCGTTAGAATAATTGATTAATAAATAAGGTTGCAATTATTAAAAAAGTATTATATATATATTAAGTGGCTTTTTTTAACATTTAAGGAGGAAAATTGTCGTGGCTATTACTACTATAGACGCTAAGTTATTGCAGAAGATGTTTTTAGCAGGTGCTAAGAACCTTGAAGCTAAAAAAGAATGGATTAATGAGTTAAATGTATTCCCTGTTCCAGATGGAGACACAGGTACAAATATGACTCTTACTATAATGTCTGCTGCAAAAGAGGTTAGTGCAATAGAAAATCCTGAGTTTGAAACATTAGCAAAAGCTATTTCTTCAGGATCTCTTCGTGGAGCAAGAGGTAATTCGGGTGTTATTTTATCACAGCTTTTTAGAGGATTTACTAAAGAGATTAAGGAAGTAAAAGAGATTAATGCAGAGGTTGTTGCTAAATCTTTTGAGAGAGCCGTAGAGACTGCATATAAGGCAGTTATGAAGCCTAAGGAGGGAACAATCCTTACAGTTGCCAAGGGTGTTGCTGAGAAGGCTATAGAGGTTGCTTCTAAGACTGATGATTTAGAGGTTATTTTTAAGGAAGCATTAGATCATGGTGATTATGTGTTAAGTCAGACACCAGAGATGTTACCTGTATTAAAGCAGGCAGGCGTTGTAGATTCTGGTGGACAGGGTCTTATGCAGGTACTTAAGGGCGCATTTGATTGTTTCCTTGGTAAAGAGATTGATTTTACTATTGAAGGTGCTAGAAGTGCAACAGTTAATGTTGTATCATCTGAGGATGAAGTTGATATTAAGTTTGGTTATTGTACAGAATTCATTATCATGCTTGAGAAGGATTTTACAGACAAGGATGAGAGAGAATTCAAGGCATATTTAGAGTCTATTGGTGATTCAATTGTATGTGTTGCTGATGATGATATTGTAAAGATTCATGTTCATACTAATGATCCAGGTCTTGCTATTCAGAAGGGCTTAACATTTGGTTCACTTACAAAGATGAAGATTGATAATATGCGTGAAGAGCATCAGGAAAGACTTATAATGGAAGCTGAAAAGCAGGCTGCTGCCGCTAAGGAAGAAGCTGCAAAAGAAGAGATGCCACACAAGGATGCTGGATTTATCTCAGTTTCAGTTGGTGAAGGTGTCAATGAGATATTCAAGGGACTTGGTGTTGACTACATTATTGAAGGTGGTCAGACAATGAATCCAAGTACTGAAGATATTTTAAATGCTATAGATAAGGTTAATGCTGATGTAGTATATGTTCTTCCAAATAATAAGAATATTATATTGGCAGCAAATCAGGCTGAAAGTCTTGTGGAAGATAAGAAAGTAGTTGTTATTCCTTCAAAGACTGTTCCACAGGGTATTACAGCGCTTATTAATTTTATTCCAGATTGTTCTGTGGAAGAGAATGTAGAGCGTATGACAGCGGAGATGTCTAGAGTTAAGACAGGTCAGGTGACATATGCAGTACGTGATACTGAACTTGATGGTAAGGTTATTAAAGAAAATGATATAATGGGTATCGGTGACCAGGGCATTGTGGCTGTAGGTCAGGATATAGCTGATACAACAGTAGAGATGATAATGGAGCTTGTTGATGATGAATCAGAGCTTATCAGTATATATTATGGTGCTGACGTAACTGAAGAAGATGCTGAAGCTATCGCAGAAAAGGTTAGCGAGGTATGTTCTGGGGTTGAAGTTGAAGTTAATTACGGCGGTCAGCCAATATATTATTATCTTGTATCAATCGAGTAATATTAAGAAGCTTTCGTGTTATGCGAAAGCTTCTTTTGGGATAATTTATGGCAATTTAATTTATTGCGATTTATTTGTAGGAGATAGGATATAAATGAACGTTAGAGATATTAAAGGTATAGGAGAAAAGACGGAAAAGCTTTTTAATAAGCTATCTATCTATACTGACAGAGACTTAATTGAATACTATCCAAGAAATTATGATTGGTTTACACCACCTGTAACACTTAATATGATTGATTCAACAAATGGTATACCGGCTGTAGAAGGTGTTATAGTATCTAATCCAGTTAACTTAAAAATTAGAAATTTAAATATTTTATCTGTAAATATTAAAGATAACAATGGTGAAATATTAAAACTTACATGGTTTAATATGCCATATCTTAAAAATAGTTTAAAGATTGGCTATAAATATATTTTTCGTGGACAGATAAAAAGAGATAAATTCGAAAGAAATCCTGTTATGGAGCAACCTGTTATTTTTTCTTTGGGAGATTATGAAAAGAAATTAGGTGTTCTTCAACCAGTTTATCCGCTTACAAAAGGACTTAGTAATAATATGATAACAAAGGCTGTAAGTGTAGCACTAAAGAATTTATCAGAAGAAGCGGATTATCTTCCAGAAATTATTAGGAAAAGGGCAAGTCTTATGGAGTATAAGGAAGCTATAAAAGCTGTTCATTTTCCGGAAAATAAAGAAAAGGTTATTGAAGCAAGAAAAAGGCTTATATTTGATGAGTTTTTTATATTTTTAATGGCTCTTAGAAGCTTTAAAGATAACGAGCAAATACTGGATAACAATTTTATAATTAAAAATAATGATGTAAGTGATAGAGTGATTAGCGAACTTCCTTATAAGCTGACTGAGGCTCAGATTAAGGTTTTAAAAGAGATAAGGCAGGATATGTCATCTACAAATGTTATGAATAGACTTGTACAGGGTGACGTAGGTTGTGGTAAAACAATTATTGCGTTTTTATCACTTCTAGATGTGGTAAGTGAAGGATATCAAGGGGCGCTTATGGTGCCTACAGAGGTTCTTGCCAGCCAACATTACGAATCCTTATGTGAATTGATTGCTAAATATGACTTAAAAATAAATGCAATACTTCTTACAGGCTCAGTTACGGCAGCTAATAAAAGAAAAATATATAAAGATATAGAAGAAGGTCGTGTGGATATTGTAATTGGTACCCATGCACTTATACAAGAAAAGGTTATTTATAAGAATTTAGCTCTTGTAATAACTGATGAGCAACACAGATTTGGCGTAAAACAGAGAGAAAAGCTAAATGAAAAGGGTAATACTCCGCATATTCTCGTTATGAGCGCAACCCCTATACCGAGAACTTTAGCCATAATTTTATATGGTGATTTGGATATATCTGTAATTGATACGATGCCTTCTAACAGACTTCCTATAAAAAATTGTGTAGTAGATAGAAATTATCGTCCAAATGCATATAAGTTTATAGAAAATCAAGTAAGAAGTGGTCATCAAGCATATATTATATGTCCAATGGTTGAGCCTATGGAAGAAGGCGAAAATAATAGTGACTTATGTGATGTTATTTCTTATACGAAGAAATTAAAGGAAGAATTGCCTGAAGATATTACAATTGAATATCTTCACGGAAAAATGAAACCTTCTATGAAAAATGACATAATGGATCGCTTTGCTAAAAATGATATAAGTGTCCTTGTTTCTACTACAGTAATTGAGGTAGGTGTAAATGTACCAAATGCTACAGTTATGATGGTTGAAGATGCTGAACGCTTTGGATTAGCGGGCCTTCATCAGCTAAGAGGACGTGTAGGAAGAGGCAATGCACAATCTTATTGTATATTTGTTTCAGGTGCAAAAAATAAGGATACAAGAGAACGTCTAGAGATATTAAACAGTTCAAATGATGGATTTTATATAGCTAATAAAGATTTGTCCTTGAGAGGACCAGGAGATTTCTTTGGTATAAGGCAAAGTGGAGATATGTCCTTTAAGCTAGGTGATATATATGCAGACGCTTCTACTTTGAAGCTTACAGCCGATATATTAAAGGAAGTAACAGAGGGAACAATAGTCTTAAAAACTGAAGAAAGTGAAGTATTAAAGCACAAACTTGATAAATATATAGATATGCATTATACAATAAACTTATAATGCTAAATTTCTATACAATGTTATAATTTTTTGTGTTATACTATATTTTGGTTGTGTTTTTAAAAATATAATCATAAAAATAGATTATTATATGATATGACATATAATAAATAATATAAATATTGGATTGGAGATAGATGATTTTATGAAAATCGTAGTATTATGTGGTGGAACAAGTACAGAGAGAGATGTATCTTTAGTTACTGGAAGAGAGGTGTGCAAGGCACTTAGAAGTAAAGGTCACGCAGCGATTCTTATGGATGTATTTGTTGGACACGAAGGGTTAGATATAGGTAATATTTTTGATAAAGAATTTAGTATTGAAAAGGAACTTGAATATATAAAAGAGACTGCAGGTGATTTAGAAGTACTTAAGAAGGAACGAAAAGAATTTTTTGGACCAAATGTATTAGAACTATGCAAGGCTGCAGACTGTGTATTTATGGGACTTCACGGTGCATGTGGCGAGGATGGAAAAGTACAGGCAACTTTTGACCTATTAGGTATAAAATATACAGGAGCAGATTATTTAGAGAGCGCTATGGCTATGGATAAGGCTGTTTCAAGAAAGATTTTCTATAGCGATAATGTACCTATGGCAAAAGGATATAAGATAGACAAAAAAGATAACATTATGTTTCCGACAGATAAGAATTTGAAATATCCGGTAGTTGTTAAGCCTAATTGTGGTGGTTCTTCAATAGGTGTATATTTTGCAAATAATGATGAAGAATATAAGTCAGCTCTTGAAAAAGCATTTGCATATGAAGATACATTGATTGTAGAAGAAAGAATTATCGGTAGAGAATTTTCTGTTGGAGTCATAGCATATAAGCCTTATCCAGTTATTGAAATTATCACTGGGGAAGGCGAAGCATATGATTATGCAAATAAATATAACGGAACAACTCTTGAGGTGTGTCCTGCTAATGTGGAGGAAAGTATTGGCGTGAAAATGCAAGAAGCAGCTGTTAAAGCAGCTAAGGCATTGGGGCTTAATACATATTGTAGAGTTGATGTTTTACTGGATAAAGAAGGTAATTGTTATTGCTTAGAAGCTAATACATTGCCGGGTATGACTCCTACAAGTTTACTTCCACAAGAAGCGAAGGCAATGGGAATTGATTATCCAGAATTATGTGAGCTTCTTATTGAAGTATCTATTAATAAAATCCCAGCTACGAAGTAACTGCGGTTAAATAAGAATGAAAAGCAGGTAACGTTATGAAAAATATGACCCTAGAAGCTATTGCGAATGCGGTAGGCGGAAAATTATATAATGGTGAAGGCTATGAAGGAATCACAACAAAAGGTGTGGTTATAGATAGCAGGCAGGTTAAAGAAGATTATCTATTTATAGCCATAAAAGGCGAAAGAGTTGATGGTCATGATTTTGTAGAGGATGTATTTAATAAAGGCGCCTTGGCAGTAGTAAGTGAAAGAGAATTAAATATAAACAAACCATATATATTAGTTGATTCCTCAACAGAAAGTCTTAAAGATATGGCTAAGTTTTATAGAGATGGCTTAGATGTAAAAGTGGTCGGTATAACTGGAAGTGTTGGAAAGACTAGTACAAAGGAATTTATAGCTGCTGTTTTAAGTGAGAAATATGATGTTTTAAAAACAGAGGGTAATTTCAACAACGAAATAGGTTTGCCATTAACCATATTAAAAATAAGAAATAATCACGAAATTGCTGTAATAGAGATGGGTATAAGCCATTTTGGAGATATGAAGCCACTTGGAATTATTGCTAATCCGGATATCTGTGTTATAACAAATATTGGTTATTGTCATTTGGAGTATTTAATAGACAGAGATGGTGTATTGAAAGAGAAAACATCTATGTTTAAATATGCTAAGGATAATGCTGAGTATGTACTTAATTTAGATGATGATAAATTAGCTACCATAGATAATGTCAATGGTAAAACACCAATATTTATAAGCTATAATGATAAAAAAGCATATTCCTATATTACTGAAACAGTAGAAAGTGGTATAGAAGGAACAAAATGCGTTGTAAATATTGCAGGTAAAGAGGTTGATATTAATATTCCATTGCCAGGAAAACATATGGTGTTAAATGCACTGACAGCATGTGCAGTTGGCAGTTTATTAGGTGTTGAGCCTGATGATATGAAAAAGGGTATTGAAAAGATGGAACCTGTGGGCGGAAGAGTAAATATCATCAAAAATGACAAATATACATTGATTGATGACTGTTATAACGCCAATCCTGTATCTATGAAGGCTTCAATTGATGTATTAGCATATGCAAACACTCGAAAAGTTGCAATTTTAGGTGATATGTTTGAACTTGGAGAGAATGAAAAGGAACTTCATGGAGATATAGGTGAATATCTTGCCCAAAAAGATATTGAACTATTAATTACAATTGGACATCTAAGTAAATATATTGAAGAATATGCTATTTCTAATGAATATAAGGGTGAATGTGTTCATTTTGATATATTAGATGAATTTTTAGAAGAGTATCATAATATATTAAAAGTAAATGATACAATTCTTGTAAAAGCATCTCATGGTATGCATTTGGAAAAGATTATAAATATGTTGACCTAGTTAAAAAATTGTTATAAAATGTTTATATTATGGGAAAAAAAGGAGATATAATTATGTTTTGTACAAATTGTGGAGCACAGCTCGAAGATAATTCAATATTTTGTATTCAATGTGGCGCTAAAATAGCTGAGGTACCAGCAGCACCTGTTGAAGAAGTTTCAGAAGAAGTTAATGCGGCTATATATGAGCAGCCAGAAATAGCTGAGGTTACAGTAAATGTGGTAGAAGAAACACCAGTTGCAGAAGAAACACCAGTTGAGCCAACATTTGCTAATCAGATTTATAATCAGATGCAGCAGCCTGCATTTAATCAGCCATATAATCAGCCGTTTAATCAGATGCAGCAGCCATTTGGCGGACAGCCATACGTTCAGAATGCACCATATATGACGATGAGCCAGCCTAAGAAAAAGAGTTCAAAGGCTTTAATACCAGCTATTTTATTTGCTATTATATCTATCGCAGCTTCAGTTATGATTTGCTTATCTGGATTTAAGAGCAAAGAATTAGGAATGGCATTTGAAAATATTGCATTTTGTTTAACTTCTATATTTGTTATTACATATGCAGTATCTAAGTCAAACGCAACTTCTATAATAAAGAGTGTAGGTTTTGTTGCAGTAGCTGTATTACATACTATTTATTATGGAATAGCTGCAGGTAAAGAAGCTGTTACATTATTAAAAAGTTATTTTGGTGGCAATTCAAATGCAAACCTTACAGATTGCTATTATGGTATAGCACTTATATTAGGACTTGTAACATTGGCAGTATATTTAATTATGAATATTATCAAGGGCTTTACAAATTCAAAGAAGGCTTCTATGGGAATGTTAGTAAGTGGTTATTTTGCAATGCTTCTTATTGTTGTATGCTTCGTTGTAGACTTTGCATCAGATAAGCGCGGTTTATTTGCATTTAATTTTATTCCAGTAGATTTAGGTCTTGTAACATTGATCCTTGCTGATATATTTGCATCAATTGCTAGAGCAAAGAAATTTGAAGATTAATTTAGATAAAACAAGGGCGAACCTATAAAGGTTCGCCTGTTTTTTTGCTAAGATAGTTTTAAATAAACTACAGCAGTAGTTACTGCTTGTTAGCCATCTGTCTTTCCTGAGCTTCGATCATCTTCTTAACCATATAACCACCAACAGAACCATTCTGAGCAGAAGTTAAATTACCATTATAACCATCTGTTAAAGGCACACCAAGCTCTGATGCAACTTCCATTTTGAATCTGTTCATAGCTGACTTAGCCTCTGGAACATTTGTCTTATTTGATGAACTTGTCATTTTCATTTCCTCCAATCCTTTTTTTAAACATCAATCAAATGTTATTGTAGTTGCAGTACAACATCAATTTATTTGCTTGCTGTTTACAGGATTATTATATGGAGATTGAAAATTTTTAAACTGGTATTTTTTGTTACTTTAAAAGTGAAAGATAATTTAATATATGACCAGTATATTCTTCTATAAGTGAACTATTATTCTCTATATCTTCATTCCACTGAAAATAAGAATATTTATCATTAAAATTCTTTTTAAAATAAGGATTTACAATGGTTGTATACTGTTTTAAAAATATACCTGATTTACGTATATAACAGTTAGCAGCCTTAGCTTTGATTTTGTAATCTTTATCAACGTAGGTGGCTACACTTTTGTGGATTGCCATATCTTCAGCTGGAAGATAGTAGTAGTCCTTATAGTTCTCATAAAAGAATTTCAATTCACCCATATATAGAGGGACTTTTATCTTTAATTTGGAATCATATGCTGTCATATATATATGATCATGTGCTACAGATATTCTTTTTGGAACAGGAATATCTAATATAAATTCTAATATAAGCTCATTTTTATTTTCTTCAATGGAAAAGCATTTAAATGAAAATCCTAAATTTAACATGCTGCTATATGATAAAATATCTATAACAGTTAGCATTCCCTTTAAATCTTCATAATTATGAAGTAATAAGAATTCTTTAAGGTTATTATCCTTTGTTTTCATATATTCTTCGTAAACCTTGATAAGCTCTTTACCAGAGAACTCATCTTTTCGCTCTAATCCTAAAAATTGTTCAATTGTTTTAAGTTTTAGATTTTCTGTTTTAAAAAAATTTTTAAGTTTAGTGCTAGATTTATACAAATCTATATGTTTAAAGGTATTAAAATCTAAAGAAAAATCCAAGATTGTAGCTTTGGCTTCCAAATACGGTAAATCAAAGCCGTTTCCATTAAAATGTATAAGTGTATTAAATTTACTGGCAAAATCAAAAAAAGCTTTCAATATATTGATTTCATCTTCGTAATTATCAAGAAACCATTGTATCGTATGAAAGGTGTTTGTTTCTTTAGAAACATAAAGGACACCTATCATATATAGCTTTGTATTTTTCGCAGTAAAGCCAGTAGTTTCAATATCAAAAAATAATGAATCTGTAAAATCTATATGGTCATAAGTAGTTTTAAAATTTTCATAATTAATTTTAGTATCAGTTGTAATTATTTCCATAATATAGCCCTTTTTATATAATCGGAGTTGTTATAAAACTGCGATTTGATTTTCATAAATATCGATAATTTATTATATCAAAAAAATATACAAAAAAATAGAAAAAATGCCAATAATTTTTCTATTACTATTGAGAAAAAACACATTTTGTAATAGAATTATAATATTATTATGAAGGAGGTCGTGTATGTCTATTTTGACTTTTAAGGGTGGTATTCACCCAAAAGATGGAAAAGCTTTATCAAAGGCTAAGGCTATCAAGACATTAACACCTAAGGGAGAAATAGTTATTCCACTTAGTCAGCATATTGGTGCACCTGCGTCACCATGTGTAGAAGTTGGTGATAGAGTGCTTGTTGGACAAAAAATCGGTGAAGCAGCAGGATTTATTTCTGCAAATGTTCACTCATCAGTTTCAGGTACAGTGAAAAAGATTGAACCACGCCAAGTTGCTAATGGTACAATGGTTAATTGTGTCATAATCGAAAATGATGAAAGCTACGAAGAAGCTATATTAGAGCATAAAGCTTATGATGAAATGTCTAAGGAAGATATTCGAGCAGCAATTAAGGAAGCAGGTATAGTAGGAATGGGTGGAGCTGGATTCCCAACTAATGTCAAGCTTACACCTAAGGATGATGATAAAATCCAGTATGTAATCGTAAATGGCGCAGAATGTGAACCATATTTGACATCGGATTACAGAAGAATGATTGAAGAACCAGAAGTGTTAATTGAAGGTTTAAAGATTGTACTTTCATTGTTTAAAAATGCTAAAGGAATTATAGCTATAGAGGATAATAAGCTTGATGCTATAGTGAATCTTAAAAAATTAACAAAAAATGAATCTAACATAGAGATAAAAGGCGTATATACAAAGTATCCACAGGGTGGTGAACGAGCTCTAATATATGCGTTAACTGGTAGAGAGGTTAACTCTAGTATGTTACCAGCGGATGTAGGTTGCGTGGTAAATAATGTAGACACTATGTTTGCTATCTACAATG
The DNA here is from genome assembly GCA_045125245.1 of Lachnospiraceae bacterium. GTDB lineage: Bacteria > Bacillota > Clostridia > Lachnospirales > Lachnospiraceae > SVEL01. The sequence goes on from JBGVNF010000012.1 coordinate 76,317, forward strand.
CAATTATAAATCATAAATCGCTATATACAAGAGTTGTAACCATAACAGGTGATGCAGTGGCTGAACCAGGTAATTACTTAGTGCCTATTGGTACTAGTTTTAATGAGGTTATCGAAGCAGCGGGTGGATTTAAAAGAACACCAGAAAAGATAATAGCCGGTGGACCTATGATGGGCGTTGCTGTATTTACTACAGATATACCTGTTACTAAAGGTACTAGCGCCATATTGGCCTTTAAAAAGGATCAGGTAGCTTCTTCTAAAGCGTCTGCATGTATTAACTGTGGTAAATGTCTCGAAGTATGTCCAGGTAGAGTTATGCCATCTAGATTAGCAACTATGGCAGAGCATGGAGACAGAGAAGGATTTATAGAGAATTTTGGTATGGAATGTTGTGAATGTGGATGTTGTTCATATATATGTCCAGCAAAGCGCAATCTTACACAGTCTATAAAATCTATGCGTAAAGACATATTAGCAAGCAGAAAAAAGTAGGAGGTTTCAAATATGAGTAATTTATACAAAGTATCATCGAACCCTCATGTTCGAGATAATAACACAACCACATCTATTATGTTGGATGTTATTATTGCATTGATACCTGCTACAATTTTTGGTGTTTATAACGCAGGTGATAATGCATTACATGCAGCACTTTTGATATTGGTATGTGTGGGAAGTGCAGTTTTCTTTGAATTTATATTCCAAAAAGGAATGAAACAGACTGTTACTATTTCAGATATGAGTGCTGCAGTTACAGGTTTATTGCTAGCACTTAACTTACCATCAACATTCCCTATTTGGATGGCGATTATAGGTTCAGCCTTTGCCATAATTGTTATTAAACAGCTTTATGGCGGTATAGGACAGAACTTTATGAACCCAGCACTTGGTGCAAGATGTTTCTTGGTATTATCATTTGGTGTAAGAATGACAACATTTGTATATGATGGTGTCACAGGACCAACACCTTTAGCTGTTCTTAAAACTAACGGTGAGGTAGATAGTGTAAAAGAAATGTTTATAGGTACTATTGGTGGAACTATAGGAGAAACAAGTGTTATCGCACTTCTTATAGGAGCTAGTTATTTGCTTATTAAGAAGGTTATCGACTTTAGAATACCTTTCTTCTACATATTATCATTTAGTATTTTTATCGTTTTATTTGGTGATAAAACATTTGATTTCGGTTATTTATTAACACATTTATGTGGTGGTGGTCTTATACTTGGTGCATTTTTTATGGCGACTGATTATGTTACATCACCTATTACACCAGTAGGTAGAATTGTATTTGGTATTATTATAGGTATTTTAACTGCTATATTTAGAATCTTTGGACCTAGTGCTGAAGGTGTTTCTTTTGCAATCATATTTGGAAATTTACTTGTGCCATTAATTGATAAGGTGACAAGACCTAGACCGTTTGGTTACAAAAATATGAAAAAAAAGGAGGAGAAGTAAATGAAAAGTTTAGTTAAAGATGCTCTCGTCCTTTTTGCAATAACACTTGTGGCAGGCTTAATGTTAGGTGTTGTATATGAAGTTACTAAAGCACCTAGAGCAAAGCAGGCCGAACTTACTAGAATCAACGCTTTTAAGACTGTATTTACAGATTATTTTAAAGGTAAAGAAGAATTTAAAGATGTAGATACCAAGAATATAGAATTTAAAGATGTAGATTTAAGTGAGATTGAAGCATTTAAAGATAATCTAAAAAAAGCAGGTTATTCTGAAAAGAAGGTTGTAGTAAATGAGGCTGTTGAGGCTATTACAGATAATGCTACTGTCGGATATGCTGTCACTGTGACATCTAAGGAAGGCTACGGTGGAGATATTAAATTCACAGTAGGATTCTTAAAAAATGGTACAGTTACAGGTATATCATATCTTTCTATTTCAGAGACAGCGGGCTTAGGTATGGAAGCGAAGAATGCATCATTTATTAAGTCTTTTGTAGGTAAAAGTGGTGGTGAATTCGTGGTGGATAAAGATAATTCGTCAGGTTTACCTAATGAAATCGATGCTATATCTGGCGCAACTATTACTACAAGAGCTATTACAAATGGTGTGAATGCAGCATATGTTGCACTTGTACAGATTTTAGGAGGTGATATCAATGAGTAATGAAAAGAAATCAAATATTTTTTCAGTCTGCTTTGAAAGATTATTCAATGGTATCATAAAGGAAAATCCTACATTTGTTATGATGCTTGGTATGTGTCCAACCCTTGCAGTTACTACATCTTGTATAAATGGTATAGGTATGGGACTTACAACTACAGTAGTTTTAGCTCTTTCTAACGTATTTATATCAATGCTTAGAAAGATTATTCCAGACAAAGCGAGAGTGCCGGCATTTATAGTTGTTGTTGCCAGCTTTGTTACTATGGTGCAATTCTTACTTGAAGCTTATTTGCCTTCATTAAATGCATCTTTAGGTATATATATACCACTTATTGTTGTAAATTGTATTATTCTTGGTAGAGCAGAATCTTATGCTTCTAAGAATCCGGTTATTCCTTCACTTTTTGATGGTATAGGTATGGGACTTGGATTTACTATAGGTTTAGGTTCATTAGGTGCTTTGAGAGAAATAATAGGATCTGGTAAAATTTTTGGAAAAACTATTATTCCAGATTCAATTGAACCTATAAGAATTATCGGCTCTGCGCCAGGTGCCTTTTTTGTACTTGCATGCTTAGTTGCTATACAGAATAAGGTTAAGCTTTCTTCAGGTAAAAAGCCTAAGGAAGAGACTGGTTGCAACGGTAATTGTGCAGCTTGTCAGACTGTTTGCGAAAGCAAAAGTGATGATACAGTAAAGGAGGAAGAGTAAGATGGGCGAATTATTAAAAATTGCAGTTGCTACTGCCCTTATTAATAACGTTGTATTAAGTCAGTTCTTAGGTTTATGCCCATTTCTTGGTGTATCAAAAAAGACTAAGACTGCATTAGGTATGGGTGGAGCAGTTATTTTTGTTATGACTATTGCATCTATATTATGTTATGGTGTATATGCATTGATACTTGTTCCTTTCAATGTAGAATATCTTGAAACTATTGTATTTATTTTATTGATAGCTGCTTTGGTACAGTTTGTAGAAATGTTCTTAAAGAAATTCAGCCCAGCTTTATATAAGGCATTGGGTGTATATTTACCTTTGATTACAACAAACTGTGCAGTTCTTGGCGTGGTTATTATAAATGTTCAAAAGGAATATACATTTATTCAGTCAGTAGTTAATTCTATGGGAACTGCTATTGGATTTACTATCGCTATAGTAATACTTGCAGGCCTTAGAGAGAAAATGGAGTACAATAATATATCTCCAGCCTTTAAGGGAATGCCTATTGTTTTAGTTACAGCTGGACTTATGGCTATAGCTTTTAGTGGCTTTAGTGGTATATTTTAAGGAGGTAGGTTGATGAATATTGTAAGTATATTAGTTGCCTGCCTTGTTGTAGGTGTTACTGGATTAATAATCGGTGTATTATTGGGGTACGCTGGAAAAGTATTCGAAGTAGAAGTAGATGAAAAAGAGATAAAGGTAAGAGAAGTGTTACCTGGAAGCAACTGTGGTGGTTGTGGATATGCAGGCTGTGATGCTATGGCAGAAGCAATCGCCAAGGGAAATGCGTCAGCCAATGGTTGTCCGGTAGGCGGTGCGGCCGTAGCTGAAAAGATTGCAGAAATTATGGGTACAGAGGTTTCTTCTACTAAATTTGTCGCTTATGTAAAGTGTAGTGGTGATTGTGAATCAGCACCTTTAAACTATGAATATCACGGAAATGCAAGCTGTAAAGAGGCAGTGTATGTTACAGGAAATGGACCAAAGAAATGTTCATATGGATGTATGGGATTTGGTTCTTGTGTGGCAGTGTGTGACTTTGATGCTATATCCATTGTTAATGGAATAGCAGTTGTAGACAGAGAAAAGTGTGTATCCTGTGGTAAATGTATAAAAGAATGTCCTAAAAATCTTATTGAATTAGTTCCTTATGAGAGCAAAGTATTTGTAGGATGTAATTCTAAGGATAAAGGTGTAAATGTAAAGGCTGCATGTAGTAAAGGTTGTATCGGTTGTAAATTATGTGAAAAGAACTGTAAGTTCGATGCAATTCATGTAATTGATAATATTGCATATATCGATTATGACAAATGTATTGGTTGTGGTGTATGTGCAATGAAATGTCCAGCAAAGATAATTGAAAAATTACCGAAAAATAAATAAAAATCAGAACAAAGCGGAGCAAGTCACTCTTTCTAGAGTACTTGCTCCGCGATTTATGCATAATATGGTGGACATTTTTTTATTAATATGATAAATTTATATTAAAGTATGCGTAAATTACAAAGGAGGCTGTATATAATGGATATATCTACAAAACATAAAGTAGAATCTCAGTATGAAGCAATACTACATATATTATCAGAGTGTACAGAAGACTATATCTATATATATGATTTAAATAATGATTTTTTTAGAATATCACCTGGAGCATTAGATTTCTATGATTTACCGTCTACTAGATTTTATAATGCTACAGAATATATTCTTAATGCTGTACACCCAGATGACAAAGCATTGTTAATAACTGATTTGAATTTAATCAAAGAAGGAAAAAGCATAACTCATGATTTAGAATATCGTTGGCTTGATAAGCAGGGTAAGTCATCATGGATTAGCTGTAGAGGAAAGGTTTTTGATACTGGAGATAGTAATGATTGTATTCTTGTTGGTAGAATACATCGTTTAGGTATCACAAGAAAAGCTGACGATTTAACAGGATTTTTAAATCATAATCAGCTTCGAATAAATTATAAAAAATTCATGGAAGAGAATCCGGATTATAGCGGAGCATATTTGATAATCGGTATTGATAATATCAAGGGTATTAACCAGAAGTTTGGTCTTACTGGTGGTGACATGGCCTTAGAATTTGTTGGCGATGCTATAAGGGAGTGCGTAAGATCAGAATCAAGAATCTATCGTATAGAAGGTGATGAATTCGTTATAAGAACTGATGGTGATATAAATGATGCAAAGGATATGTATTATGCTATCAGAAGCATACTTGATCAGATGATTGCAGATCATGACTATGAAATAGTGTTTACTATATCAGGTGGTGTATTTATCGCTAATGCAAATATAAGATTTGAAGAATTGAAGGTTAAGCTTGATTTTGCATTAAACAGAGCAAAGAAAAACGGTAGAAACTGTGTTGTAGGATATAAAGAGGAAGATTACCTTGAAAATGTACAGGTATTAAATATCCAAGAATTACTTCGTGATTCTATCAACAATAATTTCGAGGGATATGAAGTTTATTATCAGCCACTTATTGATTCAAAAACTAAGAAATTGATAGGTGCTGAGGCACTTCTTAGATGGGAGTGTGACAGATATGGTAAATTATCTCCTGCACAATTTATACCTATTCTCGAGGATAGTGGTCTTATAGTTCCTGTAGGAAAATGGGTTGCATACACAGCTATCAAGCAGTGTAAAGAATGGCAAAAGATTATTCCAGAATTTAAGATTAACATTAATTTATCATATATTCAGATTAGAAAGAGTAATGTAGCATTGGATATCATTAATGTTATTCAGAAGGTTGGTATAGATCCAAAGTATGTTACATTTGAGTTTACTGAAAGCGGATATCTTGAGAATGATACTTCTGTTAAAAAGCTTATTAAAATCTTTAATAATCAGGGTATAAAGTTAGCGCTTGACGATTTTGGTACCGGATATTCAAATCTTGCATATTTGCAGAACTTCAATGTTGATGTTATCAAGATTGACCGTTCGTTTGTAAATAAAGCTATGGAAGATGATAATATCTACAATGTTATCAATCATATTATTGATATGGCACATAACATAAATGTTACAGTATGTATAGAAGGTATTGAAAACGTAGAAGAGCAGGATAAGATATGTAAGTTATTGCCAGATACTATGCAGGGATACTTATTCGGAAGACCAGCTCCTGCAGACGAATTTGAAAAAGCTCATATGGCAGCACATATGTAAATTGAATTATATTTGCAAATCAACTATAAATGATAATCATAGAAGAAGGTCAGCTGTTTGCTGACCTTCTTCTATGTAATATTATGGGTCGTGACCCTGTTGAGCTCGCGAAGCGTGCGAAATATCAACCACCCGCTATGCGGGTGCGCGGTGTTTGTTATACAAAAAAATCACCTTTCCGTTATAATAAGGTTGTTCAAGCCAATTTATAACGAAAGGAAAGGTGATTTTAATGGCCAATAAGGCAAATAGTTTAGCACACACTAAATGGATGTGTAAATACCACATAGTGTTCACTCCTAAGTATAGAAGAAAAATTATCTATAATCAATACAAAGAAAGTATCAGAGATACACTGAAAAAGCTATGCGATTACAAAGGTGTAGAGATTATAGAAGGGCATCTTATGCCAGACCACGTGCATATGCTGGTAAGTATACCACCCAAATTGAGTGTATCACAATTTATGGGGTATCTCAAAGGTAAAAGTGCATTAATGATATTTGATAAGCACGCAAATCTAAAGTATAAGTTTGGAAATAGACATTTCTGGGCAGAAGGATATTATGTGAGTACAGTAGGTTTAAATGAAGCAACTATCAAAAAGTATATTCAAGAGCAAGAAAGTCACGATATTGCAATGGATAAATTAAGCGTCAAAGAGTACGAAGACCCTTTTAAGGGTAGCAAGTAGTACAAACGCCCTTTCAAGGGCTGCGACGAGTCAAGGGCGTTAAGGCTTGAACAAAGTGAAAGCCAGCGTCTTTAGGCGCTGGCCGGTAACTGCCCCTTATAGGGGCGAGCAAACCACCCGTTTGACGGGTGGTCATGATTATTTAGAAATATTATTTGAGTGTAATAAATTCACCGTCGTCCTTTAGTCCATTTGATAAATAGATATTATAATCCTTATCGATAATAATACACTCAATATCTTCGTATGTCTTATTATTAGCCATATTTAAAGCAAATTCCTTACCCATAAGTAGAAAACCTGTACTATAACAATCTGCCACAAGAGAACTGTCTGCTATAATAGTAACAGATAAGATATCGTTTTCCACAGGATAGCCCGTTGAAGTATCGATTATATGATGATATATTTTGTTGTTTTCTTCAAAATATCGTTCATATATACCTGAAGTTACAACTGATTTATTTTTAATCTTTACAGCACATATGGGGTTAGAATTATCGCTAAATGGCTTTTTTATACCTATTCCATATAAGGAATCATTGTATTTATCACCTATAGCCAAAATATTTCCACCTAAATCTATTAAGGCTTCATTTATTCCAACGCTCCTTAAATGCTCTCCAATTTTATCAGCTATAAATCCTTTTGCAGAAGCACCCAAAGTAATTCGCGTATTAACAGTGGGATTATTAAAGTTGTTAAGAGCATTTTCTATCATGTCACGTGAAGGAATATTTTTCTTTGAAAAATCCCATAAAGTACATAAATCCCCAGAATAAATTGAAAATTTCTCCTGGAAAGGAAGAGTGATTTCTTCTGTTTTACAGATAATATCTTCTAAAGCAGTACTCAATTCAACAGTTTTTCCATTTAAATAATCTGGATTACTGTTAAGCAAAAACAACTCACTATTGGGATTAGTTGGACTGCATATTTTTTCATACCTAGCACATATATCTATAGCCTCATCTAGGATAGTTTCAAAATCTCTTAGCGCGTCGGAATTTTCTAAGCAATCATAAATGGAAATTTTAACATAAGTATCAAAATAAAAGCCTTCTTTTGTTATAACTTTATTTGAAAAACCACCTTTAGTAGCACCATTATTTAAATATATAATAACTACTACAGACACAAAAAGCATCACAATAATAGCTACAATCTTATCCTTTTTCATCTCAATAGACTCCTTGTACATTTCCTTCATTATACCATAGCAAAATAGTTACACCAATCCTTTTTTATCTTCAATGATTGCGTAAATTTACCTTCGGAAACAACAAGACAGATTCCACCTAAAACCTCTAGATAAAATATTAAGTTCAAACATCTTTCCTTACTCTACATCAATTCATGCTTTTTTGCAACACAAATAGCCCATACGGGCAGACTTCGGCTTAGTCCTCTTGGCTGTCCTATGAGCTGAAAGAAAGCATCTGTCAAGGATGCTTCGCACCACTTGTGGCTTTGTCCTTGACAGATGTTTTCTCTTCAGCTTTATCTATAATCAAGAGGACTAAGCCTTATTGTGTAATATCTACACTTCTCTACAAACTCCAAACGTGAGATTGAAAGTATGCTTTTTTCTTTATCTCTAGTGGCACTGTGTTTTTTATTCTCTCCATATATTTTCCTAATTGACCATGTCTATTTTTCTCTGAACGTATTATATCTAGCGAACTTAAAATGGTATATTCAGCTCCTGCGGCTTTTGGCAACTCTTTTTTCTGATATCTTACCAATTCAAGCATATCTCCACCATTTACATAATACGCTCTCATTTGTGCCATTTTTGATGCACCTTTAACACTCCAACCCATTGGTCTTGAACTCATTCTTGACGATAATATATGACTTACATGACCTTCTGCACTACATCCTTTAACACCATCTTTATGACGCAGTCTTAACTTTGCTGCTGTCCAATTAGAGGTTATATATTTTCGTGCTTCTTCCATTCGTTTCATACCTGTATCATCTTTTAAATATGTTTCTAATATATCAACAAGCTCGTTAAATTCTGTTTTTGTCTTTTTACGAATTACGTATCTAAGTTCATCTCGCGCATCGCTCTGGCTATCTAACATATGGCTAGTAAGCTTCATTAGATATTTTTCTATGTGATACTCATCTAATACATACGTTATGCCTTCTAATCTTTTCATTCCAGCTTTTATCCATGATCCTCCATCGCTGTTAAGATATATTTTCTTCACCTTACTTAAATCATATTTATCATTAAGATATTTATAGATTTCATCCCAGAAACTATCATTATCTTTGCCATTACACACTCTGCAAAAGTAGTACGGTTCAATTAATTTATGTCGCTTACTCTTTGGGCTCTCATTTTCTATTCCTTCGTAGACATATACCAATTTCGTTATTAAACAATTATTCTTTTGGTTTTCTCCTATCACTCGAAGATCACCTTTCTTTTCTCTGAATTGTAGTGATACATGGTCTTCATCTGCATCTATGTAAAGATAATCTACTACCTTTTTATCTTTTCTTATTACCACATTTTCAGGAAACTCCAGCTTATGTATTTTATTTTTTACAGTCTGTTTACTAACCTCTGACAAAATACTAGCTTCAATACCACCTCTACGATATGACGTTTGAACAGCCTCTTCGTACATTTTAGCTTCCGCATCTTCTGTCATTCTTTCATGTTTTTCTAATCCTAAAATTCTATCTAACAAATATTCGCTTTTTCCTGTTTCTTTGCTAACAAACAATGTTTTATTATATGTTACCGCTCCAAGCGATGTTATTAACTGCTTTCTTGTATGACTTTCTACGCTCCATTTTTCTTTTCTATATAAACTTTCCTGAAGCATTTCATCCATTAATTCTAGGCTTTCTTTTATCATCTGCAGCCCCAGATTATGCAACTCTTCTGTTAGTGATAGCACATACTCTGCCATCTTTAATGGTTCTCTTAGAAAATCATTTTCTAATTTTTCAAAATTTTTAATGCAATTCTCGTTAAAATACTTTATACTCTTAATCATAGAGGACACCTACCTTTGTTTGTATTTTTGTTAGCGCTTAATACTTTATCACAAAGGGGTGTCCTCTTTCTATGTCTTTATTTAATTTTCCGAATAAAATTTTACTCTAGC
>JBGVNF010000013.1:0-24448 GCA_045125245.1 Lachnospiraceae bacterium
CACCTAGCTATATGTTGTGTTTTATCGGAAATATCACACAGTAATAAACTTGTATCAAGGGGGCATTTAGCAAATCACGGGTTCATCGAAACAGCGGTGAAAAGTAGATGGATATTCGTAGCAGTAATCAAAACTATAGGCAGAAAATCGTCTTACATAACCGCCATGTTTCCGATAATGAGAATTATGTAATATCTTTTGCGAATTGAAGTACTTGAGAAAGTATCGTTGTAAAATGTGTGTAAATGTGATAGAATTAAGTATTGTGATTAATGCAAGGATGAGTAGGAAAAATGAATAATTTGATTAACAGAAAAACATTTTATGAAATGTTTAGATACGTCATTGTAGGAGGTATATCGGCAGTCGTTGACATTGCAGGATTAACCTTCTTCGTGGAAGTGATATTTAATAGTGAAAAGACGCCTGTGAATATGGCTATAGCTACTGCAGCAGGATTTATGTTAGGGCTTATGTGCAATTATGTGTTGTCTATGATGTTTGTTTTTACAAATGATTCTCAAAAGGAACAAAATAAGAAAAAAACACAGACATTTACCATATTTGCCTTAGTAGGAGTGGTAGGCCTTATATTGACAGAGGTTCTTATGTATGTAGGAATGCTTGTGTGTTCAAAGGAAGGCTTTTGGTATGTGATACTATCTTGCTTCGTTAAAGGAATAGTTCTTATATGGAATTATGTGGGTAGAAAGGTATTTGTGTATAAAGGTAAATAGAAAAGCAAAAGAAACAGAGTTGGAGAAAGAAAAATGAGTGAATGTAGTAAAACAGCAATAATCATAGGAGCGGGTCCTGCAGGTCTTACAGCGGCATATTATCTTCTAAAGGAAACAGATATTAAGCCGATTATTTTAGAGGAAAGCGAATACATAGGTGGTATATCAAGAACTGCCAAGTATAATGGAAATAGAATTGATATAGGTGGTCATAGATTTTTCTCAAAGTCAGATGAGGTAAACAGATTATGGCAGGAGCTTATGCCAGTGCAGGGTAAGCCTTCTATAGATGATTTGATATTGGGAGTAGAGAAGGAATTATCCGCTAATGGACCAGATCCAGAAGTAGAGGATAAGGTATTTCTTGTTAGAAATAGAATTTCTAGAATATTTTTCTTAAGAAAGTTTTTCGATTATCCTATTAAGATTAAATGGGCTACATTTAAAAATATGGGTTTAAAACGTACTATTAAGGCAGGCTTTGGATATGTTAAAAGCAGTTTTGTAAAGTTGCCGGAAGATAATTTGGCAAACTTTTATATAAATCGTTTTGGAAAGCCTTTGTATGAGATGTTTTTTGAGGACTATACAGAGAAATTATGGGGAGTTAACCCTAAGTATTTATCGGCGGATTGGGGTGCACAGAGAGTAAAGGGCTTATCATTGTGGAAGGCTATTACAAGTGCGATTACAAAGCCGTTTAAGTCAGGTAAAAATGTGGAAACATCTCTTATAGAAAGCTATCATTATCCTAAGTTTGGACCAGGACAGTTATGGGAAACTCTTGCATTGAAGATAATAAGCATGGGTGGAGAGCTTAAGATGAATTGCAAGGTAGAGTCTTTTGAGGTAGATTCTGAGAGCAAGGATATAAGTAAGCTAGTGTGCAAGAGTGAAAAGGGTGTGGAAGAATATAAGGCAGATTATATATTTTCTTCAATGCCTGTAAAGGATTTGGTAATCGGACTTGGAGAAAATGTGCCAGCAGATGTAAAAGATGTGGCAACAAACCTTCCATACAGAGATTTTATTACTGTAGGATTGCTTGTGGATTCTATGAAGCTTAAGAATAATACAAAGGTAAAAACTCTTACAGGTGATGTTCCAGATTGTTGGATATATATTCAGGAAAGAGATGTAAAGATAGGTAGATTGCAGTTATTTAATAACTGGTCGCCATATATGGTATGTGATCCTAAGAAATATATGTGGATTGGACTTGAATACTTCTGCAACGAAGGCGATGAGATGTGGAATATGGGTGATGATGAATTTATCAAATTTGCAATATCAGAGCTTGAAAAAATAGATGTATTAGAGAAGAATGTAGTAAAGGATAGTGTTCGTATTAAAGTAAAGAAAGCATATCCAGCATATTTTGGAGCATATACGGAGTTTGATAAGGTTAGAGCATATTTAGATACTATACCTAATTTGTTCTGTATAGGACGAAACGGACAGCATCGCTATAACAATATGGATCATTCTATGATGACAGCTTATGAGGCAGTTAATGTAATTAAAAATGGTAGCGTAGATAAGACTGCTGTATGGAATGTTAATACAGAAAAAGAATATCACGAGGTAAAGAGTGATGAAAAATAAGTTGAAATGGTTTACTCCTACTAGGATTACGATTATCTTGTGTGTAGCCACTATGTTTATATATTGGTTATCTTATATGGGAATGCACAATGTGGATTATCCTATGCTTAATAAAGTGTCAGATTATGATCCTTATATACAGCAGTTTGATGCCTTTAAAAAGGGTCAGCTTCATTTGGATTGGCAGGTAGATGAAAAGCTAATGGCACTTGAAAATCCTTATGACCCAGAACAACGTAAAGGTGTGGACTTCCTATGGGATAGAGCATATTATGATGGTAAATATTATTCGTATTTTGGCATTACGCCTATTGTGACAGTAATGTATCCATTTTATTTATTAAGTGGAATTTTGCCAGCACCATTGATTATGCAGTTAATATATATGCTTATATTTGCCATAGTTTTTCCAAAGTTACTTATGATGCTATTTGATAGATATGGCAAGGATGTATCCTCAGTGATAAAGGTGCTTATAGGATATACTTCATATTTATCAAGCTTAAATTTATTATTTGGAAGAGGGCGAAATCCATTTTATTACATTGCATGTACATCAGCGATTGCCTTTATAACGTGGTTTGCCTATTTGTTCTTTAAAGGTATTTTTGAGGAAGAACATAAGAAAAGATGCATTTATTTCTTATTTGCAGGATTAATGTTTGCACTAAGCTTCCATGCAAGAGTGAATACAGCATTTACAGCAGTATTTTTTATAGTTCCAGTAGTCATAATGAAGCTTATAATGGGCAAAAGAAATATTAAAGAGAAGCTTACAGAACTAGGATTCCTTGGAGTGTTTGTAGTAGCTGGATTTATTTTTTCATTCTCTTATAATAATGCCAGATTTGACAATCCGTTGGAATTTGGAACTAATTACCAGTTAACAGTGGGAGATGTTTCGAAATATAAGCTAGATATAAGCGAATTTGATGATGCCTTTAAGTATTATTTTGAAGCAGAGCCATTGGAAGATTTAAAGGTAGGTAGAATGGTCTTTAATGATAAGAAACCTGAAAATATGGACAGATATTTATACGTATCAGGATACCTTGGACTATATGCCATTCCGTTTATGATGTTTAGCCTAGTAGCGGTAGTGATAATGGCAATAAAAGGTAAATCCATAGCCTATAAGATTACATTGGCATCAACAGTGATAGGTGGATTTGTAATGGCCTGGATGAATTTCTGTTTAGGTGGCGTAATATTTAGATATCTTGCAGATTTTTCTACGGAGGTTTCTGTATGTGCGGCATTAGGTATGCTATTCTTATTTGAACAGGGAAGATTTATAGAGAATAAAAAGGTTAAAATATTATTAGAAACTTGTCTTGTGCTATTCTTGTTATATTCAATATATAAGGTATTTGTTATATTGAGCATAGATAGTGGTAATTTATTTGATATAAGAGAGGATACATTCTTTGCAAAGTATTTAAAGGTTAAAGTAGAGTCTGTAGTAATTAAATAATAATTTATAAAAAAAGTCGATACCGCAAAAAGCAAGTATCGACTTTTTTATATTAATATTAATAATTATAATTTAGTCAGTAAAGTTATCAAAGTAACCCTGAACGAGGATGATAGGAGTTCCCTTATCACCAGAACCACTTGTAAGGTCACATAATGAACCGATGAGGTCTGTAAGCTGTCTAGGTGTTGTACCCTGAGAAGCCATATTACCTACTAAGTTGTCGTTCTTAGATTTAATACTATTTGAGATAGCTTCCTTTAAAGCTTCGCCTGAAAGATTCTTGAAATCATTATCAGCAAGATATTTAAGCTTTAACTCATTTGGTGTTCCTACAAGACCGCTTGTGAAAGCAGGAGAAACAACTGGGTCAGCTAACTCCCAAATCTTACCCTGTGGATCCTTGAAAGCACCATCGCCGTATACCATAACTTCAACGTGCTTGCCAGTCTCTTCTAAAATCTTAGCCTGAATTGCTTCAACTAAGTCTGTACATTCCTGAGGGAAGAGTTTGATTGTATCTTCTGTAGACTTATTTGAACCAAGGAGACCATACTTAGCATTGAAACCGCTACCGTTTACAGAGCTTGTAAGGATATCGTCAAGGCCACATACAACCTTAGCACCAGCCTCTTTTAAGATTCTCTTTGTTCTAACTCTTGTGTGAATGTCACAGTTGATAATGCAATCTGTGTAATTAAGGATTGTCTTAGCCTGATTTGCGAAGATAACTTCAACCTCAGCGCCAGCTTCCTTGATAATATTTGAATAATATTCAACATAGTCAACGCCAGTAAACTCATGCTTATTCTCACCGAATAATTCACGATATCTCTCTAATGTTAATACATCAGAGTATGGGTTAATACCTGCGTCGTCAAGCTGATCATATGTTAATAAGCTGTTACCAACTTCGTCGCTAGGGTAGCTGAGCATTAATACAACCTTTTTAGCGCCCATAGCAATTCCTCTAAGACAAATTGCAAAACGGTTACGAGAAAGGATTGGGAAAATAACACCAACTGTTTCTCCGCCTAATTTCGCTCTTACATCATCTGCGATATTCTGTACAGATGCATAATTACCCTGAGCTCTCGCTACGATAGACTCTGTAATAGCGATAACGTCTTTGTCTCTAAGACTAAAGCCTTCGCTCTTAGCTGCATCTAACACACTTGTAACAGTGATGTCTACTAAATTGTCGCCCTGTCTGATGATTGGACCACGAATTCCTCTTGAAACTGTACCAACTTTTCTTTCCATAGTTTTCTACCTTCTATTCTATATAGATTGTGCTTTTTTGAGTAAAAATGTAGTTGCATAACTATCATTAGAGATTATGTCAAAAAAACACATAAATATTATACATATAAATGCGTCATATGGCAATAAAAAAATTTAAAAGTTTAATATGATGAAGTAAAGTGATGTAGTAATAAGTTTATAACAAAGTATCGTAGCATTTACAGAAGTGGGGAAATATGCTAATATTTATGATATGAAAACAGTAAGAAGTATATTTTTGGGAAAATTAGATGATAAAAAATATGTTTTAACATAAAAGCAATAAGGCGAAAGGAAGCTTTAGAATATGGAAAATAAATTAAAGATTACAACAGAAAGATTGATAAATGCAATTAATGAATCAACTTGCGCATTTACAGCAGCGATGTCAGCAATGGAAAGACTTAAGGGGGCAGGATTTACAGAGCTTACTTTGGAAGAGTGTTGGGATATAAAAAAAGGTGGAAAATATTATATAAATGTTCACGATTCTTCAGTATTTGCATTTAGTATTGGTAAGGATTTTCATAATGGAATGCTTCGTGTTGCAGCAGCTCATACAGACCATCCATGTCTTTATATTAAGCCATCTCCAGAAATGATAGCTAAAGGATACGGAAAATTAAATGTGGAGGTATATGGTGGCCCTATTTTAAATACATGGTTAGACAGACCACTTTCTGTTGCAGGTAGAGTAGCATTAAAGAGTGATAATCCATTTGAACCTGTTACTAAAATTATAGATATTCAGAAATCAATTCTTACTATTCCAAATCTTGCTATTCATATGAATAGAGAGGTAAATAAGGGAGTAGAGCTTAATCGTCAGAATGATATGGCACCACTTGTAACCATATTTGAAGATGAACTTAATAAAGATAATTTCTTTATGGAATATTTAGCTAAGTATCTTGAAGTAGAAGCAAGTGATATTCTAGATTTTGAATTATATGCATACAATACAGATAAGGGCGAAGTTGTTGGGATAAATGATGAGATGATATCAGCACCTAGACTTGATAATATAACATCAGTAGTAGCGTGTCTTGAGGGAATAATTGGTGCCACAAGAGATGATGGAATCAATGTAATAGCTCTTTATGATAATGAAGAAATCGGAAGTAGAACTAAGCAGGGTGCAGATTCTAATTTATTTGGATATGTGATAGAAAAATTATATATGGCATTAGGTTATGGAAGAGATGAATATCTTGCTGCTACTATGAAGGGATTTTTATTATCTATGGATGTGGCCCATGGATTGCATCCAAATAAGATGGAAAAATCTGATCCAACAAATCAGAATATGATGAATGGTGGAATCGTAATTAAGCGTGCAAGCTCACAGACTTACGCTACAGACAGTAAAACTATAGCCATGATAGAGATGATTTGTAGAAACAATGAGATTCCTTATCAGAAATATGCATGTCGTTCAGATGGTACAACGGGCAGTACGCTTGGAACAATTGCAAATAAGTATTTGCCAATGCGTGCTATAGATGTGGGAGTACCTATTCTTGCAATGCACTCGGCGAGGGAACTTATGGGTGTGAAAGACCAGATGTATATGGAAAATCTTGTAAAAGCATTTTTTGAAGCATAAAATGAAAAAACGGAGGGATAAAAGATGAATTTGTATATGAAACAAGAAATATTTACATGGGGTGATAAGTTTTGGATTTATGACCAGAATGGAAATGGTAAATATTATGTAGAGGGAGAAGTGTTTAGCTTTGGTAAGAAGCTTCATATGTATGATGCCAATGGTCAGGAAGTGGCATATATACAACAAAAGCTTCTGACATTTTTGCCAAAGTATGAAATATACGATGCTGGAGGCTTAGTTGCAGAGGTGGTTAAGGATTTTACATTCTTTCATCAAAAGTATGAAGTAAATGGACCAGGATGGGTGGTTGAAGGTGATTTCTTTGACCATGAATATCAGATTATGGATAGTAACGGTGTTATAGCTGCTGTATCAAAGGAATGGTTTACATTTGGGGATGCATATCAAATTCAGGTGGCAGACCATGTGAAGGATTCATTTGTGGTAGCGATAGTACTTGTGATAGATGCATGTATTGCTGCGCAGAGGAATGATTAAAGTGGTGAGCTATGCGCATCCCACATAATTAAAAACTTATATGAGCCACGCGGCATTCGCCGCATATAACAACAAATAAAAAAGGTCTGCCAGAGAGTAAACTCTCGTCAGACCTTTTATTTATTATATAGGAAAGTTCTCTAAACTTCCTATATAATAAAAAACGCTCCGCTAAGAATCGCACTGCGGCGGAGAAGAAGATGTTGCTAAAGCAACCCGCCGCAGGCGGAGAATCTCGCAAGCGAGATTCTTTCTTATTGTTATGCGTGGCTCATTTAATTCGCGTTGGAATTTGACTGTACTTCCTGTAACTTCATTGCACGAACCTTAAGTGGAAGTCCGAATAATGTAATGAAGCCTGAAGCATCATTGTGGTCATATAAATCACCTGTTGTAAAGCTTGCAAGTGACTCATTGTAAAGTGAATATGGAGAAGTAGTACCAGCCTTGATGATGTTACCCTTGTAAAGCTTCATCTTAACTTCACCTGTTACATATTCCTGTGTAGATGTTACGAATGCCTGAATAGCTTCGCGGAGTGGTGTGAACCACTTTCCTTCGTAAACGATCTGAGAGAACTTATTTCCCATATCCTTCTTTGTTTCCATTGTAGCTCTATCGTGAACTAATTCTTCAAGCTGCTTGTGAGCTTCTAAAAGAATTGTTCCACCTGGAGTTTCGTATACACCACGAGACTTCATACCAACTACACGGTTTTCTACGATATCGATGATACCGATACCATGCTTACCACCAAGCTTATTTAACTCAGCGATGATTTCGGCAACCTTCATTGACTTTCCGTTTAATTTAGTAGGAACACCCTTCTCAAAGTTTAATGTAATATATTCACCCTGGTCTGGAGCTTTTTCAGGAGATACACCTAATACTAATAAGTGATCGTAGTTTGGCTCATTTGCTGGGTCCTCAAGCTCAAGACCTTCGTGGCTGATGTGCCATAAGTTACGGTCACGGCTGTAGCTTGAGTCTGTACCGAATGGAAGGTCAATTCCATGCTGCTTACAGTATTCGATTTCAGCTTCACGAGAATCCATCTTCCAGAGGTCGTTCATTCTCCAAGGAGCGATAATCTTAATATCTGGAGCTAAAGCCTTGATGCCAAGCTCGAAACGAATCTGGTCATTACCCTTACCTGTAGCACCGTGACAGATTGCAACAGCGCCTTCCTTACGTGCGATTTCAACAAGTCTTTTAGCGATAACTGGACGAGCCATAGAAGTACCAAGTAAGTACTTGTTCTCGTATACAGCACCAGCTTGAACGCAAGGCATAATGTATTCTTCTGCGAATTCATCAACGATATTCTCTATGTATAATTTTGAAGCACCTGAAAGCTTTGCTCTCTCATCAAGGCCATCTAATTCATTTCCCTGACCGCAGTCGATACAGCAGCAGATAACTTCATAATCAAAATTTTCCTTTAACCATGGAATAATGGCAGTAGTATCAAGACCACCTGAGTAAGCTAAAACAACTTTTTCTTTCATGATTTAATCCTCCTAAAAATGTAAATTTATGCAGATAGATGAATAAATATTCATAAAAGTTGCATAAAAATATGTTGTTATTAAAACTAGAATAAATATACTAAAGAATTTATGAATATGCAAGAGTTTTTTCATATTTATTAAGAAAGTTATTGATAAAATAAAGTTATTAAAGCGAGGATAGGTAATTTATATATGATAAAGAAAGAAAAGATTATACGCAAAAAGATGCATATAGCTAACATTTGAAAAAAGTGCTTGCATAGTATACAGAACCTATGTATAATTATGAATATGTTTGGAGGAAGCGAAGGACTAAGCCGCAGGCTTAGGACTGAGATAGAGGCTCCAAACCATACAATATACACGGAGGAACGTAATATGAAGACAAAGATTTTTATTGATGGAAGCGAAGGAACAACAGGACTTCGTATTCATGAGCGTTTTCAGGGACGTGATGATATAGAATTATTAAAGATTGATCCTGAATTAAGAAAGGATCCAAATGAGAGAAAAAGATTAATTAATGAATCAGATATTACATTTTTATGCTTGCCAGATGATGCGGCTAGAGAGTCAGTATCATTAGTAGAGAACGAAAATGTAGTAATTATTGATACATCTACAGCACATCGTACAGAAGAGGGTTGGTCATACGGATTTCCAGAGTTATCAGCTACTCATAAGGAAAAGATTATTAGCGGAAAAAGAATTGCAGTTCCAGGATGCTATGCGACAGGATTTATTTCTTTAGTATATCCATTGATTGCATCAGGAATAATGCCTAAGGATTATCCAGTTAACTGCTTTGGTATTTCTGGATACAGTGGAGCAGGTAAGAAGGCAATCGCTGTATATGAGGGAGAAGATAAGCCTGTAGAACACAATTCAGGTAGAATTTATGCTCTTACACAGCAGCATAAGCATTTAAAGGAAATGCAAAAGATTACAGGATTGGAGAGGACACCATTATTTACACCTATTATTGATGATTATTACAGTGGAATGGTTGTTTCGATTCAGATATATACAGATATGTTAAATAAGAAGGAAACCGTAGAAAGCTTACTTAACTTCTATGCTGACTATTATAAGAATCAGCCATTTATAAAGGTTGCGTCAGCGGATGATGAAGTAGTAGCAAGCGGTTTTATAGCAGGAAATGGAATGTCAGGCTGGGACGGTCTTAAGATTTATGTTACTGGAAATGATGATAGAATAGTTATTTCATCACAGTTTGATAATCTTGGAAAAGGAGCTTCAGGTGCAGCGGTAGAATGTATGAATCTTGTGCTTGGTTGTGAAGCTACAAAGGGACTTTCCATATAAGATTTACAGAAAATGAATAGATAGGAGAGATGTCTTATGAAGCATATTAACGGCGGTGTAACAGCTGCAGCAGGCTTTAGCGCAACAGGTCTTGCAGTTGGTATAAAGAAGAAAAGTGAAAAGAAGGATATGGCTCTTGTATATAGCAAGGTGCCTTGTAAGGTAGCAGGAACATTTACAAAGAATGTAGTGAAGGCGGCTTGTGTTAAGTATGATATGGATGTGGTGGAGAATAGCCCATTTGTACAGGCTGTTGTAGTTAATAGCGGTATCGCAAATGCATGTACTGGAGCTCAGGGTTATGAATACTGTGGACTTACAGCGAAGGCTACAGGCGAGGCATTAAATATTCCAGAGTCAGCAGTATTAGTAGGTTCCACAGGTGTTATCGGTGCGCAGCTTCCTATTGATAAGATTACAGAAGGTGTGAAACTTATGGCTCCACTTCTTGGTGAAACAGTAGAAGATGGCACATTGGCAGCAGAGGCTATTATGACAACAGATACTATTTCAAAGGAGATAGCATTTGAGGTTGAGATTGACGGAAAGACAGTTACAGTTGGTGGTATGTGTAAGGGTTCAGGAATGATTCATCCAAATATGTGCACAATGCTTGCATTTATTACAACTGACGTAAATATTTCTAAGGAAATGCTTACAAAGGCTGTTAAAGCAAATGTAGAAGATACCTTCAATATGGTTTCAGTTGACAGAGATACATCAACAAATGATACAATGCTTGTTCTTGCAAATGGTCTTGCAGGCAATGACGAAATCACAGAGGAGAACGAAGACTTTAAGAAGTTTTCAGATGCATTACTTGCAGTTAATACATATCTTGCAAAGAAGATGGCAGGAGACGGCGAAGGTGCAACAGCTCTTTTTGAGGTAGTTGTAAAGGGTGCTGAATCTAAGGCACAGGCTGTAACTATTGCAAAGTCTGTAGTTACATCAAATCTTGTAAAAACTGCTATCGCAGGTCACGATGCTAACTGGGGAAGAATTCTTTGCGCAATGGGATATTCAAGTGCACAGTTTGATCCAGAAAAGGTTGATTTATACTTTAAGAGTAGCGCAGGCGAATTAAAGATAGTTGAAAATAGTGTGTCTACTGGTTATAGTGAGGAGAAGGCAACTGAGATTTTATCACAGCCTGAGATTACAGCGCTTATTGATATAAAGATGGGTGATGCCGAAGCTACAGCATGGGGCTGTGATTTGACACATGAGTATATTAGCATTAATGCTGATTACAGAAGTTAGTACATTATTTATTAAGAAGCGGACGTATTAGTTGAAAAAAAATAATTATAAAGATATAATGGCGTTGGATTTTGAAAAATAATGCGGACTTGTCTGCTTATGTCAAATAAAAAAATGCCAAAGTATAAGGAGAATGAAATTATGACAGATAAGGAAATGGAATCAATACAGTTTAAGGCAAATGTCTTAATAGAGGCATTGCCATATATTCAGCATTTCAACAGAAAGATTATCGTAGTTAAATACGGCGGAAGTGCTATGGTTGACGAAGAGCTTAAGAAAAATGTTATCAAGGATGTAACACTTCTTAAACTTGTAGGATTTAAGCCTATTATCGTTCACGGCGGTGGTAAGGAAATCAGCAAATGGGTAGAGCGTTCAGGTATGGAGCCAAAGTTTATCAACGGTCTTCGTGTAACTGATGAAGAAACTATGGAGATTGTAGAGATGGTTCTCGGCAAGGTTGGAAAGCAGCTCGTTTCCTTAGTTGAGGAATTAGGTGTTAAGGCTATTTCAATAAGTGGTAAAGATGGTGCGATGCTTACATGCAGTAAGAAATATTCAAATGGCGAGGATATCGGCTACGTAGGTGAAGTTGAAAAAGTTGATCCAAAGATTTTATTTGATTTAATCGAGAATGACTATCTTCCAATTATAAGCCCTATCGGACTTGGTGAAGATTATCACTCATATAACATTAATGCAGATGATGCAGCATGCGCTATCGCTAGAGCGGTTCAGGCAGAGAAGCTTGCATTCTTAACAGACATCGAAGGTGTATATAGAGATCCTAAGGATTCTTCAACACTTATTTCAGAACTTACAACAAGCGCTGCGAGAGAGCTTCTTGCAGGTGGAACAGTTGGTGGCGGTATGCTTCCAAAGATTAATAACTGTATCGATGCTGTTGAAAATGGCGTTTCAAAGGTACATATTCTTGATGGTCGTATATTACATTGCTTGCTTCTTGAAATCTTTACAAATAAGGGTATCGGAACTGCGATTTTGAAGGACTAATAGAAGTTGAAAATAATAAAAGTAATAAAATATAAAATTTAATATAGGATATTTGTGATTAAAAGAGCTAGAAGCATTGGGGGCTCACATCAGTGCTTTTGGTTCTTTTTATTATCATATAGGAAAGTTCTCGATGAGATTTTTTTTATGAAATAACATATAGGAAATTACATATATGACAAATTGTAGTTTTACTATTGATAAATGTTTATTTTAAAGTTATAATAAAAAGGTAAATTTGTTGGTGAAATCCGTTGATAATCTGTAAATTCAGTATGTCGATAGGGTTCTATTTTTATGAGCATTTCTAAGAAAAATCAATATTTTAAAATATGGGCGATTAGATATTTATGTATCTTGATTTTGATTTTGGTGTTAGGTATTTTATATAGTTGTCAGAGAGAGGATAGTGGCAAAGGTATAAAGGTCGAAGTGGCAGGGGATGAAGGTTTGAGTGATGGCGATTTATATGATAGCGAAGGTAATTTAGATGATATGAATAATTCAGGTGAGTCAGGATATCTAGATAGTTCAGGGGATTCAGATGGTTCGGGGAATTCAAATGGTTCTGGAAATTCAAATGGTTCAGGTAATTTTGATGATAATATGAAGTTTATATGTGTCCATATAGCAGGTTTTGTAGTTAATCCAGGGGTTTATAATATTGCAGAGGGCGCGCGTATTTATGAGGTTGTACGTTTGGCTGGTGGTTTTTTACCTGAGGCAGATGAGAGTTATCTTAATCTTGCGTCGGTTGTTTTTGATGGCCAAAAAATTATGGTTTTATCAAAGGAGGAAGCTAAGACAGCAAAGCCATTTGTTAGTCAGATAGACAAAGAGACAGAGAAAAGACTTATAAATATTAATACAGCAACTAAAGAGCAACTTATGCAATTAGCTGGTATAGGTGAAAGTCGAGCACTTAGTATTATTTCATATAGAGAAAAGCATGGTGAGTTTAAGAAAATCGAGGATATTATGAAAATATCCGGGATAAAAGAAGCAGCATTTGAAAAAATAAAAGATTATATCTGCGTGGATTAGGGGGTGTTATTATTTTAAAAAGACCTCTAGTTTTGATGTGCATTTTTTTGATAGCAGGTATAATAGCTTCTTTTTTAGGAGTGGCATATGTTGTGATAGTACCTTTAGGAACTGCATTTTTTATAACATTGATTTGGGTTGTAGGACGTAACTGCAGCCTATTTGTTATGGGAAAATTTGAATTTATAATTATTTTGATTAGCTTTGTATTTTATGGATGTGGTGTGTACAAAAATTATGCAGTTACGAAGATTTATGAAAAATATGATGAACTTATGTATGGAGAGATGAAATTAAGCGGAAATGTATATGAGATAGATCAAAGAAAAGAGAAGGATGAATCTTTATACGAAATAAAAGGAAAACATAAATCTTTATATGAAATAAAAGGAAATATAGTAGAAATTAAGGAAAATACATATGGCTATACGATTTCTCTAGAAATAGATGAAGGGTTGGTATATGTGTATACAGATTGTACGATATGTGGCTTGCTGGATGAAGCTACCAAAGAGAAAGATTTGATAAGACAAGTAGATGATAAAAAGGATTTGACAGGAGGAACAGATAATAAAAAAGATTCGATAGGAGAAACAGATAATGAGAATAAAATACCAAATGAAGAATCCATAGAATCGGTTTTGGCTTGCTTGTACGGAAAAGAGGTCATTATCTTGGGAGAAATTATACCTATGGAGCGAGCTAGAAATTTTGGTAATTATGATGAATACAAGGTTCTTCGTTCAAAGGGTGTGTTGTTAAAGTTGAGTGCAGAAAGTATATATTTGTCAGATTCAAAGAAAGACGGGGTGTATTATTTAAATGTAAATGAAATACAGTTAAATGAAGAACTAGAAAAAGTAACAACAAGCGGAAAAATATACAAGATTAAAAATCATTTAAGAAGAATTTTATTCAATATTACACCTGAGAAAGAATTTGGGATTTTAGTTGCGATGGTCCTAGGTGATAATACAGAACTTGATAAAGATGTTAAAGAATTATATAGCTTAAGTGGAATTAGCCACATTATGTCAATTTCGGGATTGCATATTTCTTTGATAGGTATGGGATTATATAAACTTTTACGAAAGAAGATGAGATATGTATCTTCGGCTACTATTTCTCTGGGGATTATGGCGTTGTTTCTTATATTTATTGGGAATCCTATATCGGCTACCAGGGCGGTAATGATGTTTTTTGTTCATATTTTTGCAGATTTATTTGGAAGAAAGTATGATGTCATATCTGCACTGAGTTTAGCTGCGATTTTAATTCTAATGGATAATCCGTATTATATATTAAATGCGTCATTTCAATTATCTTTTATTGCTATAATTGCGGTTTGTGTAAGTGCACCGATTATTACAAGCTTGCTTTTTAAGGATAAAGATGAGAAGGAAAGTAAAAAGAAGTTAAGGGACAAAAGAGAGGACAAAGGGCAAGAAATAGAGAATGGATGGCAAGGAAGCGGGAATGAAGGAAAAGAAATAGAGAATGGATGGAAAGGTAGTGGGCATGAAGGGCAAGAAAATGTATCGGAAAAAAGTCTAAGCTATTTGATTTTAGCTTACATACGTAATATAGCTTTAGCTATAGCTAGAATTCTTACATTTAATATCGCGATGACCATTACGTTAATGCCGCTTAATGCATATCTTTTCTTTAGACATTCTACATATTCACCATTGATTAATATGATAGTTGTTCCGCTTGTAGGATTGGTGCTCGCTATGACATTGATGGGAATATTGTTTGCTATTTTTTTGCCCATAGTGGGAACGTTTTTTGTGGGAACATCGGTATGCTTATTACGTTTTTTTACATGGTTAAGTGAAAAAATTATGTCACTACCATATGCGAATGTTGTTACAGGTAAGTTTAGTTTAGCAGAGGTTATTTTTTGTTATATTATTTTGATGCTTAGCTTGGTGATTGCGTGGAGGGTGGTAGAAAATAGAAAGAGTTTCTTGGTTATGTTTGCGTTCATATTTCTTTTTATTGTTTTTAGAGAGAAATTTAATATGTTTACGCTGTGCTTTCTTGATGTAGGACAGGGAGCGTGTATTTATATAAAGAGTGCTTCTGGTAATGATTATCTTATAGACGGTGGAAGTAGTGATGAGCGGTATGTGGGAGAATATAAGATAGAGCCTTTTCTTGAAGCTAGACAGGTTGAAAAGCTTGAATATGTCTTTGTGACACATTGTGATACTGATCACATTTCAGGAATTTTAGAACTTATAGAACGAAATAATATTTCTATTGATAATTTGGTGATGCCAGATATTTCGGATAAGGATAAAGATGAAAAATATATTAAGTTAATTGATTTGGCAAAGAGACGCGGGATTGAAGTTATATTTATGAAAGCTGGCGATAAGCTTAAGGATGGCAAAATGATACTTAGTTGTATTAATCCTAGCGGAAGTGCAACTAACATAAATGATTCTTCTCTTGTCTTTGTGCTTGAATATGCAGAATTAGCAGCTGTATTTACTGGCGATATTGGAAAGGAAGTGGAAAAAGAAATTCTTGATGATTTAGAGTTAATACTACATAACGGTGACGAGAAAAATGATGATGAAAATGATGAGATAAATGATGATGAAAATGGTGACAAGCTTGTGGTATATGATGTGGCGCATCATGGTTCTGCTAATTCTAATTCAGAGGAATTTGTTAATTTGATAAATCCAAGAATTTCAGTAATTTCTTGTGGAAAGGATAATTCATATGGGCATCCTGCTGAAGAAGTGTTGAAATGTTTGGAAGATGTTGGCAGTGAAATCTTGTGTACTTTTAATTGTGGGCAGATTGAAATATATGAAGAAAAGGGGAAAATTATGCTTAGAGAATTTGTAGATGAATAGGGATGATGTGAAAGTGGTGTGACCACGAGGAAATTTTTTTATGAAAGTGGTAAAGAGCAAGAATGTCGGAATGGTACAAAAAGAGCCACGAGGAAGTAAACCGACGAAAGTAATAAAAAGGCAAGAAGGTCGGAATGATTCAAAATGTAGCATCAAGAAATAGAGGAGGTAAAAGAAAATGAATAGTGTAATATCAATATTAGAAAAAGAATTAATAGAGTTAGGAAAATTTATAACGAAATTGGAAACTAAAAGCAAGTATAAGTCTGAAGGACGTTTGAGAATTGATAATAAAAAATCAAAATGCCAATATTACTATATGGACAGGAAGGAAAATAGTTCTGCAGGACACAACGGCAGATATATGAAAAAAGAAGAATTGCCTCTCGCGAAGGCTATAGCACAAAGAGATTATGATGCCATCGCACTGAAGAAAGCAAAAGAGCGTAAAAAGTGTATAGATACCTTCATAAACAAATATGCCAAAACGGATTTGAAAGAATTATATAATAAGACTCATCCGCAGCGAAGAGTATTGATAGAAACAGATGTAATATCAGATGAAGAATATGTAAGGCGTTGGCTAGCAGTGGAGTATAAGGGGAAAAGTGAAGTAGAAGATGATATAGTGACTGAACGTGGTGAATGTGTACGTTCTAAGTCGGAAAAAATTATAGCAGATAAGCTAAATATGTTAAATATTCCGTATAGATATGAGTATCCGCTGATGTTAGATAATGGAAAAACAGTATATCCGGATTTTACAATATTGAAGATGCCAGAGAGAAAAGAGGTGTATTTTGAACATTTTGGAATGATAGATGATGAAGAGTACTTTGAGCATATGATATATAAGTTGAATTCGTATGAGAATAATGGGATTTACATGGGAATAAACTTGTTTATAACATATGAAACTAGTAAAAAACCTTTAAATACAAAGACATTAAATTATAAATTAAAGGAATTGTTTTGCTAAAGGGCAGAAGTAAATTATATAAAAAGTGTGTGCTAAGATACATAAAGAGAGCATACTAAGTAACATAATGAGTGTATGTTAAGGTGATTAAAGAGTTATAAAATATACAGAAAATACATATAAGGTACTTAAAAAGTACCTATTGGATCATATAATAATTGACTATATCCCTTGACTAGGCGCTTATAAAAAGGTACTATTGTTATCATAAATTATATGTAAAAAAATGAGAACATTCCATAGCGTATTTATGATAAGATGTTGATTATATGAATAGGCAAGTGGTTTGTTGAGTATTATGTATGGAAGTGTAAAATGAGAAAAATTAGTGATGATATAAAAAATAATTCATATGAAAAAATATATCTTTTATACGGTACAGAAGAGTATCTAAAAAAGCAGTATAAGGATAAGCTAAAGAAAGCAATTTGTGGTGATGATACCATGAATTTCTCTTATTTTGAGGGGAAGGATTGTAATGCTAAGGAAATAATCGGTATTTCTGAAACGCTTCCATTTTTTGCAGATAGAAGACTTGTAATTATGGAGCATAGTGGATTTTTTAAATCTGCCAATGAAGATATAAATGAGTATATAGAAAACGTACCAGAAACCACATGCCTTGTTTTTGTTGAAAATGAGATAGATAAAAGAAGCAAGCTTTTTAAGAAGGTAAAAGATATAGGTTATGTTTCGGAGATGGGAGAACAAAATCAGGCTACGCTAGAGCGTTGGATAGAAGGTATACTTAAAGAAAACGGAAAAAGAATAAGTAAGCCAGATGCTGAATTGTTTTTGAAAAATGTTGGAACTGATATGGAGAATATATCAAAAGAATTAGAGAAGCTGATTTGTTATTGCTTGGATAAAGAAGTGATAGATGCTGAGGATATAAATAAAGTTTGTTCTATCCAGATTTCGTCAAGAATATTTGATATGATTGATGCTATGGCTGGAAAGGATAGAAAGAGAGCGCTTGCATTATATTATGATTTAATCGCGATGAAAGAGCCACCGATGAGAATATTGTTTATGCTCGCTAGACAGTTTAATATTATGCTGCAAGTATGTGAATTAAGCGAACAGGGCGTAGATAATGGTACAATAGCAAGTAAGGCAGCAGTTCAGCCGTTTATAGTTGGAAAGATTTTAAGGCAGCTTAAAGGCGGATTTTCAAGAAAGGTGCTTATAAAGGCGCTTAAGGATTGTGTGAATATTGAGAATGATATCAAGAATGGCAGAATGGATGAGAAGGCCGGAGTTGAGATGATTCTTATAAAGTATTCATAAACTTGAAGTAACGAAAAGCAATTAAAAGCAATGAATATAAGCAACAAAAAGCAATAAAATAAGTAACGATAAGTAACGAAAAGTAACGAAAAGCAACATAAACCAACGAAAAGTAACATAAAGCAACAACGAAAAGTAACAAACAGTAATGCAAATAAACATAAAAAAGAACAAGCCGAACACAAAAGTGTTAGAACTTGTTCTTTTTTATATTTGACTGAAACCTCGGAAAGTTTCAATCTAGTTTAATCGTAGTTATGCGATAAACTCGATTTGGTTTTGCTTGGTTTAAGCTTAAGCCATCTTGCTAACTGAAGAGGCTAAACGAGAAACCTTTCTTGAAGCTGTATTCTTGTGGAATACACCCTTAGATGTAGCCATATCAATTGTCTTTGTAGCAAGCTTTAAAGCTTCTGTAGCAGCAGCCTTATCGTTATTAGCGATAGCAGCATCTACCTTCTTTACAGCTGTCTTAACCTTAGACTTGATAGCCTTGTTTCTTTCTGTTCTAATCTTTGCAACTTCAATTCTCTTCTTTGCTGACTTAATATTAGCCATTTCAATTACCTCCACAAAATGTATAATCTGTTTTCTAGTTTCATCGCAGTTAATAAAACTGGCGATTTGCTTGATGATTTCCATGAGAGAGTAGGAAACCATGTTGCTTTCATTCGTTAACGACCAAATGAAAACCCAGATTGTTTACATGTAGACTTTGTGCGGACAAAATGCAAACATCTTATTCAGTTTACAAGGGAATGAAAAAAAAGTCAAGAAAAATAATAGAATATATTGTCAGACTTTAATGGACATATTTACATTTTTATGGTACATTTATATATAGAAAATAATGTGC
Source organism: Lachnospiraceae bacterium (assembly GCA_045125245.1). Lineage (GTDB taxonomy): Bacteria > Bacillota > Clostridia > Lachnospirales > Lachnospiraceae > SVEL01. Next base: position 19,367 of record JBGVNF010000013.1, read on the forward strand.
AGAAAGGATGTTGGTATGAGCGATAAATTGTATAAATTGATGGACTGGAGAAATATAGAAGGTGTCCTCTATGCAGACATTGATAATCCTAAGGTTGTACTTGGACCAAGAGAGGTTAAGGGTGGATGCTTGATACAGGTTCTTGTGCCAGATGCAGTTGAAGTATCTATTAAGTACGATAATGATAAGAATGTGTATCAGATGGAAGAGGTAGAAGAAGGCGGTTACTATGCTGTATTGATTTCACAGAAAGTGAAAGGTGTATATAAGGTAATTGCTAAGTATGCAGACGGAACAGTATATGAATTTTATGATCCATATCAGTTTACACCTGATATTCCACTTGCTCAGCTTAAGAAATTTAATGCTGGAATCAATTATGAAGTGTATAAGTACCTTGGAGCACATCCAGCGAATATTGATGGAGTGAAGGGCTACACATTTGCAGTTTGGGCGCCTAATGCTATGAGAGTTAGCGTAGTCGGCGATTTCAATATGTGGGATGGCCGTCGTAATATGATGGATAGAGTAGAAGATACAGGTGTATTTACTACATTTGTTCCAGGTCTTAAGGGCGGCGAACTTTATAAGTATGAGATTAAGAAGTGTGATGGACAGAATGTTCTTAAGGCTGACCCTTATGGATTTGCTTCGCAGAATCGTCCAGAGACAGCTTCTGTAACTTGCGATATTGAAGGCTTTAGATGGAGTGATAATCAGTGGCTTAAGAAGCGTGAGAAGATTAATCCTTCAGAGATGCCATTGTCAGTGTATGAGGTGCATTTGGGTTCTTGGAAGAAGCCAGCGCCAGAAATCATTACAAATGAGGATGGAACACAGTATGAGGCAGATAGCGCGGGTATGTTCTACAACTATAGAGAGTTAGCACCAATCCTTTGTGATTATGTGAAGGATATGGGATATACACATATCGAGCTTATGCCTGTTATGGAGCATCCATTTGATGGTTCATGGGGCTATCAGGTGACAGGATATTATGCGGCTACAGCTAGATATGGTACACCAGAAGACTTTATGTACTTCATGAATTATATGCATAGCAAGGATATCGGAGTTATTCTTGACTGGGTACCTGCTCATTTCCCAAGAGATGCATTTGGTCTTGCAAACTTTGATGGTACATGTCTTTATGAGCATGCTGACCCAAGACAGGGAACACATCCACATTGGGGAACACTTATATTTAACTATGGTAGACCAGAGGTTTCTAACTTCCTTATTGCAAATGCTATGTTCTGGGCAAAGGAATTTCATGCAGATGGAATTAGAATGGATGCAGTGGCATCTATGCTTTACCTTGATTATGGTAGAAATGCTGGTGAATGGGTTGCTAATATGTATGGTGGCAAGGAGAACTTAGAGGCAGTTGAGTTCTTGAAGCACCTTAATTCACAGATGAAGGAACAGTGTAAGGGAACATTGCTTATCGCAGAAGAGTCTACAGCTTGGACAGCAGTTACAGGTGATGTAGAACATGATGGATTAGGCTTTGACTTTAAGTGGAATATGGGATGGATGAATGACTTCACAAGCTTTATGAGATGTGATCCATTCTTTAGAAAGAATAATTATAACCAGCTTACATTTAGTATGTTATATCAGTATAGCGAGGATTATATGCTTGTATTCTCTCATGACGAGGTAGTACATGGAAAGAATTCTATGATAAGCAAGATGCCTGGCGATAATGATAGACTTAAGTTTGCTAATCTACGTGCAGCATATGGATATATGATGACACATCCAGGTAAGAAATTATTATTTATGGGACAAGAGTTTGCAAGCTATAGAGAGTGGAGCGAAGAGAGAGAGCTTGATTGGCCAAGCTTAAATGATCCAAAGCATAAGCAGGTGGCAGATTTTGTGAAGGCATTGAACAAGCTTTATACTTCAGAGCCAGCACTCTACGAGCAGGATGATATACCACATGGATTTGAGTGGATGAACTGTAACAATCCAGAGGAGAGTACCGTATCATTTGTAAGAAGAGGAAAGACTAAGGGTGATGAGATATTAGTAGTATGTAACTTTGATACTATACATCACCAAGAATTTACTATTGGTGTAGCTAAGGGTAAGTATAAAGAAATCCTTAACAGTGATGATGTGAAGTTTGGTGGAAATGGTTTGACAAATCCAAGAATGCTTACTACAAAGAAGATAAAGTGGGATGGTAGACCTGATTCTATCACAATTCAGCTTGCACCACTTTCAGTTGCGATATTTAAGTATACAGCGGTAGAGGAAAAACCAAAGGCACCAAAGAAGGCAGCAGAGCCAAAGAAAGTAGCTTCAGCAAAGAAGGCAGCAGAGCCAAAGAAAGTAGCTTCAGCAAAGAAGGTAGCAGAGCCAGTAAAGAAGGCAGAGCCAGCCAAGAAGGCAGAGTCAGCTAAGAAGGCAGAAGAACCAAAGAAAGCAGCGTCAGCCAAGAAGGCAGCAGAGCCAAAGAAGGTAGCGGAGCCAAAGAAAGCTACAGCTACAAAGAAGACAGCAACAAAAAAGGCATAAAGATAAATTATTAATTATAGGTATCCAACCATTTTAAAAATATAGGATAGTTTTAAACTTACTTATATAATAAAAATGGTTGGATATTTGAAAGAAAGGATACAAACGAATATGACAAATTTTTTACTTGACCAGGCGGCTACAAGTGAAACAGCTGTTAAGGAAGCTAATAAATTATTAGAAACTATTGAAGGATATATTCCGAAGGTAATCGATTTTGGTGTTAATGTAATTATTGCGTTAGTAATCTTTTTTATTGGTAAAATAATAATTAGTTGGCTACTTAAGGTTTGCAATAAGTTCCTTGAAAAAGCTAAGGTAGAAATAAGTATTAGACGTTTCTTGAAGTCGCTTATTAGGGTTGTTTTATATGTAATATTGATAATTATTATATGTGATAGAGTGGGAATTAATACGGCATCCTTTATCGCAGTTCTTGGAACTCTTGGTTTGACTGTAGGTCTTGCATTGCAGGGAAGCTTGTCGAACTTTGCAGGTGGTGTACTTATATTGCTTCTTAAGCCATTTAAGGTCGGAGACTATATAGTGGATAGTGGTTCTGGAGCTGAAGGTAATGTGGATAGAATAGATTTGTTCTATACTAAGATAATAACATTAGATAATAGAGCTGTATTTATTCCAAATGGTACATTATCTAATGCAACTATTACAAACAATACAGAGTTTAATACAAGAAGAGTCGATTTTGCATTTGGCATAGCTTATGAGTCTGACATAGATAAAGCAAAAGCTATTATATATGACATTGCAAAAAATGATGAAAATGCGTTGTTAGATAAAGAGATTTCTGTATTTGTATCTAGTCTTGATGCAAGTCAGGTTACTATCACACTTAGAGTGTGGTGTGAGACAGATTATTACTGGGATGTAAAGGCTAGAGTGACGGAAGCAGTTAAGAAGTCATTTGATGCAAATGGTATTGATATTCCATTTGACCAATTACAGGTTCATATAGCAAAATAGGTATAAAATCCCCCCGAAAAGTGGGGGGATTTTTTATTTTACGTATGTTAATATCAAAGTGCGTTAAGCGAGCGTGATTTAGCTTGACGTAGGTTTTTCTATATTTTAGGAGTATCGTTTAGATACAATTATTATGGTAAGTGTATTGATGTGTTTGGGAAGGCATGTTGGTGCACTTTCTTTTTTATGATATAGAAAAGTTCTCTGAACTTCCTATATCATAAAAAACGCTCCGCTAAGGATCACACTGCGGCGGAGAAGAAGATGTTGCTAAAGCAACCCGCCGCAGGCGGAGAATCTCGCAAGCGAGATTCTTTCTTGTGATATAGGATTAAGGTATAAATATTATCGGTTGTGATAAATAATAAATTATGATAAACTAATGGGTGTGTGTTAGTATTAGGCATACCATAAAAATATTTTAAATAGTACGGAGGATATATTATGAAGCTCTGGGGCGGAAGATTTACTAAGGAAGAGAATCAGTTAGTACATAATTTTAATGCGTCAATTTCATTTGATCAGAAGTTTTATAAGCAGGATATAGAAGGAAGTATTGCTCATGTAACTCAGCTTGGTACTGTAGGCATCATTACTGAGGATGAGATGAGAAAGATTATCGAAGGTCTTAAGGGAATTAAGGCTGATATAGAGTCTGGAAAGCTTGAGATTTCAGAGGAGAGTGAGGATATTCACTCATTTGTAGAAGCGAACCTTATCGAAAGAATCGGTGAGCCTGGTAAGAAGCTTCACACAGGTAGAAGTAGAAATGATCAGGTAGCTTTAGATATGAAGCTTTACACAAGAGATGAAGTAAAGGAAGTTGATGAGCTTCTTAAAAATCTTTTAAATGTTATCCTTAGAATAATGAAGGAAAATATAGATACATATATGCCAGGTTTTACACATCTTCAGAAGGCACAGCCTATCACACTTGCACATCATTTTGGTGCATACTTTGAGATGTTTAAGAGAGACCGTGACAGATTAAAGGATATTTATAAGAGAATGAATTACTGTCCTATCGGTTCAGGTGCATTAGCAGGAACTACATATCCACTTGATAGAAATCTTACAGCATCACTTTTAGGATTTGAAGGTCCAACACTTAACAGTATGGATTCAGTATCAGATAGAGATTATTTAATTGAGTTCTTAAGTGCAATGTGTACAATTATGATGCATTTAAGTCGTTTTTCAGAAGAAATCATTATCTGGAATAGTAATGAATATAGATTTGTGGAGCTTGATGATGCTTACAGTACAGGAAGCAGCATCATGCCACAGAAGAAGAATCCGGATATCGCGGAGCTTGTAAGAGGTAAGACTGGTCGTGTGTATGGTGCACTTATGTCACTCCTTACTACTATGAAAGGACTTCCACTTGCATACAATAAGGATATGCAGGAGGATAAGGAGTTTACATTCGATGCTATCGATACTACAAAGGGATGTATCTCATTATTTACAGGTATGATAGATACAATGAGCTTCAACAAGGACAATATGGAATCAAGTGCTAAGAATGGTTTCACAAATGCTACAGACGCAGCAGATTATCTCGTAGGT
>JBGVNF010000014.1:0-3255 GCA_045125245.1 Lachnospiraceae bacterium
TAAAAAAATTTATCTTTTAAACTAAAAAAACTAATATCAGGTTTGAAGGTTTGTTACTTGAATGTGATAAAGCAGTAATGTATATTTTTTATAGAAGGATAATTACTGATATACAGGGTGTTACATTAATTATTTAGAAAATATATCAGTAATAGGAATTATATTTATGTATGGTAAATAATAAGAAGGAGGGTAGCCTAAGTATAAGCTATACAAAAATGTATTGGGTTAAAATTATCCTAGAAACATGAAGAAATATTATTAAATGGAGAAGAAGAAAATGAAGCAAAGAAGTAAATTTAGTTTAAAAGCTAAAATATTGTCACTCATTGTTGCGGTTGGTTTGATTTTTGGTGGGCTTGTATATAACCCATTTTTAGAAAAAGATAATACACCGAAATCAGTTGAAGCATCTGCTTCAGATTACGGTCTTGCAAGTAACATTCAGGATGGAGTTATACTTCATTGTTTTGATTGGAAATATAATGATATTAAAGCAGAGCTTGCTAGTATAGCAGCTGCTGGTTTTACATCAGTTCAGACTTCACCAGCTCAGGTTGGTGCAAACTCAGGAGCTTGGTATTGGCTCTATCAGCCACGTGGATTTTACGTTGGAACAAATGATTTAGGTACAAAGGATGAACTTAAGTCACTTTGTACAGAAGCAGAAAAGTACGGAATTAAGGTTATCGTTGACGTAGTAGCAAATCACCTTGCTGGTGATCATTCAAATATTCAGAGTGATTTAAAGGCAGGACAGTATTGGCATACATATGGTAAGGTTTATAATTGGGCAGATCGTTATCAGGTAACATACGGTGAAATCGGTATGCCTGACCTTGCTAGTGAAAACGAATATGTTCAGCAGGTAGTAGCAAATTATGTTAATGAATTAAAGAATATAGGTGTAGATGGTATCCGTTGGGATGCTGCAAAGCACATTCATTTACCAAGTGAAGGATGTGCATTCTGGGCAACTGTAACAAATCAGGGATTATATCATTATGGTGAAATCCTTGTTGGTCCAGATGATAGAACATCAGGTAACGAAGGTTTAATGAAGGAATACACAAATTACATGTCTGTAACAGATAGTAATTACGGAAAGACACTTAGAGATGCTTTTGCAGCAGGTCAGGCACCAGCTTCATATGGTAACTGGGCAGCAAGAGGCATTTCAAATGACAAGTTAGTATATTGGGGTGAAAGCCATGATACATGGTCAAACGGTTATGATTGGGGTTACTCACATGGTATGAGCCAGAACATAATTGACAGAGCTTATGCAGTAGCTGCTAGCCGTGATGACGTTACAGCATTATACTTCTCACGTCCATATTCATCAAATAAGGATAGCATCCGTGGTGGACAGAAGGGAAGCACAGCATTCAAGAATGCAGAGATAGCAGCAATCAATCATTTCCATAATGATATGCTCGGTCAGAGAGATTACTACACAACAGGAAGCAACTGTGCAGTTATCACAAGAGAAAAGGGCGCAGTAGTTGTAGCAGGTAGCGGAAGCAACTTTAATGTAACAGTTCCAAATGGTGGAAGTGTTACAGAGCCAGGAACATACTATGATAAGATTACAGGAAACAAGTGGACAGTAACATCTTCAACTATGTCAGGTAAGATTGGTTCAACAGGTATCGTTGTTCTTTACAAGGATGGATTTAGTGGTGGTTCATCATCTACTACAACACCATCAACACCTACAACACCAAGCACAGAGGCTGGAAAGGTTTACTATCAGAATACAAATAATTGGAGCAAGGTAAATGCTTATTACTGGAGCGATTCAAATATGACTATGGTAACATGGCCAGGAAAAGCTATGACAAATGAAGGTAATGGCGTATATAGCATCGATGTACCAGCAGGTACTCAGTATATTATCTTTAATAATGGTAGTACACAGACAGATGATTTAACACTTCAGGGTGTAAACAAGATTTATAATAATGGAAATTGGTCTGATTATACATCACAGGGTTCTTCAGAAGAATCAACAGAGACTACTACACCAGAGACAACAGTTGAAGGTAACATTTTCTTTAAGAATACATCTAATTGGAGCAAGGTAAAGGCATATTACTGGAATGATTCAAATTCACAGATGGTTGCATGGCCTGGTATTGATATGAAGAAGGTAGATGGTAATATCTACGGAGCAACAATTCCAACAGATGCTAAGTACATCATCTTTACAAATGGTAGTGGCTCACAGACAGCTGATTTAACACTTCCAGGATTATATAAGTTATATGACAATGGAAATTGGTCAAATTATGGTTCAGCATCAGATGATTCATCTGCAACAGCACCAGTTGGAAATTACATTTACTTTAAGAATACAAGTAACTGGAGCAAGGTATATGCGTACTACTGGAGTGATTCAAATACACAGATGGTTAAGTGGCCAGGAAAAGCTATGACAAGCGTAGGTAATGGCGTATATTCTATTGAACTTCCAGAAGATGCACAATATATAATCTTCACAAATGGTAGTGGTTCTCAGACAGGTGATTTAACACTTCAGGGAATGAATAAGATTTTCAATAATGGAAAATGGACTAATTACCAGAAAAACTAAATAATAAGTACATTACGGACCTCCAAGGTTAGAATACCTTGGAGGTCTGTTTTTTATCATATAGGAAGTTCTCAAAGAGAACTTCCTATATGATAGAATATGACAAATGTAATATTTACAAGTAGTGACAAAATTCACTTTCACAAAATAAATAAGGATGTTAGAATATCATTGTAAGAAATATTATTAGGAGGATGTATCAACATGAGTAAAGTAATTGAAATTGATGGACTTGTAAAAAGATATAAAGAGCTAGTTGCTCTAGACCATTTTAATCTTGAAATTGAAGAAGGGGAAATTTTTGGTTTACTTGGACCAAATGGTAGTGGTAAGTCAACAACTATTAGTTGTATCTTAGGATTACTTAAGTATGATAAGGGCGATGTAAAGGTATTTGGAAAGCCAATGGAGGCTAGTAGCTATGCATCAAAGAAAGACATTGGAGTAGTTCTTCAGAATGTTGCAGTGTTTGAAGAATTAACTGTTGAAGAAAATATTGACTATTTCTGTGGATTATATATTACAGATAAGGCGCTTCGTAAGCAGTATGTAGATGAAGCTATTGAATTTTCTGGTTTAGAGGACTTTAGAAAATTTATTCCAAAGAAATTATCAGGTGGTCTTCTTAGAAGACTTAATATTGCTTGTGGTATAGCACA
>JBGVNF010000015.1:0-59025 GCA_045125245.1 Lachnospiraceae bacterium
CTAAATCCCTCTTTCTAGAGGGACTTGCTCCGCTTTAGCGCGAAACGCATGTCACGAAGTGACAATTACCATATGCGTATATAATCGTAGTTGCTTTGCAACTGCGATTAAGCCTGCGCATCCTCGCGGAGCGTTTTTTATCATATAGGAAGTTCTCACAGAGAACTTTCCTATATGATAAAAAAGTCCCTACACTTTTTGTGAGGGACTCGACTTCAAGGTATCAAATCCTCTTATTGTTCGAATATCGCTCAGGTTGGCACCTTCCTTACGGGGTTGCCGGGCTTCACAGATCCTTGTATCTCCACCACTCTGAATAAGAGAAATAATAAATATTTAATTTATGGTTACATATTATTATTTTACTGAAGCTATGTCAAGTAATTTTTATCACATAACTATCATTTCCAGCTAATTATTTTTAATTAATTAACCTACCTTAAGCTTGAACTTCTGTATATCCTTATCAGAAGATGTAAGCTCTATCTGCGCGCCAAGCTTCTGAAGCTTCTTCTCAAGCATCTCATAACCACGCTTAATATAATGAACGCTTTCGATTGTAGTAAAGCCCTTTGCTGCTATACCAGCTATAACTAAAGCTGCACCAGCTCTTAAATCGAGAGCATTTACCTCAGCTCCAGTAAATTCATCAATACCTTCAAATACGGCAATATTACTTTCAACCTTAATATTCGCGCCCATCTTAGCAAGCTCATCAACATACTTAAATCTATTTTCGAATAAGTTCTCTGTAACTGTACTTGTACCCTGGGCAAGCGCTAATGCAACCGCCATCTGTGGCTGCATATCTGTAGGGAATCCTGGGTATGGTAAAGTTCTTACATGAGTAGGCTTTATCACTTCATTTCCAATAACTCTTACAGAATCATCATACTCTTCCACTGTAGCACCTATCTCATAAAGCTTTGCTGTAATAGCTTCCAAGTGCTTTGGAATAACATTCTTAACTAATACATTACCTCTTGTAATAGCTGCTGCAAGCATAAATGTTCCAGCCTCAATCTGATCTGGAATAACTGAATATTCACTACCGTGAAGCTTCTCGACACCTTTAATACGTATAACATCTGTACCTGCGCCCTTGATATTAGCTCCCATACTGTTAAGCATATTTGCAAGGTCTACTACATGCGGCTCCTTTGCTACGTTTTCTAACACCGTATTACCCTTAGCTAAAGCTGCTGCAAGCATAACATTAATAGTTGCTCCAACCGAAACAACGTCAAAGAATATGTGACTTCCCACTAATTCTTCAGCATTAGCAATAATCATACCATGCTCTATCTTTATATCTGCACCAAGTGCCTTAAATCCCTTTAAATGCTGGTCAATAGGTCTACTACCTATATTACAACCGCCTGGCAATGGTACCTCTGCCTTCTTAAATTTACCAAGAAATGCACCAAGTAAATAATATGACGCTCTAATCTTCTTAATATACTCATTGTCAGCCTTTGTCGAAGTTATAGTTCCACCGTTGATTTTTACAGAATGACGACTATCACGATTTACTTTTGCGCCCACTTCTGCTATGGCATCGATTAACACATTAACATCACTAACATCTGGAAGATTATCAATTGCCACTGTTTCATCCGCCATAATTGCTGCTGCAAGAATACCCAATGCAGCATTCTTAGCACCACTGATTTCTACTTCGCCAACCAATGGAGTTCCGCCTTTAATAATGTATCTTTCCATCATACACCTCAATTTTTCAATTGTACTATTAATAATATATATATAAACGTTTCGTTTTATGTCAAAAAAATTTAAGTCTGGAAGATTTTTCTTCTTCCAAATAGGCATAATAACACCTATATCATTGCCATTATAATACAATCCCATATATTTGTAAATATATTTTTATATCTTATCTAATACAATTCTCGCCTTTTTTCTAGCTTTTAATCATTTCCAATAATCTTGAAATAGTTTCTCGAACGCTACTGCATCCACTTTCATCTACTATTATATCTGCGTACTTCTCATACAAAGGAACTCGCTCTTCATAGAGGTCTTTTAGTGTCTGCCCCTCTTTCATAGCAACTCCTCTCGCCACCAAATCACCTAATCTATCTGCAATTGTTTCATAATCACATTTTAAATATACTACTGTACCTATTTCCCTAAAATGAGCCATGGCATCTTCACCATACACAGCACTTCCACCTGTTGCCACGATACTCTTTTCACAATTTATGCTTGCATTTATTTTATTTTCCACTTTAATAAAGCCATCTAAACCTTCACTAGCTATAATCTCATGCAAAAGCTTACCTTCTTTTTCCTGTATTATCAAATCACAATCTAAAAATCTGTAGCCTAAAATTTTCGCCAAAATAACACCTACACTACTTTTACCCACACCAGGCATTCCTATCAATATAATATTATTTTTAATCTTATCACTCATTTTTCTTCTCCGTATATAATTACAACTTTTACCTAAGCTCTATATTATTTTATAAAATTATCAATGTCAAGGCATAACCACTTTACTTCAATTCCCAAGGTATATTACTTATAAAATTTGACATTTAGTTTTTTTGGTATTATAATGTAAGTTAGTTTTTTGTGCTATTGTGCACAAATGGAAAGGAGCTCTTATGAGAGGAGAACCAAGAAAAGAGGACTTAATTAATATACCCAACGTCCTATGCTATATAAGAATTTTACTGGTTCCTGTCTTCATTGTCCTGTTTTTAAAGGAAATGTACTGGCAGTCTGGTTTAGTAATTATGATAGCTACAGCGACAGATGTTGTAGACGGATGGATTGCAAGACATTTTAATATGATTACAGATTGGGGCAAATTTATTGATCCACTTGCTGATAAATTAATGCAGTTTGCTATGCTTATTATGGCGATTTTTAAAAACCCATGGATATCTATTCTGGTTGCCATCTTTGCCATAAAAGAAGCTATAATGCTTGCAGTTGGAATTTATATATATCACAAAGGCGAGAATTTAAACGGTGCTATGTGGTGCGGCAAGCTTTCTACTGTAGTATTAGACAGTTGTCTATTTTTGATAATAGTACTTCCTACAAAATACATCAAAAATGTCAACGTATTTATTCTCATCGGCCTATCAGCAATATTTTTAATACTTTCATTTATTATATATATGCGTGAATATTTAAAAATGTACAAAGAAATGAAAGCCGACGGCACTATACAAACTAAATCAAAATAGAAAATAGCTACGATTATTAAAAGAGTAAGTCATACACTTGACTTACTCTTTTTCTCTATCAACAAATCCTATTTAATACTTATCCTTTTTAATACTTATCTACTTTTTTCTTTTTATTTTTTTCAGAACTCTTAGATTTCTTTTTTATACTATACCCAAATGTCCCAAGCTTTTCTCCCATACTATAATATTCGCCATGGGAGTATACTATTAAATCTGCCTTAGCCAAATCAAACTTGCCCTTTTCATCCATATACTTTTCATCTGCATGTACTGCAAGAACCTTTGCTACAAACATATGATGGGAACCTAGTTCATCTATACGTTCCACCTTACATTCAATATTTACAGGGCTTTCTTTTATCATCGGTACATTAACATGTACTGCATCTTCCTTAGTAAGCTTACATTCTTTAAACTTATCTACATCTCTTCCAGATTTTACTCCGCAGTAATCTGTAGCATAAGTCAATTCCTTTGTAGTAAGATTTATGACAAATTCTCCGGTTTCCTTTATCATATTATAGGAATGTCTCTCTGGTCTCACAGAGATATATGCCATAGCTGGATTTGTACAAATAGTACCAGTCCACGCAACTGTTATTATATTGTCATTACCATCCTTATCTCTGCAGGTCACCATAACTGCCGGCAATGGATAAACCATATTTCCCGCTTTCCAAATCTGCTTTGCCATACTGCCTTTTCCTCTATTTCTTATTTGTTATATATATTATTTCTTTTCCTCTACTTCTTCCTTTTTACTGTAGTCGATGCAATCCATATTCAGCTTATTACATACCCAGTTTTCACCATTGAATATATATTCCATAGTAACATTACTCTTAGTTTCGCCTTCATACTTTTCTCTTGCACCATTTGCAGCATTTCTAGGCCCTCTCGCCTTAAATGTGCAATTATAATCTACAGACACTGCAACCTTATCAGGATATGTGTAGCTTAAAGCAAAATTCTCAAATCCTGTAATGCTTAAAGAATTAAGTGTAGAACCATCCTCTGGCTGTATAGCCGAAAGTATCTTATCATATATGCCCTTAAATTCTTCCTTAACGCTATCCTTGTTATCTATGTAAGCATCTATACCTTCAAGCTCTGTTTCTTCAAACACATTCTTATACATTAGCTTTACTATGTTCTCGCTATAATTTTCAATGCCAGATGTAGCTCCTTCCACAAGGACAAACTGACTTGTATCAACAGTAAATACGCTCTTATCTTCATTCCAGTTTACTACAATTTCCTGTGGCTCTATCATGTCTCTTTCAATAAAAATAGTATGCTCACCTTTGAATAATCTAGGAATCATATATTCCACATTGCCTACAGCTCCTTTATGGCCTATTCTTGAATTATTATTATTAAGCTCCACACCATCAAGGTAAATTTTAACATCTGAAGGCGCCTCAATTGTACATTGATTAATTATTAAATTATCAATATTAAGCTTCCATTCATTGAAAAATACATAGTTCTTCTCTGGCAATTTATCCATTACAAAATCACAGCTTATCTTATCACCCAATGAATCTGCGTAATACATCTCAACAGTTGCACCATTATCATTCTTTTTTACTTCTCCAAGCTTCAATGTATCCTCATTAACATATCCATACTTTTTCTTGGCTAATTCTTCAAAAAAGAATTCATTTATAAAATCATCATCTTTTAATTCAGCGTAATTATATAAAGCAACCCAATTGTTATCCTTATAATAATCGTGAGCTTCCATTATATATTTATCTACACCATTAGTTTTATACAATCCAATACCAACGCCTACTCCACCAGCAATCAACAACAACCCCAATGAGCCCATCAGATGAATAATAGATGATTTTCTCTTTACAAAAAATTCCTTAATCTTCAATTTAGTTACTCCTTTACTTGAAAGAATCTCGCTTGCAAGATTCTTCGCATATCAATTGACAGTTGCTTTGCAACTACGATTATATTCAAAGTATACTACATTTCAAATCTTTATCAATAGATTTATTCAAGTTCTTGTGCATTGGCTAGATTTAATGTATACTTATGTAAGCGAATTTTTAATAAGCTAATATTCATAATATGCAAATATTGTTAAACCAAATTCAATTTTTTAAAGAAAGGCAAATAACATGGATAAGAAATTAGAATTTAATGAAGCGTTAAGCGCTCTTATAGAATATGCAACTGTAAATGGCAATGAAATCACAGTAGAAAATGTTCATACCTACTTTGATGATATTCTCGATAGCGAAGAAAAATTTGATGCCGTATATAAGTATCTTTTAGATAATAAAATTAGAATTACTGATTTAGATACAAGCAAATATGCTACAAAATCAGATGACCACCACCATGAAAATGAGTCTGCTCATGACCACGACCATCATCACGGCGATTCATCTGAGGAAGAAAAAATGTTCTTAGAAATGTATATGAAGGAATTAAAGGATGTACCTGTTATCTCACCTGAAGAAAAAGCTATCCTTATAGAAAAAGGATGCCGTGGTGATAGAGATTCTTTCTCTCGATTAATCGAAGCATATCTTCCAACTGTTATGGAATATGTTGACCGTTTTATGGGACAAGGTGTAAGAAGAGGTGACCTTATACAGGAAGGTAACCTAGGTCTTATCGAAGGTATTATGAATTATGATAATTCTATAGATTTTGATACATTTATAGGTGTATATATAGAAAAAGCCATAAAGGATGCTATCGATGAAGAGTTAAGCGTAAATCGTATCGCAGCTCATGCAGCAGATAGAGCTAACGCCATAAGTGATGCCACTACAGAATTAGCTCAAAAACTTGGCAGAGAAGCTACTATAGAGGAGCTTTGCGAATATATGTCTTTAACAGAGGATGAAATTCGCGATGTTATGAAGATGTCTTTAGATGCTATGACTATAACAACTAATGCCGAAGATAATAAATAATATATAGACAGATTATTTCATAACACAGATAATAACAAACCAAATTAAATTATATTCAAATATAAAACAGCGACAGAGTAATTTCAAAACAAACTACTCTGTCGCCTATTTTTTATAATCCTACTGCCTTTATCTTGTCATAACATCAATTCTTAGTCTTGGCCTATATCAGAATCTTTCTCTCTCAATTCCTGAATTTCATGATATATATCCTGCATTTTCTTATCTGTATCACAGATAATATCCGCGCATTCCTTTAATTCTGCTGAGATACGTTCAGCATCTGGTACACCTCTTTTATATTTAACCTGATGCTCTAAGGCTGCCCAAAAATCCATAGCTATAGTTCTTATCTGCACCTCCACTCTCATAGGAAGCTTCTTATCTGATAAGAAAACCGGAACCTGAACTATAAGATGAAGTGAACGATACCCATTTGGTTTTGGCTCCTTGATATAATCCTTAACCTCTAGTACCTCTATATCATCCTGACGCATAAACATATCTGCTACATCATAAATATCCTGAATAAATGAACATATAACTCTAACACCCGCCACGTCACTAAGATTTTCCCATACACTTTCTACTGTGAGAGGATAACCCTTTCTAGACATCTTGTCCATAATGCTTCTTGGACTCTTTACTCTAGAGCTTACCGTTTCAATAGGATTTCTCTTTGTCTTCATAGCAAGCTCATCATTTAGAATTTCTAGCTTAGTCTGAATCTCCTTAATTGCGCATCTATTATATAAGAATAACTCCTGCATCTTTTCTGCCTGCTCAAATAACTCCTCAGGTATCTGTGTTATCGGAGTACTATCCATAAGTTTTTTCTGTACCATATTACTCATTTTATCCCTACCTTTCTTTTATCATATAGGAAAGAACTTTCCTATATGATAAAAACCGAAGCTTGAATTCAAGCTTCGGTTTTTTTAGTTACATATAAACTTTCTATACAAAGCTCTTAACCTTGTTGTAAATGCTCTTAGCATCTAATCCATACTTTTCGATAAGCTTAAGCGCTGGACCAGATTCACCAAATACATCATTAACACCAATCTTCATAACAGGTGTTGGCGCTTTCTCACTTAAGCAGTCACATACAGCACTTCCAAGTCCACCTATTACAGAATGTTCTTCAACAGTTACTACCTTGCCTGTTTCTTTTGCTGCTGCCACTACAAGGTCCTCATCTAATGGCTTAATTGTATGTATATTAATAACCTTAGCTGATATTCCATCTGCTTCAAGCATCTTGGCTGCTTCAAGTGTTTCTGATACACAAAGACCTGTTGCGATAATTGTTACATCAGTACCTTCCTTAAGTGTAACACCCTTGCCAAGCTCAAACTTGTAATCATCATTATCATTAATAACTGGTACTGCAAGACGACCAAATCTTAAATAAACAGGGCCATCATGCTTTATAGCTGCCTTAACTGCTGCTCTAGCTTCCACATCATCAGCTGGATTTATAACTACCATACCTGGAATAGTTCTCATAAGAGCTATATCCTCATTACACTGATGTGTTGCACCGTCTTCACCTACAGAGATACCTGCGTGTGTCGCACCAATCTTAACATTTAAATGTGGGTAACCAACAGAATTACGAATCTGCTCAAATGCTCGTCCAGCTGCAAACATTGCAAAGGAACTAGCAAATGGAATCTTGCCTGTAGCTGCAAGTCCTGCTGCGATACCTATCATATTACTCTCTGCGATACCACAATCTATATGACGCTCTGGATATGCCTTCTGAAAGATAATAGTCTTTGTAGCTTCCGCTAAATCTGCGTCTAATACTACGAGATTGTCGTATTCCTTTGCACATTCTACAAGTGCATTACCATAGCTATCTCTAGTTGCTATCTTTACTACATCTGACATAATGCTTCACCTGCTTTCTCTAAATCTGCCATTGCCACAGCATACTCATCATCATTTGGAGCCTTGCCATGCCATCCAGCCTTATTTTCCATGAATGATACACCCTTGCCCTTAACGCTCTTAAGAACGATAGCAACTGGCATATCCTTAACTGCGCGAGCCTCATCAAAGGCTGCCTTCAATGCATCGAAATCATGAGCATCTACATTATCAATTACATGGAAATTAAATGCCTTAAATTTCTCTCCGATAGGATATGGTGAACATACCTCATCCACGCTTCCATCTATCTGTAAACCATTGTTATCTACCATAACCACAAGATTGTCAAGCTTTCTATGTCCGGCAAACATAGCTGCCTCCCATACCTGACCTTCCTGGATTTCTCCATCTCCAAGAAGTGTGTATACTCTATATGAATCCTTGCTTAACTTAGCTGAAAGGGCCATTCCCACTGCTGCCGAGATACCCTGTCCAAGGGAACCTGAAGACATATCAACACCTGGAATATGCTTCATATCTGGATGTCCCTGTAAATATGAACCAATATGACGAAGTGTCTTTAAATCTTCCACAGGGAAAAATCCTCTGTGTGCAAGTGCAGAATAAAGTCCTGGAGCTGTATGACCCTTAGAAAGTACAAATCTATCTCTGTCTGCCTTCTTAGGGTCCTTAGGATCAATATTCATTTCTTCAAAATAAAGATAAGTAAAAACATCTGCTGCTGATAACGATCCACCTGGATGACCGGCTTTAGCACTATGTACTGCAGTTACTATGCCCTTACGAACCTCGTTGGCGGTTTTCTGAAGCTCTAATTTGTTCATTTTGCTGCCTCCTAATTATTATAATCAAGGTGATTATAGCATTGAAAGTCACAAATGTCCATTAGTTATTGCCTAAATATTCTCTTATTCCTTCTATTATAGCGCCAACGATTCTATCCTGATATTGACTGCTAGATAAGAGCTTTGCTTCTTCTTCATTTGATAGAAAACCACATTCTACTATAACTGCTGGACAGCTCACATTCATTATAAGATAGTAATTATCATTGGCTTTCTCCACTCGTCCCTTATTACCTTCGCTAAGCTCCTTTACCAAGCTTGCCTGTATCTTTTCTGCAAGAAGTCTTCCACTCTTAGATTCCTTGTAATAAAACACTTGCGCACCTCTGACCTTTGAGGAATGATAGCTATTTTGATGAATACTAATGACCATTTCTGGATTAACTTCTTCTATAATCTCGCAACGCTTACGCATATCTGCCATTTTCTTATTGGAATCACTATTCGTATAGTGTCCCATATCGTCCGTTCTAGTAAGTGTTACCACTGCGTTTAATTTATCATCCTTTTCTATGGCCGCTTTTAATTTTAAAGCAATTGATAAATTAATATCCTTCTCCAACTCTCCATTTATGCCCACTTTACCAGGGTCCATTCCACCATGACCAGCATCGATAACTATGGATAATTTACCAGTTTCATCTATGGTATCTCTTTCCTGCTTTTTTTCATCGGTCACATCAGAACTGTCAGCCGAAAAACACCTAGATACTGCATAAACTGCCACCAGCAACACCACCGACATAAAGATTATCAATTTGTTATTTTTATCCATAGATAACACACCATATTGTAGCTTAATTTATCTACAATTACACTTATATAATCTCTACATCTTATTCATTTCTTTATATAAATATACTAACCACTTATATTACTTTATATAAATACACTAACCATTTATACTACTCTATATAAATGCACTAACCACTTATATTACTTTAAGAATTCACCTATAACCTCCCAAGCGACCTCTGACTCAAGACCAAGCTTCCAGCATGCTACACCTGCCAAATTATTTGCTTTCATTACATTCAATTTAGCTGTTAACGATTTCTCATCCTCAAGCCAAACTCTGCCAAGCCTTCCTTCGCTTGTATAGAATTCACCATAATTCTGACCTAAATCCTCCAACCATCTAGAAGTTGCACCATTTTCTTTAAGATACTTTTCGGCTACGCCCATGCCCACTGCTCTACTACTTAAGGCATAATCTCCATTTATAGGGTCCTCTACAATAATTGAATCCTCCGGAGCAATTTCCAACGGATCTTCATACCATACTCTTGTGAAAAATGGGATAGCATTTATTACCCTTGACGCAGGAACTTCAAACAAAGTGTCTACTATACCGTTTGTAACATATGGTAAAGATGCAACACTTCCTGCACTTCCGCATCCCGCCCAATGCTCATCATATCCCATTATAATAAGATAATCTGCCACTAAACCTACTGAAGTTCTATCGTAATATTTATTGCTCTCCGTTGGCACATACATATCAACAGATAAAACAAGACCTGCTTTTTCACATGCGATAGCTAACTCTCTCATAAACTGAACATAGCCTTCTGCAGCCACCTTACGCACCATTTCAAAGTCTACATTTATGCCATCCATTCCACAGTTTGCAGCTTCCTTCAATATATTTTCAATAAGCTTTCTTCTAGAAGAAGTATTTGTAACTACCTGATTTACATAATAATTACCTTCTTCATCTCTATTAAAATCACTAATAAGCCCCCATACCTTAATTCCATTATTATGAGCCTTCTTAACATAACTAGATGATGCCAATGAACTAATTTCACCAAAACCATCTACAAGCTTAAACCATGTAGGTGATATAACATTTAATCCTTCCACGCCTTTCAAGACGCTAGCTAATGAATCATTACCACCTGCCGATTCCATCTGATGCCAACCTAAGCACACCTTTCCATCCATACTGATGTAATCATATTTTTCTGTATCCATCCAGCCCTGGGACTTCTCTACAGCTTCCGCTGTCGCTTCTGAAATCTTGCTATTCTCCACATATCCCATAAGGCCATCTTCTGTATATACGAAGGTTCTATCACCATTTTCTCCGATTACAACAAGGCGTTCTCCCTTAGCTATATCCGCCACGATATCATCTTTCTTAGACATGCCACTTCTTAACTTAGCATCATTTTTTGCTGTGACAACATCTATGCTATCCATTGTATTAATAACTACTCTTGAAGGCTCGTCAAACACTGCGCCCTTAATAGCACCATTCATAAGTTCAATATATTCAAGACTTATATACGCCTTATCATCTACACATATTACAATCTTTGAACCACAATTCTTAGCCACACCATCTTCCGTATACTCACTTGAATCAGACTTAGCATCATAAATCTTCTTAGAAGTAGCATAAGTAAGAAGCATCTCTTTTCCATCCCAATAATAATTATTATCAACATCCTCTCTCACTACATCATAAGGCAAATAACACACATCCCCATCTACAAAACCAGTGCCCTTAGCCTCACCGTCGATAACAACAGCCATTCCCTCATAGCCACCAATATCTGTTATATTTAAATAGGTATTCAAATCTACATACTCATTACTTTTCTTCTGTGCACACCCTACACTATATATACAAGCCAACAAAATTGTTAACATTATCAATTTTCTTTTCATCAACTAATCCTCCATACACTACCTAAATTAATTGGGTTTTAAAAGCCCTATAACTCATATGTCTGTCAGATTGCACAAAGTTATACTATTATTTTTACGATAGCGAAGAATATTTAGATTTTCTTAATACTTTGTAAGTCTCAGTAATTTTCCAACAGGATGTTGGAAAAAAGCGTCTCTGAGCCATGGAGGGCGAATAGACGCTGGTTACGTCATTTATAAATACAGTTCCTCAAAGTATTTAGAAAATCAAATATTCGTAGCATGTAAAAATCGTAGTATATACTTTGCGCAATGTGACATCAAAATTCGAACTAGGGCTTTTAAAACCCTAATTCAACACAATTATACCAAAATATAAAAGGCTATGCAAACCCCTTTGCATAGCCCATTATCTTCTTTTTTATTTTCCTGTAAATCTGTTAATCAAATCTTGATTATTTAACAATTGTAAATCCAAAGCCTTCCTTTCTTTTTGTAATTTTTCATCTTATCTTATTTTATTTTTCAAAAGTTATCCTTAAACCTTTTCTCCTTTCATATATTTCTTATATTTTTACGTTCGATTTACATATAATTTGAATAATACTATGCCAATGATTGTGATGAATTAAATCATATGGTAATTACTCAGGTAGCATAAATCCTTTGCTGCTATTTTTGTAATGTTTGATTCATAAATGTCAGCAAGTTTTCCTCTAACTGAATTCTTCTGCTATAGATTTCTTCCTTATTTTGAAAATAACTCTCATAGGAGCTTAACACGAATAAATTCACTGGATAACCTGCCATATCTTCTTGTTTCTTATTATATGAGGACAAATATAACATAGCGCCCCCATAAACTTCTACATCAGTTCGTGCAGAAGAAAGCATATGTACTTCCTTTTCGTCCAAGTACATATAAAAACCATTTTCGGTCATATAAGTTATACTCTTGTCTGTTAATACTATATAATCCTCTCCATTTGGAAATCTTATTCGGATATCTAGAAACTTATCTGTCTCCTGTGCATCCCCTACTATTACATAATCTATATAGTATTCCTTAGCTTTTTCTCCATATTCAGTTGTCTCTTCTACCTGCTCTGTAGGCAGCATTTCAAAAGCCGTGCTACTTTCTATTTCCTGCGCGACCTCATTTTTGTCTTTATCATCATCTTTAAAAGCTAAAAAAACAATCATGACTATAACTATAATTACACTTAATACAGCCAAACCAATAATAAATGGTTGCTGCTTTTTATTTTTTCGATGAATTAACGTCATTATGCTTCTTTTAAAAAAGCAAGTCTTCAAAGAACTCTACCAAACTTAAATCAATGATAAATGGATTATCTATAAACGGTCTTTTAATAATGTTCATACCCATTTCTTTTTGAAATTTTTTAAGTGTCTTCCTATCACCATTGAAAACCATACTCCAGTCCTTGTTATCTCTAGCCACATTAATTATGTTGTCAGACTCACTGTATAGATTTAAATTCCACGGTTCTAAGGAACCCATAACTATCTTGTAATTACATCTATTAAACTCGTTTAGATTTAATCTTTCTGCACCAAAATCAATGATTACAAAATCAAACTTATTATCATACAAAGATGACAGTTTCACTGAACCCTTAGGATAAAATGTGCATCCATTGTGCTTAGCTATATTTACATCATCAAGATATTCATTCATTTTTGCAAACGTTCTACTGCCGTTATACTCATAAACGCCAACATCTTTTCCTGTTATTCCTGATAAATAATTAGCTATAGCCACTACCATATTTGTGACGCCGCATCCCTTTACTGTTCCTATGATACCTATGCTTATAGTTTTATTTTTTTGCCGTAATTCTTTTAAACAACCTGACTTTTTTCTTATTTTTTTCACCACCTTGTCCAGTATTTGTTAAGGAGTTAATTAACTCCCTTAAATATTCTTCCGCTAGTTTATCTACATTAAATGCATCACATATATGTGGCACTCCTTGTCCTACAATTCCTAGCTCCTTCCACAGCTTCATACACTCTTTTTCCTGCAAAGAATTCGCCAGTATAATAAGCTTTCCGCATAATTTTTCATTGTAGCTACCAATAATGCTTTTACAAACATCTTCAGTTTCTGGTAATCTCCAAGGCTTTACTTCGCACACAATTATCAACACATCAAAATCTTCCTTCCACTTAGCCAAATGACCGTGGTCCCTTATAATATATTGACATGGCTTTTCAAGCATTATCTGCGGTCCATACTCTGGTTTTAAAAATAGATTATCATTCTTCTTAAAATATCCTCCTGCATATTCCAGCTTATAATATGCGGCTATATTTCTTACATGATTGTTGCTATTGCATTCCTCATAGATAACCTTATCTCCATTCTTTGCAATAGTACTAGCAAGCGCTAAACCTATGGTCGTCACTCCACAATGAGGACTTGTACCAACTAACGAAATCGTTAGAGGTTTATATCCTACGCTATACTTAATATCTGTATTTGTTAAATCTTTTAGATTATTAGCAATAGTTGATACATCTAAAAATCGGTATTCTCTATCCTTAGACATACATTGCTTAACTATCATTTTATACTTACCTGTAATTTCGTTGGGAAATTCCAAAGACCTTGCACCTTTACAGTCACCATTCCTACCGGTAACCATAAAATATAATATCGCACCTATACCATATATATCTGCTCTCTCATCTAGATTTTCATACTTATACTGCTCTGGTGCTGCATAACCGGGAGTGCCTAATAGCATCTGACGATTATGAGCTTCATCAACATAAAATGAATTTCCAAAATCAACTAAATATATTCTTTTATCTTTTATTAGAATATTCTTCGGCTGAATATCTAAAAATAAAATAGGTGTAGGTTTTTGACTGTGCAAAAAAGATATAATCTCACATAGTTTTATCCCTATGGCAATAGCTAAAGACTCACTAAACAATCCATTCTCTCTTATATAATCAAACAAATTCTGTGCTTCAATATATTCTTCTACAACATAAAAAGCGCACTCGTCCTCATACTGATCATATATAATTGGAATGTTAGGGTGTTTAATAGTCTTCAGAATATTTGTCTCCGAATAAAAACTATTATGATGTATAGATTTTTTGAGAATCTTCTTAATAATTCTTCTGGTAGACATAGTGATGTGCTCTACCAGATATACTGTGGCGTTATCGGACTCATAAACGACACGTTCCACACTGTATTTTTCAAACAATATATTCTGTACGGCTGACTCCTTCCGACATTATATATAGCAGGAAAAACCTCTTTAACAATTATAACCATTTTTGTTATTTTTTTCAAGACATTTTTAACTTTTATAAAGATAACACTTTACATATATGCTTGATTTAGGGTATACTTAATAGTAGGAGCGTAGCGACTGCTATATTCAAAGCAAAGAAAACAAAGAGGTCTTTATATGAAAATTGAAAAAATCAATGACAATCAAATAAAGTGTACTTTGAATAGATCTGATTTGGCTTCAAGACAGATAAAGCTTAGCGAATTAGCTTATGGCACCGAGAAAGCGAAGAGCCTTTTCCGAGATATGATGCAACAGGCATCTGTCGAATTGGGATTTGAAGCTGAGGATATTCCTCTTATGATAGAGGCTATTCCTGTTTCTGGCGATTGCATCGTACTTGTAATCACTAAAGTGGAGGACCCTGAAGAGCTTGATACAAGATTTTCAAGATTTGCCCCTTCTATGGATGAAATTGATGCAGATGAATCTTCAGAGGATGATTCTATTGCACCATCTTCGCCTTCGACAAGTGATTTATTAGATTTATTTAATCAGTTAAAGCAGGACATTAAGAATGCGGTTGAAGGAAACGGTGATAACTTTATTCCTTTCCCACAGGGATTGACTAAGAAAAAAACAGATGCTAATAATTCGTCTACACCTAAGGTAGTTAAAAAAGAAATATCTGATAAAGATAGTGCACCTAAGCACATACTTAAGATTTTCTCTTTTACAAACCTAGATTCACTTATAGATGTCTCATGTCGTTTGCGAGAAATGTACAATGGTGCTAACTCACTGTACAAATGCGAAGAAAACAACCTTTATTACCTTGTCATAAACAAAGGAAATGGAAGTGTTGAGGACTTTAACAAGGTATGCAATATTCTCACAGAATACGGCTCAATGGTTAGATCCACAAGTGCTAATGAGGCTTACTTCAAGGAACACTTTAAGAAAATTATCGCCAAGAAGGCTATACAAAAGCTTGCTATGGCAGATATTAATCAATAATATTAAAAGGAGATTTACAGTTATGCAGATTACAAAGGATATGCTTATAGGACAGATTGTTAACGGCGACGAAAGAACTATTCCAGTTTTATTAGACGCAGGTATGCACTGTCTTGGTTGCCCATCAGCTCAGAGCGAATCTTTAGAGGATGCTTGTATGGTACACGGTATCGAGGTTGATGAGCTTGTTGAAAAGCTTAACGCAGCATTAAACTAATCAAAAGCAAATTCCCCCGCACTTAAGTGCGAGGGAATTTTTTTCTGCAACTTCGATTTTATTCTCCTAATACCATATATCTTCTACCGTTGGCATTATATATTTTTTCTAATTCGTAATAACCCATATCAAATTCTTCCCCTGTGGCCAAATCTGTCATATAGACCGTATTCACAATTCCAGAATAACCATTATATCCGTCTATACATACAAGTCCATGTCCATCTACCATAGTAAATACAGGCATTCTCTTAGTTACATAGTAGAACAGTGTATCGTATTCAGCTTTAGATACATCAAGAGTTGTGCCTTCCCATTTCAATGCAGTATTCATATAAGAATCAAATCCCATTCCTACCATATACTTCATATCTATGCCTACTGCATTCACTTTTCCTGCTCTCGCCCACACATATTCGCCATTTCCATTTATAACTACACCTTGGGCATCATATGCTTTATTTATAGCTTCAGAAATCTTCTCTGTTACTAACACCAGATTACCGTCTGCATATACGTAAAGGTTTGTATCTTCTTCTTCCTCCTTAATCATTTCAAAGGAATTGCCCTGTATGAACTTAATCTCCTTAGGATATGTCTTTTCTAGCCTGCTATCGGCAGTTACCATATATGCAAACTTTAAGACTAACTCTTTCTTCTTAAGCTCCGTTGCTATGTTTTCTATTTCGATTATTGGCTTTGTACCTATATTTTTGTTGATAAACTGGTCTCCATCTATCTCCACAAATATACCTTCTTCGTTCTTTGCTAATCTATGAAGCTTTAGCATATTTCCAGAAATCTCCGCAGATGACACATATACATTATCCTTCTGATAACTTTCCATATCCTCCTTTGACTCTAACACTACGTTAAGCTTATACATAGGAAATACGCTCTCACCTGTCTCAGACGTATACACATCTCGCTGCTTTGCCGTACCATACACAAGGTCGTGCTCTATAAAACCTACAACCTTAATGTACTCACCCGGTGCTGCACTTATGATATAGTCATCACCAGTCTTAATATTGATTACTCGAATAGACATTGCCCCATTTACAGAGGAATTCTCATGCCAAGCAATAATATTTTTATCCTCACTTATGATATAATTACCCTTCTTAAGTCCGCTTACTAACTGTACATATTCATTACTGTCAAATGTAACTGTATAAATAGAATCTCCAAGCATCATGTATAGAAGACTGTTATCTTTTATATAGGCAAATTTTCCCATAGATTCCTTCAATATATAATACGGCTTAGTAGAAGGAACAAATGCAAGCTCTGTTACCAAATCATCAGTTCTTGAATATTTATATAATGCAGTACCTACTTTACCTTCGTGACCACCTTTATTCATATATCCATATACCAAGAATAAAATATTACCATCACCATCAGTAGATATAATCTCTATATCATTTTCATCAAAAACATCTCGAATATCATTATCGCTTCCACTTTCAAATGAGAATACATTAATAATCTCATTCTTCTTCATATCCATAACCCAAAGGTTACGTTCCTTTACAAAGCTTACATAATTACCCTTTGGACTATACGAATGCTCTATCTCCATATCCGAGTCAATTCCAAGATTTATTCTTGTAGTAGAAACATTTTGATTGCTTCCATCAAATATCTGGTCCATCCTTCTCTCGAATACAAATACATACATAGCGCCTATGCCCTGACGAACACGGTAATACTCTGTCACATTGTAATACTGAGAGGTGCCGTACTCATTCTTAGCCATTACCTTATATTGAAGCTCGTAACATCCCACATCTCCTAAAATTTCCTTAATCTTTACTGTAGGCTCTGTCACTCTTTTTACATCCAAGTCACCCCAAGTATAATTGGATATGGCCGACTTAATATTTACATATCCAAGATTTGTATTGTCCGACGAAGAGCTAGGCTCCAAATATGGAAAATAATTTTGTGCCTCGTCATAATTTAGAGAACTCTTACTCATATTGCTGACAAAATCCAAATGCGTCTTAACTGCCGATTCTGTCTGTTCTTCTATTCTTGTATAATAATAGATATTTCCATGCTTTTCCGAAACAAGCTCTATAATGAGAAGATATTCTGTATCCTTTTCCACTATATTACTTACATCAATTGTTGCATAAATCGTATCGCCAGATAACACAAAATTGCTTATATTCTGCTTATCTATAAGACGCTTTGTATCAAGACTTCTTATCTCATAAGACATAGTAGCGATAACATTATCGTACTTTTTAATATTCACTCCAAGAGTTCTTCCCTTCTCTAATGGAGTAATGCAATCTCTCATATATTTTCCATCCATATATGTTGTGTATCCCTGCAACATATTTATACTTGTATTTTCATACATCATGTTTACAATAGGAAGCGTCGCCGACTGCATAACCTCAGTGGTCGCATCACTTTTCTCATATATAGAGAAAAAATATATGACTAAGACACTTACAAATCCCAGCAAACATGTTGCAATTTTTATCAAAAGTCTCTTCATTTTATAACCTCTGTCATTTTATATTTCCATTATCACAATTACTATAACATACATATAGCCCCATTTGCTATAGTAAGTTAGCAAATTCCTTTACAATTTCTGTATCGTATACGCCTTCTAAGCATTTCATTTACAAGCATTGTCTGAATAAGCTTTTCATCAAAGTCTTCATGTCCCCTACACATATCCTTACACATTTTAGTAATTCTCACTTTATCAGGATACCTGTCAAACATCATACTTCCCGGATATTCCAATTCATTGCATTTTTCTTCAATCAATAATTGCATATCCATTAATTCAGGCGGATAAAGACATTTGATAAAATCGATGTCGTCTAAATCATCTTCATAAATATTAGGCATACTATCTAATCTCCCCCATATTTTTTATAAATATATTCCATCATTTATGTAATATTACTTATTCTCTCAAATAATCCTTCCCCATCCTCTACCATTTCATCTGTAGGTCTTTTTATATATAACACATCTGTCTCTTCATATTCTTTTTGAAATGATTGTACATTCCTTGGAACAGTATTTTCTTTTTTAGTAATTACTACAGGAATAAGCATTTGTTTTTTTGTCATACATTTTTCCAACACTATAGAAAGTCTTGCCTTCGCACGCTGTTTTATCCAATAAAAAATATTATAGTCCTTACCATTAACGTAATATAAAAGCTCTCTTAGATAAAAACTATATAAACTATTATCATCAAAGGCCTTCTTTTTATATATGGCAGACCACATTCCTATATCATAAAAGATAAATTTATATTTATGTGCCTTTGTCTCTTTTTTATAATCAAATCTATCTATTTTATAAATTAATCCTTTATCTAAAAGCGTTCTTATACTATCACCATATTCACGTTCTCTTGCCCCAGCACTTATCTCTCTAAATATAAATCCTGGATTGTCACTCACCTCTTGAGCTATGGTTGCGTCTAATATTTGCCTTTCTTTGTAGCTAAGTCCCGCCTTTATTTTTTCAAATAAATATGAATGTCGGCGTCGCACTTTTGATATATCGCCTGTATCAAAAAACTTTTTTACAATCTCTGGCAAACCACCAACCTGTATATATATTTTCAGTGCATCAAGCTGACTTAGATTATATGTTTTTGGCATAGCAATTTTAAATTCCTTAAATGTTAACGGCATAACATATACATATTTTATACTTTTATCATCAACTATAGGTTGGACAATTTTTTTGCATCCTTCTACAGAAAGCCTTCCTATGATAACATATCGCTTATCATTTTCTTTGTTCTTTAATACGATTTGGAAATCCTCATAAGAATTCACATTGTCAACTATCACCAAATTATTGTAATCATTCTTATCAAATGCATTAGTCACAAGCCAGGTTTTACCTACAAATGGACCACCTAAAATGCATAAAATCTGTGTATCTTCTTCTAACCAAGCTTTTATACTCTTAGTCACTTCTCTTACCATGTATTCCACCTCTATTTTACTTATGTGTTCTATCCCTTACTCATATTATAAGTATAAAATTAAATTATAAAAATTTCCACTTATTTTCCATCAGTCAATTATAGGAGAACCAACACTTATCCAAGATAAATCTTTTTCCTTATCATAGGTTATCATTATATTAATATTAGATTTTACGCTTCCATTTATTACATATTCTTTTATATTTTTCGAATATGCATAAACCGTATATATATCATCATTTTCCCCACCAATGACAAGCTCTCCCTCTAACTCCTCAATGATATTTTCACATATTTCATTTTTCTTAGCATTGCTAAGAGGACCTTGCACGCATCCTTTTAAATTTAGATTCACATCAGCCGCTATATTTAGTTTTTTAAATTCCTCTTCGATTTTATTCTTATAGTAAATAGCACTTTCTATGGAATTATCTATGGATAGCTCCATTAAAATATATTGCTCTAAATACACCACACCCTCGGTTGCTTCGTTTTCCATAGTTACAATTCTTATATCTGTGGATGAGCTATTATTAAATGTTGAAAAACTAATAGTTCCTGTATATTTTCCAGATTCACCTTCTCTTTTTGATTGAAACTCTAACTCTCCATTTATGCCTATTGCATCCGCAAGCTTTGTAATTATAGCTTCCTTCTCTTCCTCAGATAAATATTTATTGCCATAATCAGCATATACATTTACAACTCCATTTGTTGATAGGTAATTACCTGTGGCAAAGGCTGTGGCTATATCTGCTCTTTCCTTACTATCTTTTATCCATGCATAAACAAGGCATACAAATGCCACGAGCCATACGGAAGCTAAAGTAATTATTGCCTTTTTTCTATTCATAGAATACACTCCTTTTTATAAATATGTTTCTATTATTTACCAAATAAATATTTATATACATAAAAACCACAGCAATTACGCTGTGGTTTTTCCTTTTTTCGCAGTTAATTTCAACTACGACTTTATTTTCCTAAGAGATTCAATCTCGCTATGGACCTTTTTAGTGCTGCTTCTGCACGTACATAATCTATGCCAGAACCGCCTTCCTTAAGTCGACGTTCTGCTCTAATTTTTGCTTCATTGGCTCTGTTCTCATCGATTTCATCAGGCCATTCTGCTACTTCTGCCATTATCTTTACAGAATCCTGTAAAATAACCATAAATCCTGAATGTAGTGCAGCTTCTTTTACACCATCTGCCTCATGGATTGTTACAATTCCTGGAACTACAACATTTGTCATAGGGATGTGGTTTTTATATATACCCACCTCTCCTTCGCTTGTTGTAAGCTCTAAGAAATGTACCTGACCCTTATAAAAGGTTCTTTCAGGCGAGATGATTTCTAGGTCAAAGTATTTCTCATCTGCCATATTCATTCACCTATTTAACCTTTGCTAATACGTCGTCAATTCCACCGCAGTTTAAGAAGTAACTCTCTGGTATATCATCATACTTTCCTTCAAGTATTTCCTTGAAGCCCTGGATTGTCTCACTGATTGGAACATACTTTCCTTCAAGACCTGTGAACTGTCCTGCTACGAAGAATGGCTGAGATAAGAATCTCTGTACCTTTCTCGCTCTAGAAACTACGAGCTTATCTTCTTCTGACAATTCATCCATACCAAGAATTGCGATAATATCCTGCAACTCTTTATATTTCTGCAAGATTTCCTGCACGCCTCTGGCTACCTTATAATGCTCCTCACCTACGATTCTTGGATCAAGAATTCTTGATGTAGACTCAAGTGGGTCTACTGCTGGGTAAATACCGAGCTCTACGATACTTCTTGAAAGAACTGTTGTCGCATCAAGATGTGCGAATGTTGTCGCTGGAGCTGGGTCAGTGAGGTCATCCGCTGGTACATATACAGCCTGAACAGATGTAATAGAACCATTCTTTGTAGATGTTATTCTCTCCTGAAGAGCACCCATCTCTGTCTGAAGTGTTGGCTGATAACCTACGGCTGAAGGCATACGACCAAGAAGAGCCGAAACCTCTGAACCTGCCTGTGTAAAACGGAAAATATTATCGATGAATAAGAGTACGTCCTTACCACCCTGATCTCTAAAATATTCCGCCATAGTAAGTCCTGTAAGACCTACTCTCATTCTCGCTCCTGGTGGCTCATTCATCTGACCGAATACCATTGTTGTCTTATTGATAACGCCTGAATCCATCATTTCATGATAAAGGTCATTACCTTCTCTTGTACGCTCACCTACACCTGTGAATACTGAATATCCACCGTGCTCTGTAGCGATATTTCTGATAAGCTCCTGAATAAGTACTGTCTTACCTACTCCGGCACCACCGAACAAACCGATCTTACCACCCTTCTGATAAGGACAAAGTAAGTCAACGACCTTGATACCTGTCTCTAACATCTCTGTAGATGTAGACTGCTCTTCAAAGCTTGGTGCCTTTCTATGAATAGGGAGATATTGTACTCCTTCTGGTGCTGGTTTATTATCAATAGTATCACCTAATACATTGAACAAACGTCCAAGTGTATTCTCTCCAACTGGAACTGTGATAGGAGCACCTGTAGCTACAGCCTCCATACCTCTCTTTAATCCATCTGTTGGACCCATGGCAATACATCTTACAGTATCATCACCTAAGTGCTGTGCTACTTCTACTGTCAATGAACCATCTTCCTTCTCAATCTTGATGGCTTCATTAATCTCAGGAAGCTTTCCTTCTGAGAATTTAATATCAAGTACCGCACTGATAATCTGAGTGATTTTACCTATATTCTTTTCTGCCATACTTTCACTCCTTTATACGCTGCATGTGCTCACTATATAGCATCTGCACCTGCAATAATTTCTGTTAATTCCTGTGTAATAGCCGACTGTCTTGCTCTGTTATACTTTAATGACAAGTCTGAAATCAATTCCTCTGCATTGCTTGTCGCTGAATCCATCGCTGTCATTCTCGCTCCATTTTCACTGGCTACGGCTTCTACCAAGCCTCCAAAAATCAAGCTACTGATATACTTTGGAACAATCATCTCAAGCACTTCTTCCTCCGAAGGCTCAAAGTTCATAGGAATCTTTTTCTCTTCCTCTGTAAGCTCATACTCACCTGTATCCACTGGAAGAAGTTTCTTCAACGTCGGTATATGACTTACAGTATTTTTGAAAAATGTATATGCAAGATATATTTCTCCGATTTCCCCTGCCGCATATGCTTCAAGTAAATCTCTTGAAATCTCCATCGCATCTGAATAAATCGGCTCATCTATACAGGTTGAATAATCCTTATTTATCTTATAGCCCTTTCTAGTAAGACCTTCGATACCCTTTCGTCCTACTGCGTAAATCACAGTATTTTCCGGACGAAACTCTGGATTGTTTGCAATAAGTTTTACAATATTTGAATTGTATCCGCCTGCAAGACCACGATTAGAAGTAATGACTACCACTGCCTTCTTCTTATCACTATCCGCCTTTAAATATCTATGACGAATATTGGTCGAACGAGCAAGAATAGATGCCACTGTATTATACATACCATCAAAATATGCCTTAGTATTCTCAGCTCTACTTCTTGCCTTTTGAAGCTTAACTGTAGATACAAGCTTCATAGCCTTAGTAATCTGGCCTGTACTCTGTACACTTGCCTGGCGCCTTTTTATGTCTCTCATCGAAGCCATATATTAAGCCCCCTTTACCTCTTTGATTGCCTGCACTAACTTTTCTTCAATCTCTGCCGATAATTCCTTAGTTGTACGAATACTTTCTGGAATCTCTGGATACTTTGTATCAATATATTCAAATAAATTATCCTGGAATGAAAGCACCTCTGATACTGGAATATCAAGAAGATATTTCTTAGTAACTGCGTAAATGATAATAACCTGATACTCAACTGGCATTGGGTTATACTGCGGCTGCTTTAACACTTCCTTGATTCTAATACCCTGATCAAGCTTCTCCTTTGTATCTGCATCAAGCTCTGAACCAAACTGAGCAAACGCTGCAAGCTCTCTATACTGAGCAAGCTCTGTTCTGATAGGTGCCGCAAGCTTCTTAATAGCCTTAATCTGTGCAGAACCACCAACTCGAGATACTGAAAGACCTGCATTTACAGCAGGACGGAAGCCCGCGTTGAACATTTCTGTTTCAAGATAAATCTGACCATCTGTAATCGAAATAACATTTGTAGGGATATATGCTGATACGTCACCTGCCTGTGTTTCGATAATTGGGAGAGCTGTAAGTGAACCTCCACCAAGCTCATCTGAAAGTCTAGCTGCTCTCTCAAGAAGTCTTGAATGAAGATAGAATACATCTCCTGGATATGCCTCACGTCCTGGTGGACGACGAAGAAGTAATGAAAGTGTACGGTATGCTGTAGCATGCTTACTTAAGTCATCATAGATAACAAGTACATCCTTGCCCTGCTCCATCCACTCTTCACCAATAGCACATCCTGCATATGGTGCAATATACTGTAATGGTGCAAGCTCACTAGCTGTAGAAGAAACTACTGTAGTATAGCTCATAGCTCCATTTTCTTCTAATGTCTTTACGATAGAAGCAACTGTTGATGCCTTCTGACCTATTGCAACATAGATACAGAGAACATTCTGTCCCTTCTGATTAATAATTGTATCAATAGCAATGGCTGTCTTACCAGTCTGACGGTCACCGATGATTAACTCTCTCTGACCTCTTCCGATTGGAACCATGGCATCAATCGCCTTGATACCTGTCTGCAATGGTGTATCAACTGACTTTCTAGCGATAACACCAGATGCAACTCTCTCAATCTGACGATACTTATCTGTAACGATTGGTCCCTTGCCATCTATAGGCTGTCCAAGTGCATTAACTACTCTACCTATCATAGCATCACCTACAGGAACCTCTACAACTCGGCCTGTAGTCTTAACCATATCGCCTTCATTGATATTCTTATGATCTCCTAATAATACGGCACCTACATTGTCTTCTTCTAAGTTAAGCACCATACCATAAACTCCGCCTGGAAATTCAAGAAGCTCGCCCTGCATTGCATTCTCAAGTCCGTGAACTCTGGCAATACCATCGGCAACCTGAATTACAGTACCTACATCCGATACTTCAAGCTTTGTTGAATATTTCTTTATCTGTTCTTTAATTACCGAACTTATCTCTTCAGGTCTTAAATTCATAAAAATTTCTCACCTTCTTTACATTGTTGTCAAGTGAACATCGTACAAACCTGCTGCCATACTCTCAAGCTTAGATTTAATACTGCTATCCACTATTCTGTCACCTATACGGATAATCATTCCACCGATTATTGATTTATCCACGGAATAATTCATCTCAAAGGTCACATAATCCGTTGTTGCTCTTAATTTATCTTCGATAGATTTCTTTGTCGCCTCACCTATTTCCACAGCTGTGGTAACATAAGCTACACCTATCTTCTTATAATCTTTTACTTTGTCAATAAAATACTCAAGTATCTGTAAAAGCTCTGTCTGTCTATCCTTTTTAACAATAAGAACAAAAAAGCCTGTAATATCATCGTCCACGCGTCCCGCGAAAACATCCTCTATAACTTTGACCTTTTCTTCCTTAGTTATCTTAGGATGAGAGAGGAGCTTCAATAACTCTTCGTTGTCTAAGATAGCTTGAAGGATATCTTTACATTGCGAAAAATAAGTATCTAAATTTCCCTTCTCCATGGCTAACTCAAACAGCGCATCGCCGTATGTCTTTTCCACTAACTTAGCCATGTATCATCACCCATCTCTCTCAATGTCTCATCAATAAGCGCACCCTGCTCTGCTTCACTAATAGAAGCTGAAACCATCTTGCTGGCCATAAGTGTAGCAACCTTGATAATCTCTTTCTTCACATCATCAGAAGCCTTCTCTTTTTCAAGATTTGCTTCCTTTCTAGCCTGTTCAATAATAGCTGCTGCCTCAAGCTTGGCATCGCTTATAATCTTTTCTTCATTTTTAATGGCTTTCTTTCTAGCCTCTGCCAAAATAGCTTCTGCCGCCTTGTCTGCTTCCTTAAGCTTGGCATCATATTCTTCCTTTAAAGCTTTTGCTTCCTCATTAGCCACTGCTGTCTCTTCTCTTGTAGCTGTAATCATCTCCTGACGCTTCTTTAACATATTTCGCGCTGGATTAAAGAGAATATAGGAAAGAAGTATAAATAATAGAAATATATTAAATGCAAGTATCGCTGCATCAAATAATAGCTGCGCATCTAATCT
This sequence comes from Lachnospiraceae bacterium, assembly GCA_045125245.1. Classification (GTDB taxonomy): domain Bacteria; phylum Bacillota; class Clostridia; order Lachnospirales; family Lachnospiraceae; genus SVEL01. Next base: position 26,302 of record JBGVNF010000015.1, read on the forward strand.
AAATATAAATCCTGACTCCTGTTCCTTCGCTGCTGCATCAAGGATAAAGCTTGTTATAAATGTTTCCAAATTCTAGCCCTCCTTTCAGGTTTCTTTTTAAGAAATCTTAGTTGAATGGCTTAACGAACATAAGAATAATCGCTACCGCAAATCCGTAAAGACCTGTTGTCTCCGCTACCGCCTGTCCTAAAAGCATAGTAGATGTAATATCTGACTTAGCACCTGGATTTCTTCCTACTGCTGCTGCTGCGTGACCAGCTGCGATACCCTGTCCAATACCAGGACCTACACCTGCGATCATTGCTATACCTGCTCCTACTGCTGACATTCCGTAAATAAAATCTTGTCCACTCATATTTTTCCTCCTTATGCACTACATTTGTGCTAATTATTAATTTTATTCTGTTCCTATCTTATCTGATATATATACCATACTCAACATACAGAATACATACGCCTGTATACATCCTGAGAAGAGGTCAAAGTATACATGCAACACTGATGGAATACCTGTTGTAATTGGTGGTGGCAAAAGCCCATAAATAAGTCCCATCATAACCGTACCTGACATTACATTACCGAATAAACGAAGTGATAGTGAAAGCGGAACCGCAAATTCACCAATTATGTTTATCGGGCTTAAAAGTATTGGCTTAAACAGAGATGTAAAATGCCCCGTTCTATTAGCCTTAATACCATTATAATGAATAATACAGAAGGTTATTACACCTAAAGCAAAGGTTATACCATAATCTGCCGTAGGCGGTCTTAAACCAAATAGACCCGAAATATTACATAGTAATACAAACATAAATATCGTAGATATCCAGTTTCTAAATCTTCTTGCATTAATTCCCATAGTACCCTTGACCATATTATCAAGCATCTCTATAGCAATTTCAAATGCACTTACTAACAATCCAGGTGTATCTTCTGGTTTAGACTTAGCGATTTTCTTATTGACTATAATTGCCAATGCTACCAACACAATGGATATAATAAGTAATCCAACATGTGTTGTCGTCAGATAAACGGTTTGTCCAAATAGATTAACTTCATGCAAATATTTTATAGAAAAATCTGCTCCGCTATCTAAAAGACCTAATCTGACTAAATCAGTTTGCACATAATCACCGTCCTTTTTTAATAAATTTTAAATTTGTTATTTTATGAGTAATCGGTTGTAAATAAGCCGATAACTTTAAACTAAATAAACCAAACAACATAGAAAATACATTTCCAATATGGGTTACAAGTAATATAACTATAGCCACTATAACTATTGCACTTCTTGTAATCGAGCCTATTACACTCTGCTTAGTAGCGCCATAACCGCCACCTTCCACAATATTTTCTATGGTTCTTGTCATCATCACTACAAGGATAAGAGCTATACTTATCCCTATAAAAAATCCTATTAAAACAAGTAAAAAACTGTCATTAAATACTTTTTCTATAACATTAAAGCAAAGTTCTAAAACAGTCATTAATATCAAAACAACTACCCCGTAAGCCAATATTCCATATATAAGCTCTAACATAGTCGGATTAATCTTCCTGTTTCTTATTCGCATCTAATCTTCTTTCCCTTTTTAGCTTTTCAGCCTTTTCCCTTTCTTTTACGTTCTCATCCAGAACTCCCTTAAGTAGTATATATGCATTTCTCATACCTGCAGCTATACCTAAAAAGAGTAACCAGACAAGGGTAGACGTTCCAAAACGTTTATCTATAAATATACCAGCTATAACACACATAAATATAGGAACCATAACTGTCAGTCCCAAATGACTTATTAGCATAAAGCTTCTCACAACTTCTTTTCTTTGGCTCACGCTTATAATCATCCCTTTCCTGTCCCCGTCTTACACGGACAAATATTTATGTTATTATACCACCAGTTTTCTGAATTGTCTACACAATACCTCTATACATTTAATTCTATTTTACGCCCAGTAGGATTATAATAAGTATACTTAACGCCTGCTGCCTCAAGCATTCTCTTCGATGCTATCACACTATCTGTGTCCTTGTACTTATCACAGGCATATACTATCTCCTTTATTCCACACTGAATAATAGCCTTTGCACACTCATTGCAAGGAAATAATGTTACATATATCTTACAATTTTCAAGGCTTCCACCTCTATAATTCAATATAGCATTTAATTCACTATGTGTTGAATAAAAATACTTATTATTAAGAGGCTCTCCTTCTCTATTCCACGGAAAATCATCATCGGAACAACCTACAGGAAAACCATTATATCCCATTGAAAGAATTTTATTCGAAGGACTGACAATGCATGCACCAACCTGCGTGCCTGGATCCTTTGAACGCATAGCAGAAAGCGCTGCCACTCCCATAAAATATTCATCCCAGCTTATATAATCTTCTCTCTTACAAGTCATATTAGCCTCCTATTTCTCAATCATATTTATACGACGAATATGACGCTCCTCATTCGAAAATGGTGTGTCTAAGAAAGTATCTACCATCTTAATGGCAAGACCTGCGCCTACAACTCTTCCTCCCATAGCAAGAATATTAGCATCATTATGAAGTCTTGTAGCCTCTGCCATAAAACAATCTGTACAAAGTGCTGCGCGGATTCCCTCATATTTATTTGCAGCTATGGAAATCCCAATACCTGTACCACAGATAAGAATTCCCTTATCACATTCTCCTGAAAGAATAGCCTCTGCTACCTTCTTTGCATAGATAGGATAATCAACTGACTGCTCATCGTAGCTGCCATAATCCTTAAATTCCAATCCTCTACCTTTAAGGTGAGCCATAATCTCCTGCTTTAATGCAAATCCTCCCTGGTCACATCCTAATGCTATCATCTTAATTTCCTCCTTAGATTTTAAATTTTTATACATTCTCTATTCTATATCCAGCTGCTTTTATCAGCCTGTTCATTATAGCCTGACCTAGTTCATCATCATAAAAGGTTTCACTATATATTACATCCACATCCATGGTATCAAAGTCTCTAAGTATTCCATACAAGCCTCTCGCTATAGACGCTTCGTCCTTCCTTGTTCCTATAGATACCACCTGACCTTTTTCGTACCTATCCTTAGTTTCATCTGTGGCGATTATTCCAACCCTTTTACCTTGGCTCACAGCTTCCTTTGCCAGCTCATTGATTACATCTATGACTTTCTCTATAGGACCATCATACATGGTAAGCTCTGCTTTTGGAGCGTAGTGACGATACTTCATCCCCGGTGCCTTAGGCTTATATTCACCACCTATTTCCTCTATAGATTTAGCAGTTACAACCTTATCTACCTGAATTTCTCCAACTAGTTCCTCCACCATAGCCTTAGTAATATATCCTGGACGTAAAATCATAGGAATATCTCCTGTGACGTCTATAATCGTAGATTCTATTCCTATACCAACATCTCCGCCATCCACTATCATATCCACTCGACCATCCATATCCTCGATAACATGGGTAGCCTTCGTAGGACTTGGCCTTCCTGATGTATTTGCGCTGGGTGCTGCTATAGGAGTTCCCGCAGCCTTTATAATCTCGATTGCCACCTTATGAGAAGGAAATCTTACTGCTACAGTATCTAATCCTCCCGTTGTCTTATATGGAACCTCTTCTTTTTTATTAAAAATAAGTGTCATCGGCCCTGGCCAAAAATTATCCATAAGTATCTTTGCTTTAGGTGGAATCTCACTTACAATCTGGTCTAGCATATCCATATCTGATATATGCAAAATAAGCGGATTATCTGACGGTCTACCCTTCGCTTCATATATTTTAACAGAAGCTTCACCATCCATTCCATCAGCACCTAAACCGTATACAGTTTCTGTAGGAAAAGCCACAAGGCCACCGCGTTTAATTACCGCGCCAGCCTCATTTACTACTTCCATATTTACATTTTCTGAATCTGTTGTTCTTATGATTGTATTCATAATGCACCTGTTGTTTTTATTTTGTAAAGTTTTTCTCTGTAAGCATTGTAAGCTCATCTGTTTTTCCAAAAAGCTTAGCGAACATTCTCTTAACAGAAAATTTCTCAGCATCTATAATAGCTTCGTCTATAAGCTCCTCGATATGACTATTATTAATAACTGTGGTAATCGCTTTAAGCTGGTCAATCTTCGCACTTAATGCAAGTGTTCCCATTGCATCTATTGTATAGCCTCTCTCCTTAGCATAATTTTCTGCAATAGACGCCCAATCTCTTATCTCCTTAAGTTTTATATCGATTACATTTGTGAAGCTATTATACTCTTCTGGAAGCTCCTCTAAATACGCCTCCGCCAATGTCTTTTCATCCTCGAATATTACTACTCTTGGTTTTCCTTCCTCTCTAAGCTTCTGGACAAATTCAATAAACACTTCAATGTCCATATCTGAAACTCTCTCAATAAGTACATCACTGCCTTTTAAAGTTTCAAGCAATGTATCGATAGATTTGTCATTAAGATTTATTCCCTTAATCTTGGCAATCTTTTGATTCTTTCTCTGAATGATTCTGTTGATCACCTTGATTACCTCAATAGCCAATGTGGTCTTTCCGCTTCTTACTTCGCCCTTTACAAACACAAACTTAACTGGCTGGGTGTCTACCTTTAAAACATTCTGCATCACCTTTAATATCTGCTTGTCTAATCCCTTGATGCCTGTAAACTTAGATATAAATTTCTTAAGTTCATGCTTAGCTATTTCTGACTGCTTAACAGGACTCACAGTTGGCTTTTCTTCGACGATTTCTTCCTTAGTCTCTTCTACCGGTAAAGCCTCAGGCTCCTCTTCAACTTCTTCTGTATCCTCAGCTTCATGTATCTCTTCCGTATCTTCGGCTGCCACCTCTATCTCAGATATCTCTCCGATTTCTTCTTCTGCCTCAGCCTCAGATGTCTCTTCGATTTCTTCTTCTGCCTCAACCTCGAATAACTCTTCAATTTCTTCTTCAATCTCAGCTTCTGATATCTCTTCGATTTCTTCTTCTACCTCGGCGTCAAAAATCTCCTCTAACTCTTCTTCGACATCTTCTTCAAGTTCTACATCATCTTCTGTATCAATCTCATCAAGGTTTTCCTCTTCTGAATCCTCCTTAAGACTATACATAATCGATTCTTGCTCCTCTTCCAGATTTTTCTCGATTTCTTCCTCTATCTCTTCCTGAATATTTTCCTTAATCTGTTGTGCTATAATATTGCTAAACTCTTCTATTTCATCGGGTTCTTCTTCTGTTACTTCTTCTAAAGTATCATCCATTACTTCCTCTTCAGAAGTTTCCTCTAAAATTTCTTCCGATGCTTCCTCTACTACATCTTCCTTCTCCTCACGAGTCTGAATTTCTCCTGATTCGAACATAGCAAGAACCTCTTCCAAGCTCATCTGACCTTCTATCTGATCATTCTCTGGTGTTTCTTCTACTGGCGCAGACTTAACAGGCTTAAACACTTCGATAGTATTATCAAAAAGTGTACTCATGCTTTTTGCTAATTCCTTCTGAATGTTCATAGTGTCGTATGTGTTATTTACAGAGAAATCCTTTACATGAATATCATTAACATCTATATCCATCTCATGAACCTGCTCTAAAATTTCACTTTCAGGCTCTTTTGTTTCCTCTGCCTTAAGAGCCTCCGTAGAAGTCTCCTCTAAAGCTACCTCTGTTTCTTCAGCTGATGGTTGCTCTTCCTCCACCTGTTTAACTGTTTCCTGAACCACAGACTCTACAAATCTTTCTTTATTGCTCTTCTGAGCTTCATATTTTAACTTTTGATTCTCAGACAATGGAACATAAAGCTGTTTTAATTCCAACGCTTTCTCTACATATTTACCATCCGCAAACCAAAGAATTATGGTATCACAAAGCTCCACACACTTATCTGCCAAATGTGCCTTATGATATAGCTTAGCCAATTCAAAAGCCCATCTATCGTCCATATCTTCTCCGATAAATGTCTCAAGAATTCCTATCTGTACGTTTATTGGCTCGCCCTTGCCCTTTGCCATCTCATACTGCAATATATATTTTCCTGCATCATAAGGAGAATTATGCGTAAACTCCTCATAAAATTCCTCAGCTTCCTTAAAATCCCCACGCTTAACAGATAATCTACACAAACGATATGCAAGTTGTCTTCCAAGACCAGTCTTTTCATAAGCAAGAAGTAAAACCTCTCTTGCTTCATCATATTTTCCTGAAATCTCATAAACATCTGCAGCCATAATAAGCAAAGGGTTTTCCTTTACTTTCTTCCAGTCTATTCCATCAGCAATCTTTACAGCTGTTGCAAAATCCTTCTTCTTCATTAGCTTTTTTATCTGTTCCATTTTTATATCGAATTCGTATCTATCCATTTGTGTAACCTCTCATCGTATAAAACAACCTAAACCTTCTTATGTAGCTATCTTTACTATAGCACAGTAAAATCCTTTTGTCACATATTTCTATACAGTAAATATGTACTAAATCATAGTTGCTATGCAACTGTGATTGTACCAAATCATAGCCTTCTCTAAAACAATGTCGCCTGTTTAAATTCCAATTTCGAATAATCCATTTGCTCATTATCTACATGACTGCTATAATCCACAACTACTGTCTGCTGTCTTCCATCCACAAGCTTCTGCCCCAATATATAATTCACATCAAATCTACCCGTAATCGCCGGTGTCACACCTCTTGCAGGAACTACTAGTTGCACATTGTTGGTCTTAAGAAGCTTAAAGATAGGCTCCCATATATAGATATCCTTTGCAGCACCAAATGGATTATCTATAAATATTACCTTTCGAAGTCCTGTATCCTTATCTCTAGAATTAATAGATGCAATATAATTGATAATAGCAATAAGGAACTGAATGTATATACCCTGTGACTGTCCTGTACTACCTACCGCCTCCTCATACTTAAGATATCTGCTCTGCTCTTTAATTCTCTCTCTCTTATAAAGATTCAACTTAATAGCGTTCATATCCGTTACTATTACAGAGAAAAGCTTCTTCCACGACAAACGACTTCTAATATACTTAATTCGTTCAGTCTCTGTCTTCATCTCATCTGCAGTACGTGTTGTCTCATCAATATACTGAGACATCTTAAATTTGTACTGGTCCTCTTTAATATACGGAATAGAAAGATTGATAATTGAAATAGTCTCTTCATCCATAGTGATTTTCGACTGCTTTGGAAGTCTGTCCAATTCATTCTTTATATTCACACAAGTCTGAATACACTGGTTTTCGAAATTGTCCTTAATCTTTTCCATATCATCAATGCTCTTACCCACTCGTTCCTTTTCAAGCTCCAAGCATTTACATATATCCTTAAGAGATTCTATAAGCTCCTCTGTTTGACTTACATTGCCAGGCATATTGGCACTTCTCTTAATCTCATCAGCAAGCGGTTCCTGACCAAGCTTTCTTAATGTATCTGAAAGAAGTCCCCTCTCATATTCAAATTCAGACTTCTTATCTGCAATATCTTTTGTAAACTTGTCAAACTTCTCCACAACCTTACTTGTAATTTCTTCAAATTCTTCCTCAGATAAGATTATATCCACATCTGGATTATTCTGAGACGGAACGATGCCTGCCTTATCCATTATCTTTGTGATATCTTTTTTAAGTACAGCATATTTTCCTTCATTTTTCTGTAATGTCGACAAGACTTCTCTTACTTTACATAATTCTGCATCTATGGCCACGGACAAGCTCTTCTTCTCTTCTATGAAGCCCTCATAATTTCCATTGTCTATTACAACTGGTTCATATCCGCCAAACTTTTCCTCCATAGCTGACTTACCATGAATTATGGCACCCTCTAATCTGTCCTTAGAGCTCTTAAGCTTGGAAATATTTATAGACAATGTATCCACCTTTGACTTAAACGCTTTTATCTTGTCCTTAAGTTCACTTAACTCTTCCTTTGATATCTCTCTTCTAGCCATAGCTTCATACTGCTCTTTTACATCATCAACAAATAGACCCTTGTAGTCTATAGCCTGCAAAGATTTTTCCATGGCAATATAATAATTTTCCATAAGCTTTTGCTTATCCTTTAAATCAGAGTTATCCCTCTCCATAGCGCCTATAAGACCATTAAGTCGCGCCTCAAGCTCATCAAAAGTCATTCTGCTTTCAGGGTACACTCCCTCTTTATAATACTTTCTATAGCTTATGAGCTTATTCTGATTATCCTCAAGCTGTTTTCTTAAGGCCGCAAGCTGCTTTACTCTTTCAGCTATCTGATTCTCTCTAGCCTCAAAACGTGAGATAATATCTTCTCTGTCCTTTGTATATTTTTTAAGATTAATAACCGCCTCATTATGCTTACCTGACACTTCATCAGATTTTTTCATAAGTGCAGCCAGCTCATTTAGATTATCCTTTTCTTCTTTAAGTTCATTTAATTTTCCACAAAGAAGTTCTTTTTCTTCCTTTAAATCCACAAGATGCTTTTCTGTTTCCACCAATTCTTTCTGTTTTTCTTCCAAATCGGCTTCTATCTGTCTTAACGCAAATCTTAATCTTTCAAATTCCTCTGACACCTCTTCGATTTGACCTCGATATATAGTCTCATATTCCTTTGCAAAATCATAATCCTGCTGTAAAATCTGAGCCTTTTTACTTATTCTCTCAAGTCTAAAGGAAATATTGTCTATATCCGCTCTGGTATTTTCCATAGCCTTTGTCATAAGCTTTTCATCTGTAAATAAGTTTCCATCTCCCATCACAAACATCATCGCTCTATTATCCATAACAAAGCTATTTCCATTAAGGGCTTCCAATGCGATAATCGGCACTGCATAGTCGCCAAGGTCAAGGTCCTTTAGCCTGCCATCAGCCATTATGGACTGATAATCCTTCTTCACTAAAATACTATATGGCAAAACTGGAACTTGTTCCAATAGCCTCTTACGAGCACTGACTTCCATACCTGTGAGATAATCACATCCCGAAATAACCTTTCCTGTATGATATCTCTCCATATATTCCATCACTGTAGTCATGGCTTCCGACATTCCTACAGGACTGCCCGTTTTTAACTGTTCCAAATATTTTTTCTTCTGCAAAAGTAATCCATTGAGAGACTCTTCTTCTAAAAGCGCCTCCTTACTTCTTATTCTTATATCCTCTAAAAGTCCTTCCTTAGCCCCATTGCCATAGATTTCAAGTAGCTTTTCTGCTTTCTCTTCCATCTCATTTAGTTTTGTCTTTTTATCTATATTTTCGCTTAGGCTATTAGAGGTTTCTGTTTTTGTAGCACTTATACTTTGTAGCTCATAAGTCAATCTGCTTATCTTCTCATTATCTGTTTCCATATCCAATGCATTCTTTTCTATAAGCTGGGATGTCTCCCTTATCATAGATGCATTTTTACTAAGCTCGCCCTTTATATCTGCTACCATATATAAGCCAAGGTCATTTTTCTTTCCACTGATTATGCTGTTAAGCTCTGCCTCTTCTCTCTCAGTTTCCTTGACAATGTACGAAAGCACCGCTATATTATCAGCGCACTTTTCTATCTCCTCGTTCACCTGCTTATTGCTCTCTCTATCCATATGGAGAAGATTTTCCTGCTTTTCTATCTCAGACTTTATATTATCCTGACGCTTGTCCATCTCATCACAGACAATTGTAGCACATTCATTTATATCACTAAGAAGCTGACCCTTATCCTTCATACTGGCATCTATGAGCGATTTTAACTGGTCATGTTCTGTCTTATAGTATACATAATCATTGTAATCATTTATACTTTCCTTCAATGTAAGCTCTTCATTTGCAGTTTTTAATTCTATAGCTGCAAGCCCCTGCTCATTAATAAGCTTTTCTATCTCCTCTAAAAGACCAGCTACTTCCTTTTCCTTACCACTGATTTTTGCACTCTCAATAAGGCTTTCCATAAGGTTTTTCTCCTCTAACAAAGCCTGCTCTCTCTCCGTATATAAAAGCTTATTATCCTCATCCTTAGTCATAAGGTTATTCAGATTATAGTAACACTTTAAAATATCTTTATGAATATCCTCTCTTCCAAAATATAACTGCTTAATAGACATTACTCTGGACGCAAAGCCATCAATGACCTGAATCTGTCTGTCATAGCTGTTGATATCTTCCTTCTTCTTAGAAAGCTCCAAAAGCTTATCCTTAATTCCCAAAAGAGTTGTGGTCATATGCTCATTTTCGCCCTCATTTTCAGTCTGGTTATTAAAGGATTTCTGTATAATCTCTTCAATGAGTAAATCCTCAACTACTTTTCTTGTGGTTTTATAATTCGTCTCAAAGTAGGTTCTAACATGACCTTCTGTCTTGTTTATTCCTCTGATAATCTCCCATTCACTCTCATAGAGACCATATCCTGCAATAAACCTCTGATAGTCACCTTTTCTTTCAAATATCTTTATTTCTAAGCTTAAATCCTTCTTTTCTAACTCACGCAAATAGGCCTTTAATCCATTGTAAGTAATTCGTTCTTTTCCATTAGAAAGGGGAAGATTTTTGATATCATTATCATTAAAATCTCTATAAAATATTACATAATTAAAATATTCTATAGCTGCATTTTCCTTAACATTTGCAGATACCTCAGCCTCTTCTGCCCCGTCCTTAAGACCTGTTTCATCCTTAGCCTTTCTAGCACAAAAACCTGTAAGCATATATTTATAATTGTTCTTTACATGCGGCTCACTAAGTCGCCACTCTATAAGAGAATGTATAGTCTTACTTCCATCTGAAGTTCTAAAAAGCTTCTCTATAGGCTGTTTTTCATCCAAGGTACAATTAGGAATAAGATTCTGCAATAAAAGTAACATAAGCACACTTTTACCACCGCCATTTGCCAAATCATAAATTGTATTCTTACACGAAAAACGCATTAAGAAATCATCATAATACTGTGTACCAAAATTGTATTTTACGTTATTTACACGTACTCTATTAATATGTGGCATCTTCCTTATCTCCTCTTAAAATCTCGTACAATCTTCCTTTGTAGCTCTCAAAATAATTTTCCACTAAGGCCTTAAATTTTTCCTTAGGATAATATCTTCCTTCCGATTCTAACATCAATCCCTCCGATGTAAGGAAGTTAAATACAAGCTTTACAAAACCTGCTTTTGAACCTCTAGAAGCTCTTACACTTACTTCTTCACCTGATACAACTGGCATATCCTCCCAGCAAAGCGCCAACTCCTTAAAGCTTCCTGCTTCCACTTCATCTACTGCAAGAACTGACAAATTGCTAATAATTCCTGCCAAGGTAGAATCTACACTCCCTATTATATCCTCCTGCTTAACATATTCTACGTATGTATAATTAGCTGAATCATTGTAAAATCTTGTAATTATATTGTAGATAATAAAATAGCATAGATACAATTCTCTGTTTAGCTTTACACCTATAGCCTTCTTTAGTTCTTCGTTTGTATAGCCAAAAGTCTTATTATTTTCTCCTGGACTAATGTACAATCCGTAATTATATTCAAATATATTAATATTCATTTTCTTTAACACAAGCTGAACCATATCATATACTTCGCTATTATTTTGATATTCCTGATACAAGCTAGCATTATCGCCCTTCTTCTCCACAGCTCGTCCCATTATAAGTTCAGACACTATATCTAAAGCCTTCTCAAGATTTCTGTTTGTCATATCACACCTCTTAAACTCTCTTGAAATATATATTTGATATTTCAAAAATATCCTTGATTACAACCTTATCTTCATTATCAAACGATAATTCAAAGGCTAAATCGCTCATTCCCTTGCTAGCTTCCTTTAAATCCGCTTCAAAGAATGTATCCGTGTCTACAGCTACCTCATCTATATCATATCTCTTCTTCTGACACATATGTACCAGCATCGAGTAATAATCTCCATTACTATAAATACCGTCAAATATACCTGCCAAATCGAAATTCAAGCTTCTTAAATCAAAACCTTCTCCCACCTGACATTTTGACAATTTTTCTAAAAGAACTCTTATAATTTCCACATAATTATGACTAATTCTTTGTTCTTCCACTTCATCCTCATAAATATATGTGACTGTCTCCTTATTCTCTTTTATCTTTTCACCCTTTTCTTCTGCCGCTGGTTTTGCCATAAGCAGCTGGTCTATAAGACATAGTGAAAACTGTTTCTTTGTGTTAAGACTAAGAATCGGTGTAATCATATACTGAAGTGCCGTGCTGTCCCCATCCTCCATCATGGTTCTCAAGGCATCTTTAAAATTAAAGCTTCTTCTAAGCTTAGCATATTTCGCACCTTCTATGATTTCATCAGCCTTTATCTGCAAATCTGTACATGCAGCCAATAATTCCGAATGTTTATTAACTGCTTTTTTAAGTTCCGCTTCAAGATAAAAAATCTCTCTTGCAGTCTCTTTTTTACCTGAATCCTCACCTTCGTAGCTTTCAATTCGCTTAACCGCTTCCTTTACAAGCTCCATGTTTTTAGCAAACAATTTTTGTTCATCTTCAAACCAACGCATACCTGTATTTACAAAATCCTCATATGCCTTAGCTCCCTCAAAGACATCATAGCTTAATATATTCAAAACTTCATTTTTTCTAGCCTTAAGTCTTGATACCTCGCTATTTATTCTCTTTATTACCTCGATACCACCTCTAAAGTTGCTGGCAGCTATCATCTTTCCAAGAAGCACCTGTGCCACACTTATAGAGCTTTCATCCTTTATTTCCTTTGTATCCAGATAAAACTCTATAGCATCCGATGTAATATAATAGCATATTACATCCTCCTTAATTCTGCTATCGATAAGCTTCATTCTGACCGTCTTTCTCTTTTTATCTGCCGGGTCAAAATATGTATACGCAAACGGCTTTCCGTCGTTTTTTATTTTATCAAAAATATAGGAAGTCACTTCCGCTTCTTCCTCGCTATCAAGGGCTATGGCAAAGTCTCTTCTATATATGCCGTGCATAAAAGCCTTATACTCATCATAGGTTACATCCTTTTCTCTGAAGTTATTTTCCTCAATAAAAAAGCGTAATACTGCCATCAAAATATAACCCATGTCAAGCTCCTCAAAACGTCCACCTGCAAACTGGGTGAATGCATTTTCTGTAAGCTTGAAATATGGATAATATTTCTTAATGTTCAGCATACGCTCACTATGATCTTGTATAATATCTCTTGTCAGAATAAATTCTTCTGCCATTTCCAATGGGCCCCTTTACTGTATGTGCTTATGTTACAACTCCGTTCTGCCCTCTAAGGCACGAAGTAATGTTATCTCATCTATGTATTCCAAATCTCCACCCACAGGAACTCCACTAGCTATACGGCTAACCTTTATGCCTGTTGGTTTAATTAACTTAGAAATATATACGGCTGTGGCCTCGCCTTCCACAGAGGAATTTGTGGCAACTATAACCTCTTCCACATCACCACGAAGCCTCTCGATGAGCTCTTTCAACCTAATATCATTAGGTCCGATACCAAGCATAGGCGATATAGCACCATGCAATACATGATATACACCATCAAACTTACCAGTTCTTTCGTAAGCTGCCATATCCCTTGTCTGCTCTACCACCATTATAACCTTGTGATTTCTTTTAGTACTCTCACATATAGGACAGTAATCCCTATCAGTAAGTGTCTGACAGTTCTTGCAATATCTTACATTGCTCTTAGCATCCACTATGGCATCCGCCAAGCTTTTTGCCTGCTCAAGGGGCATATTGATAACGTGAAACGCAAGTCTTCCCGCTGACTTTGCGCCAATACCGGGAAGCTTTGCAAACTCTTCTATTAACTTTGATATATGACTGCTATAGTAATCCATTAGAACGGAAATCCTCCACCTAATCCTCCTAAGCCACCTGTAATCTTAGCCATCTTTGCTTGTGAAATCTCTTCCATTTTACGAAGTGCCTCATTAGTAGCTGCTACAATTAAATCCTCAAGCATCTCTACATCATCTGGATCTACTGCTTCCTTATCAAGCTTAACTGATATAACCTCTTTCTTACCAGAAACTGTTACTGATACAGCACCACCACCTGCAGTAGCTGTTACTTCCTGCTCCTCAAGCTCCTTTGTAGTCTCTTCCATCTGCTTCTGCATCTTCTGAGCCTGCTTCATCAAATTGTTCATGTTTCCTGGCATACCCATGCCACCTGGAAATCCTCCTCTTTTTGCCATTTTAAAAATCCTCCTCTTCAATCTCTTCAATCATTATTTTTTTTCTTATTTCAACAAAGTGGTCCTGGAAATTTTCTCCTTGATTAAGAAGTCTTATATCCGTCTTAACCGCTTTCCCAATAACCTCTGAAATAGCATTTTCTATATCAATCACCGCATCCGGTCTATTTACTGCATCGTAATTAATCGGCTCGGTAAACACTATAGACAATTTATTGTCATTAGTAACAGTAAGCTTACCCTCTCTAATACTATGTTTAATAAAAGGATTAAGCTTCGATATAATCTTGTCCCAGCTATTGACAGCTTCCTGTATCTCCTCTGTCACCGCTGGCTCCAATATCTTTTTTGGAGCTGGCTGTTCTGTCGCCATATTATTCTGTGAATCTGGCACATATATCTGCTGCACCGGTACGCCATTCTCCATCTTCTTTTCTAACTCTGTCAATCTTCCTATAAGAGAGCCCAAATCTTTCTCCATCGCAGGCTTAGTCATCTTAATCAATGCCACCTCCACAAGCACTCTCTTACCTGTAGCAAACTTTATCTGATTGGTAAGCTCAGAAAGAATCCTTATATAACGCATAAGAGTTTCAAGCTCTACCATATTAGCCTCTTCCTTAAGTGCACTCATTCTCTCCGCAGACATATCAAGCATCTCTTCGGCTGTATCCGAAGATTTCACCAGCATAAGATTTCTTAAATACCATGTAAAATCTGCCACAAACTGAGTTAAATCGCGGCCCATTATAATAATCTCTTCAAGCTTACCTATACATCCCAATGTATCTCCAGCCACTATCAGCCTTAACATTTGACTAAAGATTTCCACATCCACAGCCCCTAAAACTTCCAGCACATTTTCGTAAGTAAGCTTCTGGCCCATATAAAAAGAAATACACTGGTCAAGAAGACTTAAAGCATCTCTCATACCTCCGTCTGCCACCTTAGCAATGTAAGTAAGCGCCTTATCTTCTACGTCCACGCCTTCTCTTTGTGCAAGTTCACGAAGTCTATCTGTAATAGTCGCTACCGTAATTCGCTTAAAATCATATCTCTGACACCTTGAAAGTATCGTAACTGGTATCTTATGAGCCTCTGTCGTAGCCAATATAAATATTACATACGAAGGCGGCTCCTCCAATGTCTTTAACAATGCATTGAAAGCTCCTATAGAAAGCATATGAACCTCGTCGATTATATACACTCTATATTTTCCCTCTGTAGGAGAATACTGTACCTCATCTCTAATCTCTCTGATATTATCTACACCATTATTCGATGCAGCATCAATCTCCACAACATTCATAGATGTTCCATTAGCTATAGACTTACATGTGGCACACTCATTACATGGACCACCGTCCACCGGATGCTCACAATTAACTGCCTTAGCCAAAATCTTTGCAATTGTAGTCTTACCAGTTCCTCTAGTTCCGCAAAACAAATAGGCATGACCTATGCGGTCTGCCTTAATCTGATTCTTTAAGGTAGTTACTATATGCTCCTGTCCCTTAACCTCACCAAATTCACCTGGTCTAAATTTTCTATAAAGCGCTGTGTACGACATCTTTATTCTCCATTTGCATTGACATTTATTCACACTATAGTATACACCAAGACACACTTATTCACAAGTAAAGTTTTATTATTCCTGCAAAACATAAAGTGCATAATTCTCATTATCAGAACATCATAAACGTTATGAGACGATTTTCTGCCTATAGTTTTGATTACTGCTACGAATATCCATCTACCTTTCACCGCTGTTACGATGAACCCGTGATTTGCTAAATGCCCCCTTGATACAAGTTTATTACTGTGTGATATTTCCGATAAAACACAACATATAGCTAGGTGATGTTCGCAGGGCAATGGACAACAATTGCAGATTTTCGATACTGAAAATAGAAAATCGAAACGTTGTCCATGTCCTGTGAACACCACTAGCTACGTTGTGTTTTTAACGGAAATACACACAGCCTTAGTATCAAGTGGGACATATAAGCAAATCATCGGAACCCTCGAGAGGCGGTGAAAAATAGATGGATACTTCGTACGCAGTCATATAAGTTAATGGCAGAAAATCGTCTCATAACGTTTATGAATTTCCGATAATGAGAATTATGAATATATATCCTTTGTGAATTGAAGTTACTTGAAACATAAAAAATCCCTCAAAGAGGGATTTTTTATAGGAAATTGTATTTATTTGAATTAGTCTAACTTGATTTCTTCTGGAATCTCAATTGCCTTATCAGTCTTCTTGATATTATTCATCTTCATTGTACACTCTGAAACCTTAACACCTAATGCACCAAACATTTCATCAAGCGCTTCTAAATCAAATACAAACTCTACATCTGTAATAGCCGCATCCTTTGTGTTATATGTAACGATAGCCTTTATGCTAAAGCCCTCCATATCACCCATAAGCTCATCTGCATCCATTCCAACCTTATCAGCTGCAATCTCCATTGTCACAATAGCATTGTCGCCTTTAGTTTCAATCTTTGCATCCTTCTTGATAGCTTCTACATCAAAATCGTCCATCTCATCCTCTGATGTTTCTACATCTTCAGCATCGTATTCTTCCACATCCCATTCCTCATCTAAAGATGTCTTTGTAGCAGAAATCAACGAACCATCTTCCTTTTTAATATCATATGACTCTTCTACTACTTCTTGGCTTTCCTTATCCATAATAGTCTTAGTTGTGGACTTTGTGTATGTAACTCCATCGTATGAAACAGAAGTGCCTGCCATCTCCATAGTTACAGTCTGACCATTACCTTCCATCTTCATAGTCATATTAGAATCATATGAAAAATCGCTGTCTTGCTCTTTTACAAACTCGCCAAAAGCTTCTACTACCTTTTCAACTGTTTCATTGCTTGACTTCGCATCAGATTTCTTATCACCACAAGCTGCCATACTAAATACCATTGTACTAGCTAATGCCAATGCTACTAATTTTTTAATCTTCATATCTTTTATACCTGCCTTTGTTTTTTTGTGCAACGCACTTTTGATATTATACTACTCGCTTTCACTTTATGCAAGTAAATTATTACATCAGTAAATTGCCCGATATTCTAATGTAATAATTTTGCCCTTTTTGTAATTCCGTTCAACCCGTTTTCCCTTTTTATTTACCCTGTAAGCTATCTTATTATTAATACTATACTCATTCCCATTCCTCCTAGAAAATATTAAGTTGTGCTCTCAACTTGGTGTCATTATATATTAGAAGTCATTCCCAATAAAGGTAATAAAAAGCGAAATAAGCATATCTATTTTGCAAATCAGACGGAAATAGTTTATAATATCTTTTATCAAAATTTAAATACGGGAGAATGGAAATGGGAAGAAAGTCTACAAAAGAAAACAAAAATATATATCAGCTTAGCCGTGAAGATGCAGCTCTCACACGTGAAGCCGCTGCTGATGCACTTGGCTTTATATCTGCTGATAGAATCGAAAAGATAGAAAGCGAAAAATCATTGCCGCATCCAGATGAGATACTTGCTATGGCAGATTGTTATAAAAAGCCGACGCTGTGCAATTATTACTGCTCTCACGAATGTCCTATAGGTCAGGAGTATGTCCCTGAAATTAAGGTAAAGGACTTATCCCAAATCACTCTGGAAGTGCTTGCTGCGCTAAATACTCTCGATAAGGAAAAGAATCGTTTTATCGAAATCACTGTTGACGGTATCATTTCTGCTGACGAAGTAAATGATTTCAAAAGAATAAATGACCATTTGTCAGAAATTTCAAAGACAGTCAGCTCTCTTCAACTATGGATACAGCAGGCTATGATAGACAATAAAATTGCTGATATAGCTGACAATGATTAAAAACGATCTTTGTACATAAAAGACACATCTTATTCCTTTTTTATAGCAATTAATATATATTACAAAATCCGCGAGTCTGTACGGAAGTCAACTATTTAGATTTCATCTAATCTTCACTTCTGTACAATCTCGCGGATATTTTTTTGATTATAAATTCGCTAAATAAAATTATGAACAGTTCAATTACTTAATAACTCTAACCTTGATAACACCTTCAATACTTTCAAGATGCTTAACAACTGCATCTGTTACCTTTGAATCAAGATCAAGCATTGTGTATGAGTAATCACCCTTAGACTTATTAACCATCTCATGGATATTGATATGATCTGCTGAACATGCACCTGTAATCTGGCTAATCATATTAGGTACGTTCTTGTGGTTGATACAGATACGACCCTCTCTTGTGCAAACACCCATATCACATGCTGGATAGTTTACTGAGTTTGTAATATTACCATTCTCAATGTAATCAACAAGCTGCTTAACTGCCATAACTGCACAGTTATCTTCAGACTCTGCTGTAGATGCACCAAGATGTGGGAATGCGATAACGCCATCCATATTAGCTGTCTTAGCGTTAGGGAAGTCTGTTACATACTTAGCAACCTTTCCTGACTCTAAAGCTTCCTGCATATCATCATCATTTACAAGTAAGTCTCTTGCAAAGTTAAGGATTACTACTCCATCCTTCATCATAGAAAGAGATGCCTTATTTATCATTCCCTTTGTATCATTAAGAAGAGGAACATGAACTGAAATATAATCACACTCTTCATAAATCTCTGCATTTGTCTTAACTAATGTTACGCTTCTTGAAAGATTAAGCGCGTTCTTAACTGAAAGATATGGGTCACAACCATATACTTCCATACCAAGTGCTACAGCTGCATTTGCAACTAATACACCGATTGCTCCAAGACCGATAACGCCAAGCTTCTTGCCCTGAATTTCAGAACCTGCAAATGCGTTCTTAGCCTTCTCCATTGTCTTTCCTATATTTTCATCAGCCTTGTTATCAGCAACCCACTGCATACCGCCTCTGATATCTCTTGCTGCAAGTAACATACCAGCAACAACCATTTCCTTAACACCGTTAGCGTTAGCACCTGGTGTGTTGAAAACTACAATACCCTTATCTGCACACTTATCAAGTGGGATATTGTTAACACCAGCACCAGCTCTAGCTACTGCAAGTAAGCTATCAGAAAGCTCTAACTCATGCATAGCTGCACTTCTAACAAGTACTGCCTCTGCCTCTGCAAAATTATCTGTAGTACCAAAAGAAGCTGGTAAAAGCTTCATACCTACCTTTGCGATAGGGTTTAAACAATTAACCTTAACCATTTTAATTGTCCTCCTTGTTTAGATATTATCATTTTATGTATATCGCAGACGAGAAATTATCGAATGTCTGCAATGTTACTTTTATGTTATACTACATTTCTTTACAAAAGTAAAGCGTAATTACCAATTAAATTAATTGCTAATTACGCGTCAGCTACAAGAACAAAGCGGACAAGTCCCATCATCTCGTATAATAAATTACAAAATGGTATTTTAACTTTATTTGCTATGTACTTTCATTTCAAACCAGAAGAAGTTTTCACTATCTAATCTCTTACAGCCATACTTGGCATTATGAAGTTCAAGAATTTTCTTTGTTATAGCAAGTCCTAAACCTGTACCTTCTATACAACTATTCTCTGCATTTTCACCTCTGTAGAATTCATTCCAAATATTATTTATACTATCAAATCCTATTTCCTTGCCATCATTTGCAATCTCAAATCGTAACTTTTTGCCTTTTTCAAATATACTAATATTAATTTTCTTATCTGCATACTTAATTGCATTTGATATGAAATTTATGAGAACCGTTCTCATCATCTCTAAATCTGCTTCAACAAGAAATTCTTGACTATTTATTTTATTTTCATTTATTTTTTCTTCACTTGTTTTTTCCTTCTTTGAATTAAGCATCACTTCAAGCTTTCGTTCCTGAACCAGCAAATCCATTCGCTTTAACACACTTTGTGTTAACTGATATATATCAACACTTTCTACGTTTAATTTCTTTACATTAGCCTCTAAGTGAGATAATTCTAACAAATCCATAACCATTTTATTCATATGGTCTATTTCTTGTACCATAATCTCTGCATTTTTATGCCTATCATTTTCGTTAACATATTCCCAATTTTCTATGTAACCTTTTGTAATAGCTAATGGTGTCTTAAGCTCATGAGCTATTCCCCTAGTGAGCATGCGACGATTGCTTTCAAATGCTTCATGTTGCCTATACATTTTGTTTATAAAACAATGTATAATGGTAATGATAATAATCGCTAATATTGTAGCAAAAAAGAATAATGTACTCAATTCATTAAATGCAATATTGATAGGATGAAATACGTAGACATATGGCATAACATATTTTTCGTTTAAATATCCAGTATCAGCTATATAACATGTAAACAATCCATAATCTCTACGTTGATCATCTGTATTTATATCATTAACAAAATCACTGTATATTTGGTTACAAATTTCTTTTGCCTCACTATTTAATTCCTTGCCCTCTTTCCAATCACTGTATGGATTACATACCGAATTTACCGATAAAATAAAACCATTTTCTTTAGGAATCCCATAATAAAATATTCCCAAAGTATCTTCACCTGTCTGTGTTTCATTCTTCTTGGGAATATAACTGTATCTTTCCTCTCCAGAAAGATCTGCCCACCTTAATTCGTCTAAATATATATATGTATTATCACATTTTCCAATAATCTCTAGCATTGAAAATGCCTCTGACGCAAATGATTGTTGAACGCTATCATCATCACTTACAAAATCATCACCTAATAATAATACTCGTCTATCATACTTAATGTCATCATCAATCCCATATGGTTTTTCTATTAAAATGAAATTTTGATCTTCTGCAAAAAGATTACCATCTCTATCTTTAACCATGCTGTAAAATCCCACATCTGAAAATCTATTTGCTTTAAGATAAGTCTTATATATTTGTTGAATAAAATCATCATTTCCCATAGCATCATTTCTTCTTAATTCTTCTGCTAAAGCATTATCAGTATAAATTTCCCTTATATATTCATTTCTAACCCTATCTGCCTCTTTATACAACAACACTCCACATGCAAGCAAAAAAAGTATGATAAACATTGATATTAACTTAATCTTTAACCTACGATACTTCTTTTTCATATTTAATCCTCCCACATATATCCTTTCTTAATAACAGTTGTTATGTGGTAGCTGGAATCAATTAGTGCTGCTCTAAGCTTTTTAATATGTGTGTCTACCGCCCTATCATAACCATCATACTCAGGCCCCCATATATGATTAAGAATCTGCTCTCTTGTAAGAATTTGATTCTTATTTTCCATAAAGTAAATAAGTAAATCATATTCCTTTGGCGCAAGGGTAATCACTTTTTCACTAACTGTCACAAGTCTTCTTGCAGGCTCTACCTTTAAATCTCCCACTCTGATAATACCATCGCAAATAAGCAAGCCCTTATATCTTTTTATAAGCGCGTTTACCTTAGCCTCCAGTATAACCATTGAAACTGGCTTTGTTATATATTCATCAGCTCCCACCTCGTAGCCGTTGATAATATCTTGCTCAGCATTTAACGCAGTTAAAAAGATAACTGGAACATCATATTTTTTTCTTATGTATTTACACACTTCAATTCCACTTTTTCTTGGCATCATGATGTCTAAAATAATTATATCGTATACATTTTTATCTACTGCCATAATAGCTTCTTCACCATTACAAACAGCATCTACATTAAAGCCTTTTCTCTTTAAATATGTACT
The DNA here is from genome assembly GCA_045125245.1 of Lachnospiraceae bacterium. GTDB lineage: Bacteria > Bacillota > Clostridia > Lachnospirales > Lachnospiraceae > SVEL01. The sequence continues at coordinate 48,186 of JBGVNF010000015.1, forward strand.
TGCGATATCTCTTAAACTTCTTTCATCTTCTGCCAATAGCACTTTGTATTCCATCTACTCACTCCTTACAGGATTAATATATAAAAAAGATTTGTATTCTTTATGTACTTATTAATTTTTTTCAAATATTCTTTCTTGCTCTATGATTATATCATCATGCCTACTTATACCACAACAATTACTTATGCTGTATCGTTTTATCATTTTATTTATGCTACTTTTTCCCCTTATACCGATGGTTTTGACTTTTCTTCTGATTCGTCGGTTGCATTCCTTATTCTACTTTTCCCCTTATACCGATGATTTTGACTTTTCTTTTAATTCGTCGGTTGCATTCCTTATTCTACTTTTTCCCTTATACCGATGGTTTTGACTTTTCTTTTAATTCGTCGGTTGCATTCCTTATTCTACTTTTTCTCTTATACCGATGGTTTTGACTTTTCTTTTAATTCGTCGGTTGCATTCCTTATTCTACTTTTTCTCTTATACCGATGGTTTTGACTTTTCTTTTAATTCGTCGGTTAGATTCCTTAAAATTCGTCTCAAGTCTCTATAAACAGTTTCCATAACATCTAATTTTTCTCACCAACTCAGTACATTCCTAGTGTAATAAAAAAGAATGGTCACAATTCATCTGCAACCATTCCTCTATATTTCTCACTAAATCATAATTCATATATAGCATCAGCTATCTTTAATCATAAATAAGTAAATTAATATAAACTATTTATGATACGTTATTTGAAATGAACTTTTATGTTTAGTTTCCTGCATCTTACGCGTTCTCTTCCTCAAACTTCTTCATGAAGTCTACAAGTGCCTGAACACCTTCGATTGGCATAGCGTTGTAGATAGAAGCTCTCATACCACCTACTGAACGGTGACCCTTAAGGTTCTCAAGACCAGCTGCCTTTGCTTCCTTAACGAACTTAGCATCTAACTCATCATTGCCTGTTACAAATGGTACGTTCATAAGTGAACGATCCTTCTTCTCAACTGTTCCCTTAAAGAGCTTGCTCTCATCAAGGAAATCATAAAGAATCTTAGCCTTCTTCTCGTTGAGCTCCTTCATTGCTGAAAGACCGCCCATCTTCTTTAACCACTTGAATACCTTACCACATACATAGATATTGTAGCATGGAGGTGTATTGTACATAGAACCATTGTCTGCATGAATCTTATACTTCATCATAGTAGGTGTTCCTGGAAGAACGTCCTCTGTGATTAAGTCTTCTCTGATAATTACGATAACCATACCAGCTGGTCCAATGTTCTTCTGAACACCACCGTAGATTACAGCGTACTTAGATACATCGATAGGCTCTGATAAGAAGCATGATGAAACGTCTGATACGAGATCCTTGCCCTTTGTATTTGGAAGTTCATGGAACTTTGTTCCGTAGATTGTATTGTTCTCACAGATATATACATAGTCAGCATCCTCTGGAATATCAAGGTCTGAACAATCTGGAATATAAGAGAATGTCTTATCTGCTGAAGAAGCAACCTCAACTGCCTCACCGTAAAGCTTAGCTTCCTGGTATGCCTTCTTAGCCCACTGACCTGTAACGATATGAGCTGCCTTCTTATTCTTCATAAGGTTCATTGGAATCATAGCAAACTGCAATGAAGCACCACCCTGTAAAAATAATACCTTATAGTTATCTGGAATGTTCATTAACTCTCTTAAATCAGCCTCTGCTGCATCGATAATTGCCTGATATGCTGCTGAACGATGGCTCATCTCCATAACAGACATACCTGTTCCATTGTAATCCATCATCTCTGCTGCTAATTCTTTTAATACGTCCTCTGGTAAAACAGCTGGACCTGCTGAGAAATTATAAATTCTTCCCATTTTTCATTTCCTCCTAATATTCATAACCTATTATTTATGTATTACATACTAAAATAACTAAACGTTATTCTAGTATGTTTTCAACATTTTTATGTTGCGACAAAATCACTTTTTGATTTTGTCTACAACTATTTTTTGCGTTCTATTTATTTTCTAAATCCTCTGCGCTGAATGCTTCTGAGATAGGTGCTCCTGGTGCAACCATTGGGAATACCTTATCATCTTCGTGAATCTGGCAATCAATTACTACTGGACCGCCACATGCGATAGCTTCCTTAAGAACTGACTCAAGCTCATCCTTATTAGTTACTGTGTAACCCTTAGCGCCCATAGCCTCTGCAAGAAGCTTGAAGTTTACACTATCGTTAAGGATTGTATTTGAATATCTCTTTCCGTAGAATAATGTCTGCCACTGTCTAACCATACCAAGTACGTGGTTGTTGATTACTACCTGGATGATTGGAATATTATATCTAACTGCTGTTGCGATTTCATTCATGTTCATTCTGAAGCAACCATCACCAGCGATATTGATAACTGTCTTATCTGGCTTAGCCATCTTAGCACCAAGTGAAGCGCCAAGACCGTAACCCATAGTTCCTAAACCACCTGATGTAATAAGCTTTCTTGGCTCATTATACTTATAGAACTGAGCAGCCCACATCTGATGCTGACCAACTTCTGTTGTGATGATAGCATCACCGTTTGTTACCTCGTAAATCTTCTCGATTACGAAAGGACCTGTAAGAGCTTCCTTATTGTATGTTAATGGATACTTAGCTGCGTATTCCTTAATATGAGCTAACCACTCGCCATGCTCCTGATTATCAAGCTTAGCATTGATACGAGCAAGAACTTCCTTAGCATCACCGATTACACTTGCGTCTGTTCTAATATTCTTATTAATCTCAGCTGCATCTACGTCGATATGAATAATCTTAGCATTCTTTGCAAACTTAGAAGCATTACCTGTAACTCTGTCTGAGAATCTTGCACCAACTGCAATAAGAAGGTCACACTCAGAAACACCAAAGTTAGATGTCTTTGTACCATGCATACCAATCATACCTGTATACTTTGGATCATTGCCATCGATTGCACCCTTACCCATAAGTGAATCACATACAGGAGCGTCAACCTTAGCTGCAAATGTTCTAAATTCCTCTGCAGCGTCAGCAGCGATAATACCACCACCAACATAGATATATGGCTTCTTAGATGCCTTGATAAGTTCAATTGCCTTATCGATATCCTCTTCCTTAATTGTAGCTGTCTTTCTTTCTACAGCCTTAGGCTCTACAGACTCATACTCACAAGTATTTGCTGTACAATCCTTTGTAATATCTACAAGAACAGGTCCTGGACGACCACTCTTTGCGATTTCAAATGCTCTTCTGATAGTTGGAGCTACATCCTCTACCTTCTTAACGATAAAGCTGTGCTTTGTAATAGGCATTACAACACCTGCGATATCGATTTCCTGGAAAGAATCCTTTCCTAAAAGTGGTGTACCTACGTTAGCTGTGATAGCTACTACTGGAATAGAATCCATGTAAGCTGTAGCGATACCTGTTACAAGGTTTGTTGCACCAGGACCTGAAGTAGCCATACATACACCTACTTTACCTGTTGCTCTAGCATAACCGTCAGCTGCGTGAGAAGCACCCTGCTCATGAGATGTAAGAACGTGCTTAATCTCATCCTGATGCTTATATAATGCATCGTATACATTTAAAATTGTACCACCTGGATAACCAAATACTGTATCTACACCCTGCTCTTTTAAGCATTCGATGATAATTTCTGAACCTGTTAATGTCTGTTTCATATTTTTCTCCTATCTTTCATATGTGACTTTATTATTAATTTAACTTATATTCAACGGATTGCTACGTGCTTCGCATTCTCGCAATCTTACACACTTGAATTCTATAATGTCTTTAATACAGCGCCCTTATCTGCTGATGTAACAAGGGATGCATATCTAGCAAGATAGCCAGTCTTAACCTTTGGCTCCTTTGGCTGCCAATTAGCCTTTCTTGCTGCCATTTCTTCATCAGAAATCTTTAAATTAATGCTGTGATTATCAATATCAATGCTAATGATATCGCCTTCCTCAACCAATGCAATAGGTCCGCCTACTGCTGCTTCTGGTGAAACATGACCGATAGAAGCTCCTCTTGATGCTCCTGAGAATCTACCATCTGTAATAAGCGCTACAGTTGAGCCAAGTCCCATACCAGCAATAGCTGATGTAGGATTTAACATCTCTCTCATACCTGGACCACCCTTAGGTCCTTCGTATCTGATAACTACTACATCACCAGCAACGATTTTTCCACCCTTAATAGCTGCGATAGCATCTTCCTCACAGTCAAATACTCTTGCTGGACCTTCGTGAGCAAGCATCTCTGGAACTACTGCCGAACGCTTAACTACACATGAGTCTGGTGCAAGATTACCACGAAGAACAGCGATACCACCTACTTCACTGTATGGATTCTCAACTGGTCTGATAACCTCTGGATTCTTATTTACACGACCTTCAATATTCTCTCCAACTGTCTTACCTGTAACAGTTATACAGTCAGTCTTTAGAAGACCCTTCTTATTTAATTCATTCATTACTGCGTACACACCGCCTGCCTCATTGAGGTCTTCCATATATGTATGACCTGCTGGAGCAAGGTGACAAAGGTTAGGTGTCACAGCACTGATTTCATTTGCAATATCAAGATTAATATCAACGCCTGCTTCATGAGCGATAGCTGGTAAATGAAGCATACTGTTTGTAGAACAACCAAGTGCCATATCTACTGTGAGGGCATTGTAGAATGCATCCTTTGTCATAATGTCTCTTGGCTTAATATCCTTCTCTAAGAGTTCCATAATCTTCATACCTGCGTGCTTAGCAAGCTTAATTCTCTCTGAGTAAACTGCAGGAATTGTACCATTTCCACTAAGACCCATACCAAGAGCCTCTGTTAAGCAGTTCATACTGTTTGCTGTGTACATACCTGAACAAGAACCACATGTTGGACAAGCCTTTGCTTCAAACTCTTCCACATCTTCAAGTGTCATTGTTCCAGCTGCATATGAACCAACAGCCTCAAACATACTTGAAAGTGATGTCTTACATCCCTTTACTCTACCTGCAAGCATTGGACCACCACTTACAAAAATAGTTGGAACATTAAGTCTTGCAGCTGCCATAAGTAAGCCAGGTACATTCTTGTCACAGTTTGGAACCATAACTAATGCATCAAACTGATGAGCCATAGTCATACACTCTGTAGAATCTGCTATAAGGTCTCTTGTTACAAGAGAATACTTCATACCTGTATGTCCCATAGCGATACCATCACATACTGCGATAGCTGGGAATACAACTGGTGTACCACCTGCCATAGCTACACCTAACTTAACTGCATCTACTATTTTATCAATATTCATATGTCCAGGAACTATCTCATTGTATGAGCTAACAATACCGATAAGTGGCTTATTTAACTCTTCCTTTGTCATACCAAGGGCATTAAAAAGGGAACGATGAGGCGCCTGCTGCATACCTTTTGTTACATTATCACTTCTCATTATATATACCAAACCTTTCTACAATCTCTCTATGATGGCATCACCCATGCCTGTACAAGACACTTGAGTCATACCCTCTGACATAATATCAACTGTTCTAATTCCATCCTTAAGCACACATCTTACAGCTTCTTCCACTGCATCTGCCTCTTTATCGAGGTCAAATGAGTATCTAAGCATCATAGCTGCTGAAAGAATAGTTGCAAGTGGATTAGCAATGTTCTGACCAGCAATATCTGGTGCTGCACCGTGACTTGGCTCATATAAACCAAATTTACCGGCTGCAAGACTTGCTGACGGAAGCATTCCGATTGAACCTGTAATCATACTAGCTTCATCTGATAAAATATCACCAAACATATTCTCTGTAAGAATAACATCGAACTGTGCTGGATTCTTAACAAGCTGCATAGCGCAATTATCAACAAGCATATGCTCTAAAGTTACATCTTCGTAATCTTTAGCCACTTCGTTTACAACCTTCTGCCATAATCTTGAGGAATCAAGTACGTTAGCCTTATCTACGCTAGTAACCTTACTTCCTCTCTTTCTAGCTATATCAAATGCCTTAATGGCAATTCTTCTAATTTCTTCTTCATTATATGTAAGAGTATCAATAGCTGTCATAACACCATCGATTTCCTCTGTCTTTCTCTCTCCAAAATAAAGACCACCTGTAAGCTCTCTTACAACCATCATATCAAATCCTGCTTCTGCAATAGCTTCCTTAAGTGGACATGCATCCTTAAGCTCATCATAAAGATATGCTGGACGAAGATTTGCAAATAATCCAAGTCCCTTTCTTATAGCAAGCAATCCTGCTTCTGGACGAAGATTTGGTGGTAACTTATACCAGCTATCTACTCCGACTCGACCTCCGACGGCTCCTAAAAGAACTGCATCGCTCTTTTTAGCTGTCTCTAAGGCTTCATCAGTCAATGGAACACCATGAGCGTCGATAGATACACCGCCCATAAGTACCTCAGTGTATGTAAATTCATGACCGAATTTGCTGCCTATTTTGTCTAAAACCTTCTTAGCTTCTGATACGATCTCTGGACCGATACCATCGCCTGAAATTACTGCAACATTAAACTTCATGTCTATTACCTCTTTTCTACTTTTTCCTTATGATTATAATAACTTATGCAACTATAATCTTAGTAAAATTAACCTTAACTGTATTACTTTAATTAGAAAAAGTTACTAGCTTTTATCATATAATATTATGCGAACTTTTTCAACTACTTTTTATCTCTGTTTATAATAGCTAAGGAAATCTGCAAGCTTGCCCATAGCTGTCTCTAAATCTTCCACAGAAGGCAAATATACAACTCTAAAATGATCTGGCTGCTTCCAGTTAAATCCACTTCCTCCAATAAGAAGAATATGCTTGTCATGAAGTAAGTCTAATGCAAACTTCTCATCATTTGTAATATTGAACTTCTTCACATCAATCTTAGGGAATATATAGAAACCTGCCTTAGGCTTAACTGCTGATATACCTGGGATATCATTTAAAGCCTTATATACAAACTCTCTCTGCTCGTAAATTCTTCCACCTGGCACAATATAATTCTTAACACTCTGATATCCACCAAGAGCAGTTTGAACTATAGACTGTGCTGGAACATTTGAACAAAGTCTCATATTTGAAAGCATATTTATACCTGCGATATAATCCTTTGCAATTCTCTTATTTCCACTAAATATCATCCAGCCAATTCTGTAGCCTGCAACCATATGTGACTTGGATAAACCACTAAATGTAACGCAGAATAAATCTGGTGCTAATGAAGCTATAGAAACATGCTCCTCTCCATCCATAACAAGTCTGTCATAAATCTCGTCAGAGAATATAATAAGCTGATGCTCTCTTGCTACCTCAACAATCTGTTCAAGCACTTCCTTTGGATAAAGGGCACCTGTTGGATTGTTAGGATTGATAATTACAATCGCCTTAGTATTGGCATTAACCTTCTTCCTTATATCATTTATATCAGGATTCCAATCCGACTGTTCATCACACACATAATGAACTGCCTTACCACCTGCAAGTGTAACACAAGCCGTCCATAATGGATAATCTGGCGAAGGAATAAGAACCTCATCACCACTATCAAGGAGAGCTGACATACTAAGCTGAATAAGCTCACTTACACCATTACCGGTATATATATCATCGATAGTAACATTTGGTATATTCTTAAGCTGAGCAGACTGCATAATCGCCTTTCTAGCAGCAAAAAGTCCTTTAGAATCTGAATAGCCCTCACAATCAGTAAGCTGCTGCTTCATATCATAAATAACCTCATCAGGAGTTCTAAAACCAAAAGGTGCAGGATTACCAATGTTCAATTTCAAAATATGAGTACCCTCCTGCTCCATTCTAGCAGCTTCATCCACAACAGGACCTCTAACATCATAAAGTACATTTTCAAGCTTTCCTGACTTCTTAAATTCTCTCATACCATTACCTCTTTCATTGTTCAATATCTTACTATCTATATTATTCTCTTTAATACTATTTGAATCATTAACATTTTTAAGTGTATCTTTTTCTTCTATATTATATGTAGCATTTGTACCACCAAGCCATGCTTCATCCACTTCTAAAACTTTGGCTAAGAATTTAAGAACATTATCTCTTGGATAAGTCTTACCACTAACATACTGGCTTATCTGACTTTTTCCAAGCTTAATCCCCATCTCTGTGGCCTTATTAAGCAAATCAACCTGCTTCATATTCTTATCTTTAAGCGCCTCATTTAGTCGCTCCGCAAAAATCATAGCCGTCACACGTCCACCTCCGTATCAATTTATATAAAGTTCATTTTACATTATTACATACAGTTTATATAAGATTAGGCAGTCAAAAGCCCAAGCAAACTTTTTAATCGTCATATACACAACTTTGTGCTGTATCTTTCACGATAGCGGAGAATATTTAGATTTTCTTAATACTTTGTATGTAACTAGTGATTTTCCAACAGGACGTTGGAAAAAGGCGAATAGCTCCATGGATGGAGCATATGAGCTGGTCACGTACGTTTAAAATCAGTTCATCAAAGTATTTAGAAAATCAAATATTCGTAGCATGTGAAAATACAGTACAATGCTTGTGTAAATGACGTATAATCAAATTATAAGGCTTTTGACTTCCTAATCTTCATATGAAAGTTCAATTAATTTTTGTAAATAAAAATGAACTTATATGATTTTATCATATAAGTTCATTTTGTTCAATACTTCAATTTATAAAAGTTCAATTTTATTTGTAATTATTTCTTACTGAACATCCTTGATTGAGAATGAAATTCTTCCCATCTTATCCTTACCAAGACAAACAACCTTTACATTATCACCAAGTGTAAGAACATCCTCTACATGGTTGATTCTCTCATTAGAAATCTTAGAAATGTGAACCATTCCTTCCTTTCCTGGAGCGAACTCGATAAATGCACCAAATTCCTTAATGCTAATTACCTTACCTTCGAAAATCATACCTTCTTCGAAGTCTGTAACGATTGTCTCAATCATCTTCTTAGCCTTAGCCATCATATCAGCATCTACACCACAGATTGATACTGCGCCTTCATCTGTAATATCAATCTTAACGCCTGTCTGCTCGATAATAGCGTTGATTGTCTTACCTCTCTGACCAACAACATCACCAATCTTAGCTGGGTCAATCTGAATCTGGATAATCTTTGGAGCATACTGTCCAACTTCTTTTCTAGGCTCTGAGATAGCTGGCTTCATACATGTATCCATAATGAACATTCTAGCCTCACGACACTTAGCGATAGCGCCTTCAACGATATCTCTTGTAAGACCGTGAATCTTAATATCCATCTGAATAGCTGTGATACCTGCATCTGTACCTGTTACCTTGAAGTCCATATCTCCGAAGAAATCTTCAAGACCCTGAATATCTGTAAGTAATACATAATCATCATCTGTATCGCCTGTTACGAGACCACATGAAATACCAGCAACCATCTTCTTAATAGGTACACCAGCTGCCATAAGTGACAAGCATGATGAACATGTAGAAGCCATAGATGTTGAACCGTTTGATTCAAATGTCTCTGAAACAGTTCTAATAGCGTATGGGAACTCCTCTTCTGATGGAAGAACTGGGATAAGAGCTCTCTCTGCTAAAGCACCGTGACCGATTTCACGACGTCCTGGACCTCTTGAAACCTTTGTCTCACCTACTGAGTAAGCAGGGAAGTTATAATGGTGCATATATCTCTTTGATGTCTCATTTGCATCTAAACCATCAAGCTTCTGAGCCTCTGATAAAGGAGCAAGTGTACATACGTTACAAATCTGTGTCTGTCCTCTTGTGAACATAGCAGAACCATGAACTCTAGGAATAATGTCAACCTCTGCTGCAAGTGGACGAATCTGTGAAAGCTCACGACCATCTGGACGCTTATGATCCTTTAAGATCATCTTTCTAACAGTCTTCTTCTGGTACTGATATAAAGCATCTGGGATAAGAGCAGCCCACTCTTCGTTGTCAGCAAAAGCTTCAGCTAACTTCTCGCCGATAACCTTAAGGTTGCCTTCTCTTGTCTGCTTATCATCTGTAAACACTGCTACTTCCATCTCTTCTGGAGTAACGATTTTCTTCATCTCTTCGAATAATTCAGCTGGGATAGCACAGCTCTCATATGTGTGCTTCTCCTTACCAACCTCTGCTACGATCTGATTGATGAAATCAATAACCTTCTGGTTAAGCTCATGAGCAGCATAGATAGCCTCGATCATCTTAGCTTCTGGAACTTCATTAGCACCAGCTTCAATCATGATAACCTTTTCCTTAGTAGAAGCTACTGTAAGCTTTAAATCAGATACAGCGTTCTGTGTTGCATTTGGATTGAATACAAACTCTCCATCGATAAGACCAACCTGTGTTGTAGCACATGGACCATCAAATGGAATATCTGAAATAGCAACTGCGATTGCTGAACCAATCATAGCTGTAAGCTCTGGGCTACACTCTGGGTCAACTGACATTACCATATTGTTTAATGTAACATCATTTCTATAATCTTTAGGGAATAAAGGTCTCATAGGACGGTCAATAACTCTTGATGTAAGAATTGCGTTCTCTGAAGCCTTACCCTCTCTCTTGTTAAAGCCACCTGGAATCTTACCAACTGCGTATAACTTCTCCTCGTATTCTACTGAAAGTGGGAAGAAATCGATACCATCTCTTGGCTTATCTGAAGCTGTAGCTGTTGATAATACAACTGTCTCACCGTAGTGCATTAAGGCTGCACCATTTGCCTGCTTTGCAACTCTGCCGATATCAACTGTAAGTGTTCTACCTGCAAGTTCCATCGAAAAACTCTTGTACATAATGTCCTCCTGTAA
>JBGVNF010000016.1:0-32914 GCA_045125245.1 Lachnospiraceae bacterium
AATTATAGAATAAGTATAAAAAAACACAATATGTGAATATATGCGTATAAAAAGTGAGACTTTTTTGATATTCATTCGTTTAATAATTGAAAAGATAAAAAAGAATCTTTCAGAAAGGAGTAAATCAATGGATATCGGTGCAAGTAGCTACCGCCGTTTCCTAGATGGTGATGACAAAGGCTTAACAGAAATCTTAAGGCAGTATAGCGATGGACTGATACTTTATCTTAACGGTATTGTCAATAATATATCAGCTGCTGAAGAATTGATGGAAGAAACTTTTTATAAAATAATAACGAAGAAACCAAAGTTTAATGGTAAATACACATTTAAGACTTGGCTTTATACCATAGGTCGAAATGTGGCGATTGATTATCTTAGACATAATTCAAAAATGTGTGATATATCCTTTGACGACTTGGAAAATTATATTGAAGATGAGAATAACTTGGAAAAACTCTACATTATTGAGGAACGTAAGATTATCGTGCATAGAGCATTAAAAAAGTTAAATTCTGAATATAGACAGATTCTTTGGTTGGTATATTTTGAGGGATTATCTAATGTAGATGTGGCAGTTATTATGAAAAAGAATGCTCGTCAAATAAAAAATCTGGTTTATCGTGCAAAAAGTGCTTTGAAATCGGAACTTGAAAAGGAGGGCTTTGTTTATGAAGAGCTATGAAGAATTAGCAAATGAACTGCTAGAACGTAGGGAACAGTATATTGTGGAACAAAAGAAGAAAAGAAAAAGAGTAATTGGAGTTGTAGGTTTAATTTGTTGTAGTGCGGCTATATTGTCTGGTTTGTATATGTGGCAAGGAATAGAAAGCGAAAATACATCGCCAGAAACTACAAAAGACGACGGAGTTTATGCTGCAGGAGATGATAATAACGGTAATGATACTTTATGTGGCGAGTATTGGATTGTTGATACAGATAATAGTAATACACAATCAGGCAATGAGTGTGAGTCTATTGATTTTGATGAATTCCCATTTAATAATTCTACCAACAAAGACAATGTAGGAGATATTATAGGTATGGTTGTCGTTGATGGTGTAGTTTATGAACAATTTGCAGTTGATACTGAGTCATTCACACTTGATACCTATCTTGGCGCAGCTCATGATTATGAAGGGACATATAAGAAGTATTACATTAATAATAAAGATGTTGAAGGAAAGCTTTATACTACAAAAGAAGATCCAGAAGTTCTCATTGTTAAATTATCGAATGGTGGTGTAGTAGCTCTTAAAAAAGAAAAATAGTAAGTTCTTGGATGAATATCTCACTAAAACCGTAAGGTTTAAGTGGGGTATTTTTTCGATTTTTATATTTGTATAGGTAAATAGATATGGTATAATTGAGTTAGTTTTAGATTCTGAAGAAAAGATAGAAGAATATGGTAGAGAAGAAGTTGTTAAAAAAAGCATAGTAATAGAGGATAAAAATGTTTGGTAAAGATTTGATTAATAAACAGATGGAAAATAAAATAATTTCATTTATTGAGAGCAAGGCCTTATTAGAATTTGTAGAAGGAAGTTATTCGTATTTAAGCATAGTATATGAAGTTTTTGCAATAGAAGAGGCAACCACGTGCCATAAAAAGGTGGCGGAAAAAATCCATAGGATGGTGTCTGATATTTCTGTAAAGGACTTAATTATATTAAGTGAAAGGTGTAGAACGAGAATGCCAGAATTTTTTTGGAATGAAGGCGTTGATAGTGTAAATTATAGGATTAGATGTAAAAATTTTAAATTTGACAGAGATAAATTTAAGTATTTAACTGATGAGGAATATATCAGCATTTTGCGCTTAGGAACATTTCATCCAAATGGTTTTTACAGACAGATGTGTATGGAAAGCCTTAGAGCATATAAAGATAACCTACCATTTTATATACTAAGAATGAATGATTGGGTTTCTACTATTAGGCCATTAGCATATGAATTATCTATGGAGGAAATGGCAAATGATAATGTGTTTGTGATTTTTAGAGCTCTTCCCATGATTGATAAAGTTAAAAATTCAAGGAGAAGAGAAAAGGAATATATTAACGAAATGAAACAGCTACTTAAAATGGAAAAGACAGGTTATGGAAAGGGCTTAATTGTAAATGCCATTTTTAATAATTATGAGCTAAGCATAGAAGAAATAGATGAGTATTTGTTAAGTAAAAACGCGATAGTTCGATTTAAGGCGGTAGAATATAAATATAAAAAATTGAAGCAACCATGGCTTGGAATTGAATCTCTTCTTCTAGATAAATCAAAACGAATTAGGTGAAATGCTTATATTACTTCTTTTGAGAGAAGGTATATGGAGCAATCTTAAATACCTATTAATGCTTTATGATGATGAGAACTTATCTGATAATATAATAGGTCTTATCCGTATTAAAATAAGCTTAAGAAATAAATATTATGTTTCGTTGTCACTTAAACAGAAGGAAGAAATAATAAATGTGCTGGCAGTGAAAAATAATTTGCCAGATAAGTTGGTAGGTGAAATATTATTTGATTTGGAGCATATATAGAAAATAGTGTTGTAGGAATTTAAAGATATTTTATTATGAAAAACGGAGGATAAAAGCGTGATTATATATTTTTCAGCTACAGGAAACAGCAAATACGTGGCAACTAAAGTGGCAGAAGCTACTAATGATTATATAAAATCAATTATTGATATTACAGGTGACATTAGTTTACAGCAAGGAGAGTCATTGGGAATCGTTATACCTACATACTTCTATTGGGTACCTAGTATTGTAAAAACTTTTCTTGAAAATGTAGAAATAGATTGTAGTGAAAATACTTACATCTATTGTATTGCAACTTGTGGAGGTACAAGTGGACAGGCTAGTCAGATGGTTGGCAAACTGTTAGAGAAAAAGGGCAAGCGTGTGAATGCCTATTTTGATATCGTGATGCCAGACAATTGGACACCTATGTTTGATGCAAATAATACAGATGAGATAGCAAAAGTTATAAAAAAAGAAAAGCCTCAGATCGAAAAAATCGTAGGTCATATTCAGAGGAAAGAAAGTGGTAAATTTGCAAAACATACTCTTCCTTTTGTAATTGCTAAGTTAATATCGTTATTCTATGAACCATCTAGAAAAACATCTCATTTACATGTGGAAGAGCAGTGTATTGGATGTGGAAAATGCATGAGTGATTGTCCAGTTAAGGCCATAGAGATTCAAGACGGAAAGCCAGTATGGGTGAAGGATAAATGTACTATGTGCTTAGGATGTTTGCATAAATGCCCAGTATTTGCGATTCAGTATGGAAAGAATACAAAGAAACATGGGCAGTATGTTCACCCGGAAAATAACATGAATGGTGGTAAATAATGATAGACAACGAAAATGCGTGGGATAAGCGCTTGCAAATAAAAACAACGGGTAGAGATGCCTCAAATTCTGATATGTACCGTTACCCTTATGAACCTACACCTTATGGTGTATTAGTGCGTTTGGCTAATAGTGGTTTTATTGTGAAAAAGGATGTTGTGTTGGATTATGGCTGTGGAAAGGGACGTGTGGATTTCTTTCTGTCTTATCAGACAAAGGCGAAAACCATAGGAATTGAATATGATGAAAGAATTTACGAACGTGCTATTGAAAATAAGAAGACCTTTGTATCGAGGGCGAATGTTGAATTTGTACTGACCAGTGCTGAAGTATATAATGTTCCAACAGAAGTCAATAGGTGCTATTTCTTTAATCCTTTTTCAGTGGAGATACTTCGTAAAGTGATGACAAGAATTATAGAATCTTATTATGAGAAAACGAGAGAAATCTATTTGTTTTTTTATTATCCGTCTGAAGAATATATTTCATACCTTATGACGGTGGAAGAGTTGGAGTTTTATGATGAGATAGCTTGTCGCGATTTGTTTGGAGGAACTGATTTGCGGGAACGTATTATGATTTTTAGATTGAACTAGGAGTGATGATTTGATAAATGTTGAAATTTCAAGGAATTAAGGCAACTCTACCAGCGGTTGAATTCTCGAAACTCAACCTTTGGTGTGTAGATTGTTAATATATTTTTGTTTATGTTGAAGTTGAAAGGAGACCATATATGGATCAGATAAAAATTGGAAAATTTATAGCTGATTGTAGAAAAAAAGAAAAGTTAACTCAAGCAAAGTTAGCGGAAAAATTAGGTATCACAGATAGGGCAATTTCAAAGTGGGAAACAGGCAAGGCTATGCCCGATTCTTCAATTATGCTTGAATTATGTGAGATTCTTAATATTAGTGTAAATGATTTATTATGCGGGGAGGTGGTTGCTTCGGATAATTATAATAAAGAGTTAGAAAAGAGGATTAATATGGCAATTATTGAATTAAAAAAATTGACTAAATCTTATGGAAAAAACAGAGGAATTATAGATATTAATTTAGAGGTAAAAGAGGGAGAGTTCTTTGGTTTTATCGGACCAAACGGAGCTGGTAAATCTACGGCTATCCGCACTATGTTAGGTATGATAAAGGTGACTAGCGGTGAGGGAAAAGTATTAGGATTTGATATACAGAAAGAGAACACAAAAATTTTAGCTGAGGTAGGGTATTTACCATCTGAGGCTGTATTTTACTCTGGTATGAAGGTAAAGGATATTTTGAAGTTATCTGCAGATTTACATAAAAAAGATTGTACGGAGGAATGTGCGCGTTTATGTGAACGATTGCAGTTAGATGTTAATCGAAAAGTGGATGAACTTTCTTTTGGAAATCGTAAGAAGGTAGGAATTGTTTGTGCTTTACAGCATAATCCACGTCTTCTTATTTTAGATGAGCCAACTAGTGGTTTGGATCCTTTGATGCAGAAGGAGTTTTTTGATATTTTGAAAGAACGTAATGATAAGGGCACAACAATATTTTTGTCTAGTCATGTATTATGGGAGGTTCAAAATTATTGTAAGAGAGCAGCTATTATCAGAGAAGGTCGTTTGATAGCTTGTGATAATATAGAAGCATTGGCGAAGACAAATGCAAAACGTGTTACTGTGGTTGGTGATGTAAGCTTAGAAGGTTTAGATGGCATAAAGGACGAAAGAAAAGAGTTTGATAAACTTAGCTTTTTATATAGTGGTGATATGAATGACCTTATTTCTTATATATCAAAATACAAGATAAAGGATATTTCTATTATGGAGCCTGATTTAGAGGAAGTATTTATGCATTATTACAAAGAGGAGGACAAATAGTATGATATTATTTAAGCATGAGTTAAAAAAAGGCTGGAAGTCATTAGCTATTTGGACAATTGCTATTAGCTTCTTCTTGGTGGTATGTGTGTTTCTTTATCCAGAGATGAAAGGTGAGATGGAGAATATGAATGATATGTTTTCATCTATGGGAGCCTTCACACAGGCGTTTGGAATGGATAAGATTAATTTTGGTACTTGGATGGGTTATTATGCCATTGAATGTGGAAATGTTATTGGTATGGGAGGCGCTTTTTTTGCCGCTATTCTTGCCGTTACAGCATTGGCAAAGGAAGAGAAGGATAGAACTGCAGAGTTTTTACTTAGCCATCCAGTAAGCAGAAAAAGAGTAATAACAGAAAAAGGAATGGCGGTATTAGTACAAATTTGTATTATGAATATGGTAGTGTTTTTATTATCCATAATTTCTATGGTATGCATAAATGTAGAAGTATCATGGAAAGAAATTTTCTTGTTACATTTTGCATATTTCTTAGTGCAGATAGTACTTGCAGGTATTTGTTTTGGAATTTCAGCGTTTATTAGCGGTAATGGTATAGGTTTGGGAATCGGAGTAGCTACCTCTATGTATTTTATAAATCTTGTGGCTAATATTACAGAGTCTGCCAAGGATTTAAAATATATAACACCATTTGGTTTTGCAGATGGAGCTAGTATCGTGGCAGAGGCTGCATTGAATTGGAAAATGGTGGCTTTAAATATGCTATTTGCAATTGTTGGAGTTGTGGCTGCTTATGGAAAGTACACAAAAAAGGATATTCGATAGAAAAGAGGTAATGTATGCTTAAAATTAACAATCTAACCAAGCATTATAAAGGTAGTGACAAGGGCGTAAATAATGTCACACTACACATTGATAAGGGTGATATATATGCTTTCATAGGCCATAATGGTGCGGGAAAAACAACTACCTTGAAATGTGTTACAGGAATTCATGATTTTGATGAAGGTGATATTTTAATTGATGGAATAAGTTTAAGGGACAATCCTTTAGAGTGCAAGAGGCGTTTTGCTTATATTCCAGATAACCCTGATTTATATGAATATTTAACGGGCATACAGTATCTTAATTTTATCGCAGATATATTTAAGGTTAGTGTAAATGATAGAGAAGACAGGATAAAAAAATATGCTGTAGATTTTGAAATATTAGAATCATTAGGAGATTTGATATCCACATATTCTCATGGTATGAAGCAGAAACTAGCTATAATATCTGCATTAATTCATGAACCAAAGCTTCTTATTTTGGATGAGCCATTTGTAGGATTGGACCCACAGGCGACGGTAATTCTTAAGGGAATTATGAAGAAAATATGTGAAGCTGGTGGAGCTGTATTTTTTTCAACACATGTTCTTGATGTGGCTGAAAGACTTTGCAATAAAGTTGCCATAATTAAGGATGGAGATGTATTGGCCAGTGGAAATATGGCTGATATTGTGAGAGAAGGACAATCCTTAGAGGATATATTTATGGAGGCTATTGGCAGAAATGTGGCAGATTAAGATTTTATCAAAACTAGAGCTTGTTAATTTTTGTAATCTTAACGTAATCGCTCATTCGAAGGATAAGAAAGCAAAGAGAACTAGTATTACGGTAGGTTTTATTATAGGCTTTGTTGCATTGATGATTATGTCGTATGTGGGAGGATTAAGCTATGGTTTTATTACACTTGGAGCAGAAGAAATAGTTCCTGCATATATTGTTTTTTTAAGTAGTTTATTTACACTACTATTTTGTGCATTTAAGGCTGGTAAGATAATTTTTAAAGACAGTTGTTATGATATCTTGTCATCTATGCCTATAAAAAAATCAGCATTGGTAATAAGCAGATTTATAAGGTTATACGTTGAAGGACTTGTTGTAGCCTGTGTCATTATGCTGCCGGGGATTGCAGTTTATACTTTTATGGTAAAGCCAGGGATATTGGCTGTTATATTAGGTATTATATCAGTGATTTTTGTTCCTATTATACCGGTAGCTTTATCTGTATTGTTGGGAGTGATAATCACAGGAATATCTTCAAGGATGAAGAATAAGACATTGTTTGAGTCTTTATGTGTTGTACTGATTATAGTAGTAATGCTTGGAGGTGGAGTATTGATGCCTGCAGGTGAAAATATGTCTTTTGATATGCAAGCAATGGAGAGTATGGCAAATGAATTGCTTGGAATGATTAATAAGATATATCCACCTACTGCATGGTTTGCAGGGGCTTACGGTGTCGGCAGTAGTACGGGATTTTTGATAGGAATTATAGCTTCAGCTGCACTATTAGGTATTGTGGTATTATTAACAGTCACCAATTTTGAGAATATAAATAGAAGACTTCATACAAGTATTGCAAAGCATGATTATAAATTAGGTAAGCTTGAAAAAAAATCCATGATGAAAGCTATAATTTATAGGGAAGCTAAGGGGTATTTTTCATCTGGAACATATGTTATGAATACTATAATAGGATCTGTTATGGCAGTGGTATTTTCAATAAGTTTGTTTTTTATAGATTTGGAGTCGGTTTTTAAGAATTTTCCTATTGATATAAATGTAAACGCTGTGTTTCCAATGCTTTTCGCAGGGATTTTAACCATAAGCAATCCTATAGCGGTTTCGGTATCTATGGAGGGTAAAGAATTTTGGATAATTAAATCATTACCTGTTATGGACAGAGATATTTTGAAAGGTAAGGTTATGTTTAGTGCCCTATTATTATCTCCATTTTTTGTAGTAGGAGAGATTATTATGATTATTGCATTGAAACCAAGCATTTCTTATCTTCCATGGATGATAGCTATGCCTATGGCCATTATAGCTTGTACGTTAGTGATGGGACTTGCTATAAATCTTAAGTTTCCGAAACTGAAGTGGAGTAGTGATGTGGAAGTAATTAAACAGAGCGCAGCAGCCTTTATTGGTGGATTTGTAGGTGTTTTATTGGCTTTGATTTCGATGATTCCAGTTTTGATAGTGCCTATGGATTATTATAATATAGCCGCTTGTGGAGTGTGTATAATATTGTTTATAGTTACCATTGTGATAAATAGTAAGAATAATAAATTTGACCTAAAGGTTTTATAGTAAAATACAATTTTGTGATATACGGATTGAATTTTATATTATATTTATGTATAATAATTTAATAATAAAACGTATTACAATTGTATCGGATGGTGAATTATGAGCGAATCTAAAGATAAAAGAATTAAAAAGCTTAAAAGGAAACGTATATGGCCTTCTATAGTGGGCTTGTTTGTTATTACATCGATTTTTGCAATTATGCTACTTGCATTAGTTGGCAGTAACATTGAGGATGTTGTAAAAAGAAAAGTATTAAATGGTTTAATACAGGCTGAAAAAATAGCGGAATCCTTTGAGAATTTTCAGGGGGAGAATAATCAAAATATAAGCGATTCCATTTTGAATTACATAGATATGTCTCTAGAGACTGAGGCTGTATGGGTATCTAATCTAGAGGGGGAAAAAATTTGGGCGAATAGTGAAATGAGTCCTAATATAGAAAACGTGCAGAAGCTTGAGTTTGGTGATTCTAAATATTTAAATTTGATTATAGAGGATGATTCTGCAAAAAATTTATCGGCAAAAGTTATTGGAAAACGTATTGGGGATAACATTATAGATATTTTGGATTCTAACTATAGCAATAATGAAAAAATCGCAGTTATCAAAGTATGGTATGTACAGGAAATAGACGATTTAAAGGTTTATGTATTGCAGGACATCGATGTGTATTCTTATGATTGTTTTATGATGTTAGTTAGCATAGGACTGTTCGGAATTATGATAGCTATATTTATATTGTATTATTTAACATCTATCATAAGTGTTATAATTAATATTCGTAGAACATCTAAGGTTATTTATACAGATATGACTACTGGTGGTAAAAATTGGTTATATTTTGTAAAGAGGAGCAATCGAATATTAAAGAGTAAAATTAGTTTGAATAATTATGCTGTTATTCATTTGAAAATGCGTAAATATCGTAGCTTCTGTACTTGCTTTGGAGTAAAGGAAGGTGAAGTACTGGTAGAAAAAATGTATCGTGTATTAAGAAAACAAGTTAAACGCAGTGAACTGGTGGTGTTTAAGGAAAATGCAACGTTCGCGTTAATGCTTTCTTATGAAAATGAAGAACAGTTGAGACAACGTATTGAAGTTATAACAAATAATTTGAATATGTTGATATCAAATATGAAACTGTATTTTGCTGTGGGTGTTTATAAGGTAAATAAAAAAGAAGCTGATGTTGAGCAGTTATATAATAATGCTGTATTAGCTTGCGATATGTTAGGAGAAGAGGCTGAGACACAGATTATATTCTATGATGTAGAAATGAATAATCGTAGAATATGGGAACGTAAAGTGGAAAACGATATGTATTCAGCGTTGACTAATCATGAGTTTAAGGTATATTTGCAGCCTAAGATTAGCACTTCAAATGAGCATTTGGCAGGTGCGGAGGCTTTGGTTAGATGGATTCATCCAAGGGAAGGATTTATTCCACCGAATAAATTTATACCGATTTTTGAGCGAAATGGCTTTATATTAAAATTAGATGACTATATGTTAGAAGAAATCGCTAAGCAGCAGTCAGAGTGGATAAAACAGGGACGTAAGGTAGTTCCTATATCTGTAAATATATCTAGAGCGCATTTTGCAAAAGAAGACTTGGCAGAGCATATATGTGGCATAGTGGATAAATATCAGGTACCACATGATGTTATAGAGCTTGAGTTGACAGAAAGTGCATTCTTTGATGATAAACAAGTACTGCTTGATACTGTAAAAAGGTTAAGGGATGCAGGATTTATAGTTTCTATGGATGATTTTGGAGCTGGTTATTCTTCGTTGAATTCCCTTAAGGAAATGCAACTAGATGTGCTAAAAATCGATGCGGATTTCTTCCGTGGTGTAGAGGCTCAGGAAAGAGGATTGCTTATTGTTTCGGAAGTTATAGATTTGGCTAAGAAGTTAAATATGAAGATTGTAGCTGAAGGAATAGAAAGTAGAGAACAGGTTGATTTCTTAACAGAACAGGAATGTGATTTAATACAGGGATACTTCTTCTCGAAACCTATGCCTATCCACGAATTTGAAGAAAAATATAAAGATTAGCACACATATTAAACATATTGAATTAATGTATCTTAAAGGAGAGTTTTTAATTTTTTGGTAAAAAACTATTAAAAACTCTCTTTTTATGATATAATACTGAAATACTAAATGTATAAACGACAGAATTAGGAGGACGTGAAAATATGGCATGGTATGATGAGGCAGTATTTTATCACATTTATCCCTTAGGAATGACAGGGGCACCAAGATATAATGAATATGGAGAGCCAGTGGAGAGGCTAAATAAACTTCTTCCATGGATTTCGCATATAAAAAATATTGGTTGTAATGCGATTTATATTGGACCATTATTTGAATCAGTAGGTCATGGATATGAGACAACTGATTATAGAAAGTTGGATAGTAGACTTGGTACAAATGAAACTTTAAAGAATTTTGTAAAGGAATGTCACGCGCAGGGCGTTAAGGTGATTTTTGATGGTGTATTTAACCATACAGGTCGTGATTTCTTTGCTTTTAAGGATTTAAAAGAGAATAGAGAAAATTCTAGATACAAAGACTGGTATTGTAATGTAAACTTCTGGGGTAATAATTCATATAATGATGGCTTTGGTTATGAGAACTGGGGCGGACATGATTTACTTGTAAAGTTAAATCAAAGAAATCCAGAGGTAATCAATTATATTTGTGATGTTATTCGTTTTTGGGTAGATGAATTTGACGTGGATGGAATTCGTTTAGATGCGGCTGATGTATTAGATTTTGATTTTATGAAAGCATTACGTCGTGTGGCAAATGAGGTGAAACCAGAGTTTTGGCTTATGGGTGAGGTAATCCATGGAGATTATATCCGTTGGGCAAATGCTGATACATTACATTCAGTTACAAATTATCACCTTCATAAGGCGTTATTCTCAGGTTATAATGATCATAATTTCTTTGAAATTGCACATACAGTAAAGCGTCTTAACGATATGTGTGGAGGAGTGTTTAAGTTATATAGCTTTGTAGATAATCATGATGTAGAACGTATTATGTCAAAGCTTTCTTCTCCAAAGGGATTTGCACCAGTGCACATTTTGCTTTATACATTACCTGGTATTCCTTCGATTTACTATGGTTCAGAGTTTGGTATAGAAGGAAGAAAGGTACATGGTGGAGATGCAGATGCACCACTTCGTCCAGAGCTTGATTATGAAAACTGGACAGCAGCTATGGAAGATAACACATATGTTAAGTTTATCAAATTGCTTGGAGCTATGCGCCATAAAGTAAAGGCTTTAAGCTATGGTGACTATAGAGAGCAGAATCTAACAACTAGACAGTATACATTTTCTCGTAGCTTTGAGGGTACTACAGTAGTAGTTATGGTTAATAATGATGACAATGGTTGCACAATGCATGGTGGCGCACCAGATGGCACATACAAGGGTGTTTTATCGGGTCGTACTATTAATGTATGTGGCGGTGGATTCTCGGCAGAGATTGGTGGCAATTCAGGAGAAATCTGGGTACCAGAGCATATATTAAGTGATGTAGAAATTCCAGAGATGGTAGCAGATATTTCGGAAGAAAAACCAGTAGTAGTAGAAAATGTAGTTGAGAATAAAGTAGAAACAGTAGCAGAGCCTGTGGTTGAGAAGTCTATTTTAGAAGAGATTGTAGAAGTTGCAGAAAAGCAGGAAGAGGTTCTTGTCGAAGCAAAGGAAGAGAAAGTACATGCAGAAGATAAGGTATTGGATTTAAATAAGCCTTATGAAGAAATGACTATAGCGGAACTTCAAGCTTCTATCTTAGCTAAGATGGCAAAAAATGGCCCAGTGACTGAGGATATGAAGAGAACAGTTACTGTAAATACACATCAAGGTTCATTATTGAATTGGGTAAGAAGTTTTAATTAGACATATTATAAATAGATACTACGTATGCGTTGAATAGTCTCATTTTATTTATAGAATAAAGTGGGACTATTTTTAAATATGTTGTAAGAGTGGATTATTGTGATATAATAATAAAAGGAAAATCTATTTTTCATCTATTTGTAAATGAGAAATAGCTTCGAATGTGATAAATATTATATATTATTTTACTTAGAAAGCAGGGAAATGTTATGGGATTGCTAGATATTATGGAATGGTTGTTTATGACCATGGAAACAATGATTATATACATAAGCTTGTTTATGATATCAAGATATATATTCTTGGAACCAAGTCTGGAAGAAAGAAAACAGAAAAAGTTTTATTTATATGGTGCATTGGTTGTCTTTGCGTTATGCGTGTTTATGCCAGGAATAGCTTCTATTTCAGCATGTTTTTTGTGTGCGTTAAATATATTTTTGGCAAGAAAAGAACATAAAATCGTAGGATTTTTAAGTGCACTTCCTATATCTGGCTTTTTAAATGGTATATATATTCCAACCATAGTTGTGCCAGTTAATTTGTTTCAGTTAGAACAATTGGGCACAGCAATATATTCTGTGATTTTTTATGGATTAATATACGCAGTACTATTAATATTTTATTTAAAGGGTAAGGATTGGAGAAGGAATTTTCAGGAGGAACTTAAATATAGAAAGTTACAGAACTGGGAGAAAGGTTTATTGTGGGCTGTAGGTATATTACTTATGATTTATTCTGCTTCATTAAGTACAATTCCTGAAATGTCCTCTGAAACATATCAAACTATGTTTTATGAGTTGACGATAAGAAATTATCTCGTAACGGGTATTACTTCATTTGCGTTAACAATTACAGTTATTGTATTGATAATGCAAGGCAATAAGCGTTCGTATTATTATGAAAAGGCATTGACTACTCAGAAGGCAGAGATGGAAAAAGAAAAGGCGGAGGCCGCTAATAAAGCAAAATCTAATTTTTTATCAAGTATGTCTCATGAGATTAGAACTCCTATGAATGCTATTGTAGGTATGACAGAGGTGCTTTTAAGAGGTGAACATTCTAATGAAACAATCGAATATCTCAATAATATTAAGGTGTCTGGAGATGCTTTGTTAACCATTATAAATGATATTTTAGATTTTTCGAAGATTGAATCTGGCAAGATGGACATTGTGGAGGGTGAATACAATCCGAAGACAATGATTAACGCTCTAAAGATGATATTCGAAAATAGAGCATTAGGTAAGCCTATAGAGTTGATATATGATGTAGATGAGAATATACCAGCAGTTTTGCTTGGTGATGAACATAGGTTAAGACAGATTATTATTAATTTGGTAAATAATGCTATAAAGTTTACAGATAAAGGATATGTGAAAGTATCTGTAGAATCAAATGTTCTAGATGATGAAAAGGTTGAACTTCTATTTGCTGTAGAAGATACTGGTATAGGTATAAAGGAAGAAGAATTGCCGAAGCTGTTTGGTTCCTTTGAACAGTTGGATGTGAAAAAGAATCATACTAAGGAAGGAACTGGTCTTGGACTTGCTATTTCAAAACAGTTAGTAGAATTGATGGGCGGTAGTATTGGCATAGAGAGTGAGTACGGAAAAGGTAGCACATTTTATTTTACAGTGCCACAGACTGTTGTTGCAAACACAATAGACGAATTAGAAGAAAAAGGTCATAACTTGGGAGAAACGGACGCAGAGGATAAGAGTTTTATTGCTCCGAAAGCACATATTTTGCTTGTTGATGACAATGAAATGAATAGAAAGGTAGGAATGGCACTTTTAGAGCCATTCAAAATGCGCATCGAGACGGCTACAAATGGTAGAGAAGCCTTGGATATGGTTATGAATGCTAAATATGATTTGGTATTTATGGACCATATGATGCCTGAAATGGATGGTATAGAGGCAACTAGAGAAATACGTAAGCTTGATGACGAATACTATAAAACATTGCCGATAATAGCGCTTACCGCTAACGCTACATCTGAGGCAAGGGAAATGTTTGTAAAAGAGCAAATGAACGATTTTGTGGCAAAGCCTATTCAGATGGCTGAGATTACAAAATGTATAAAGAAGTGGCTTCCAAGTGAATTGATAGAGGAAGCTAGTGATGATGTATCTTTAGAATCTAAAGCAACAGTGGAATGCACAAAGGGAGAATATCCAGCTATAGAGGGTGTGGATATCTTAGAAGGAATAAAGAATAGTGGTTCAGAAAAGTTGTTTTATGAATTGTTAGGCGATTTTTATAAGCTTATTGATATGAAGAGTGAAAAGCTTGAAAAATGCCTTGAAGATAATATGATAAAAGACTACACCATAGAGGTTCATGCTCTTAAGAATACAGCTCGCATGATAGGGGCTATGGAATTATCCCAGTTATCTTATGAATTAGAGATGCTTGGAAAAGCTAATGATGTGGAGAAAATAAAAGAAAAATCTCCTGAACATATTAAGCTTTATCGAAGCTATAAGGATAAGCTTAATGAGTATGGAATTAAAAATATAGAGGAAACAAAGACTGTATCTAATGATGATATAAAAGATATATTGATGCGTATTCATGATGCTTTTGATACCTTTGATTTGGATAGTGCAGATGAGGCTATGAAGGAATTGGAAAGCTGCACTCTTCCTCACAATATAAAAAATAAGGTTAATGAACTTAGTGCTTATGTGGCAGATGTGGCCATGGAAGATGTTATGAAGTTGACAAAGGAATTATGCCATGAATTAGAACATGTGAAGGACTGTTGCTTACATCCGCATATTATGGTAGTTGATGATGATGAAATCAATACTAAAGCTGTAGCTAGTATGCTTGGAGAAGCCTTTAAGGTAATGGCAGCAAATTCAGCAAAAAAAGCATTAAATCTGCTTGAAGAAGAGAGACCGGAGCTTATTTTACTTGATGTTCACATGCCAGAAATAGATGGTCATGAGTTTATTAAGATATTAAAGGAAAATGAAAAATATGAAGACATTCCAGTAATTTTCCTTACATCTGACGAGGATTTGCAGACAGAAGTTAAAGGTTTTGGAGAGGGTGCTATCGATTTTATCAGAAAACCTATGAGGAAAGAGGTGGCATTACCAAGAATCCAAAGAATAGTAGAACTTTCTCATCTCCAAAAGCATCTTAAGGAGGAAGTAGAAAAACAGACAGAAGTAGCAGAGAAACGTAGAGAAAAGGTTGAAAAATTGTCTGTTCAAATGGTACAGGCATTGGCAAATACCATTGACGCAAAGGATGCATATACAAATGGTCATTCCACAAGAGTTGCAAAGTATTCTATGATGATTGCGAAACGTATGGGATATGTGGATGAGGAATTGGAAAAATTGTATTATGCTGCATTGCTACATGATATAGGAAAGATTGGCGTTCCAAGAGAAATTATTAATAAGACATCAAAGCTTACAGATGAAGAATACGAGATAATAAAAACTCATCCTGGAATTGGTGCAAACATTTTAAATGAGGTATCAGAGATACCAGATATTGCAATCGGTGCAAGATGGCATCATGAAAGATATGATGGAAAGGGATATCCGGATCGTCTTATGGGAATAGAGATACCAGAGCTTGCAAGAATTATCGGAGTGGCTGATGCTTATGACGCGATGACATCTAAACGTAGCTATAGAGATGTATTGCCACAAGAGGTGGTAAGCAGTGAATTAATCAAAGGAAAAGGCACACAGTTTGATCCAACGATTGCTGATATAATGTTGCAGCTTATCAAAGAAGATGATACTTATACTATGCATGAATAAACAGTGAAAGGATAGATTATGCAAAACATATTGATGATTATGGAGACTAGCAGTTTTCTTGCTAGAAATATAGCAGAGCAATTAGAAGATTTAAATTATAATGTAGATTCTGTTGAAATGGATATACATATGATTTCGGAGCAAAAAAATAATTACGAAGCTATATTTTTGTACACTGAGAGTGATACGGATGTAAAGGCTAAGGAAGTAATATATATTCGAGATAAGGCGATAGAAGAGAATATTCCTGTATTTTACCTTGGTGATGATGCTGAAGATGTAAAGAGAATAATTCCTGAGCATATATTGAAGAGTGTATTTAAAAGACCGATAGATGTGAAGGTTACTGCAAAAATTGTTGATGAATACATAAAAGATTATGGCAAGCAGGTTAAAAAGAAGGTTTTGGTTGTAGATGATTCAGGTGCTATGCTTAGAAATGTTAAGGGATGGCTTGGAGAAAAGTATAATGTAATATTGGCTAATTCTGGAACTATGGCTATAAAATATCTTGCTACAGACAGACCGGATTTAGTACTGTTAGATTATGAGATGCCTGTTATAGATGGAAGACAGGTACTTGAAATGATTAGAACAGAAACTGAATTTAGAGATATACCGGTTATATTTTTGACAAGTAAAAATGATAGAGAAAGCATTTTGAAGGTAATGGAGCTTAAGCCAGAGGGATATTTGTTAAAAACTATGGAGCCGGAGCGCATTGTGGAAGAAGTTGATAAATTCTTTATGAAACAAAAGGTTAATAATTCTTTTAAGTAGTAGCTTAATAGATATTATATTAAACTTTTTGAATTGAATATTATATAATTTATTGATATAATTTTAATGTGTTATAAGATAAAATAACATTTTAGAATTATGCTTTAGACAGAGAGGATAGCAAGATGGAATTTTGGGATATTTATGATGAAAATAAACAGAGAACAGGTCGCACGATGAAAAGAAACGATTGGTGCCTTAAGGATGGAGAATACCATTTGACAGTGCTTGGTGTTATAAGAAGAAGTGATGGAAGATATCTAATCACTCAGCGTGTTATGACTAAGTCATGGGCACCAGGCTGGTGGGAGGTTTCTGGCGGTGGTGTTATGGCTGGCGAGGAATCAAAGGAAGCAGTGATGAGAGAAGTACTTGAGGAAACAGGCCTTGATGTGTCAAATGCAGGTGGCGGTTATGTATTCTCATATAAGAGAGAAAATCCAGGGGAAGGAGATAATTACTTTGTAGATATTTATCGCTTTGATATGGATTTTGATGAGAGCGACTTAAAACTTCAGGAGAAAGAAACACTTGGATATAAGCTTGCTACAAAGGAAGAAATTGAAGAGTTAGGAAAACAAGGTATCTTTTTACATTATGATAGTATGAAGGAAGTTTTTATATAAAAAGAACTTTTAACAATTGAATAATTATGCAATAAAAATGTCACCTCGATTTGAGGTGACATTTTTGATGGATTATCCAACTAACCATTTATGCTTCTCTACGCTATAAAGTGGTACAAGAGGAATAAGAATAGGAGTTTTCTTTACGTATTCTTGATATTCTTTGTCTGAGCCGTAGTTTCGATTCTGTCTGATTTCAAGTCTTCTAGCACCGCCAAACATTATGTATACGATACATACATATCCGATGATAGCGCTAATCCACTGCCATACACCATTTAAAATATCTACACTTGATACGAATACACCTGTCCAGAATACGACTTCTCCCAAATAATTAGGACATCTTACAATTTTATATAATCCTGTATCACAGAAACGATTTGGATTCTTAGCTTTAGCTTTTGACTTTTGGGCATCTGCCATAGATTCAAGAAGAATTCCGCAAGCCATAATAACAACGCCAACGATACAAACTACACTAGTTTTTCTGCCATTCTGTAGACGGAAGAATACAGGTGATACTTGTAGAGCATATAATAATGCACAAGATACCCAGATACAAATCTTAGGTGTAAGCTTCATAGTAGAACCGTCTTTTATTTCTTTTTTCATAGTATTTCGATATGCAGAGCTTTTTATTTCTCTTATGAGAAGATATCCGCCCAATCTGCAACCGTAAATTACAAAAAGAACGCTTGCAATTATAGTTCCAATACTTAGGTTATCCATAAATAAAATCGGCATCGCTATACCAAATGCTGCGATGGAAAAACCATAACCAAGGGAAATAAAGTAAACATACTTGTAAAAACCAATGCAACTAACTACTAATGCAATGATTATCATTATTAAAAAATCAAAATTAAGGACTTCTAAAAATGACATAAGAAAATACCTCCGTTTAATTTAGTTTTAATTAATATGATTATATCACAGCTATTGTGCCATCACAAACAATATTTATTTGTTGAGAAAAATAGCATTTTATTGTATAATAGATATAATTAAATCGTGGTAAATTTTTTGAGAGGGAAATATATGAAGAGTAAAAAAAGAGTAGTTACAGTTGGATATATGAATCACATAGCTTCAAACATAGGTAGAAGTATGAATAACTATGTGATAATAAAGCATTATGGAAAGTATAGCTTAGATCCAGAAGATGCGAAAAATGCTATGGCGACATATGATAAATTGCTAGTGAGTTATTTTCGTTTTGCAAATGATGAGATGGTGGCAAGCTATGAGCCATTTTTGACTATTATTAAAAATTGTTACATAAAGCATTATAGTGATATTACTGTGGATGAGTACTTGGAGTTATTTGAGATATATGAGCTTCATAAGCCATTTTTTAAGTCATATATTGATAGCGGAGATTGTGAACGATATGAGGCGTTTATTCTTGATGAGATAGAATTTGAAAAGAAAAAGATACTTGAAGCTATGATAAATATTATCATTACGCTTAGTAAAAAACATCCTATGCTTATTATGATTGATAATATACATATGCTTCCAAAGTCTTCAATTAATATGCTAGTAGAATTGATTGATAATCCGGATAATATGAATATAGGAATACTTGCTACTTATAATGATTTAAAAAGGGTAGCTGTAATCAATAAAACGGAGTGGATTAATTTTGTTAATGTAATGAATCATAAAGGGTTCATATACGAAGGCGGAGCCTATGATAGCCATGAAGAAGCTGAGATTACAAGTAGCTATGTTTTTGAGAGTAAGAGAGCATATGAGTATCTTGAAAAATTGAAGATTATGTATTGTAGTGTTGATTTAGAACAAGCAAGCTATTATCTTCAAAAAATTCACAAGAAGCTTACAAGTGAAAAGATAAATATAGATGCAGATTGTAAATTTGAGTTTGTAATTTTATATGCAAAGGTACTTTTGAATTTAGGTGATTTTGCAAATGCAATGATTATATGTGACACACTTAAAGAACTGTGTGATACATATAAGTTAGATAGATACTATTATGAGTATTATTATATATTTACATATACACAGATGTATAGCAGCAAAGAGGAACAGGCTAAATATTATGCTTCTAAATGTATGGAAGCAGCTCTTAACCTACAGGATGATATGCTTATCTTTAGAACTGAGATGTTACAGTGTATGATAGAGATGTCTGGATGGCACAATATTTACTTTTTTGTAAAGAATGTTCAGGTTTCAGAAGAGTTTATAGAAAAGATAAAGAAGTATAAGTACTATAATCATCTGGCAAATATGTATATCTATGGATATGACAATGAATTTAGCGAATATAGAAAAGCAGGTAGTGCAAAAGAGTTGGAAGAAACAATGGATGGATTTTCTGAAGGCTTAAGAATTGCAAAAAGATTAGGTAATACTTCTCTTATGTTAAAAGCATATAGAAAGATGGCTATGATTACATCTTCTGTTAGTAACTTTAATATTACAGAAGAATATTATGACAGATATATAGAGTTAGTTGAGGATACTGATGAAAAGGAATTGGCTGAAGCTAATAATGGTAGAGGATATATTCGATGTTCTTCACGAAATTTTGTTAAGGCTAATGAATGCTATAATATTGCATTGGATATATTTATGAGAGCTGGTGATGTAAAGTCAGTAGGAGAAACTCTTTATAATATGTCAGTTAACTGTATTTTGGCAGAGGATTATAAAACTGCACATACTTATTTAAGAACGTGTCTTCGTATTATAGATAAGCTTCGACTTAATGATTTAAGAGTGTGTAATCTTGCTAAGTTATATGGACTTTTGGCACTTACATGTACCAGACTATCCTTTGAGTATGATAGCAACTTTTATTTAAAGATTAATAAAAGATTCTTGGATCATATTATAAATAAAAGAACTTATAAGGATGAAAATAATGTAGATAGAGCATTTAAAGGCAATGATGATGAATTGTTTTTACATTATTTTGTTAAGGGACTTTTAGAAGCTAAAAGTGAATGCTATGCAGAGGCTCTAGAGTGCTATAAGCAGGCTAAGATACATTGTATGAATGCAGAAGGTAACCTGTTCTTTAGTTATGTGCAGATGAAGGTAGCTATGGCTGAGGCATATTTTGCATTGGGTGACAAGGAGATGGCAAATAATATGATTGATTTGGCATCTGAATATGCAAAGAGCAAGGGTTATAATGGCCAGGTGGAAACTCTTGAAAAAATGCGTGCAACAGGCCAGTATATCCAGAAGAAACATAAGCTAAAGCTTGAAAAGTATACTATACAGGATATTGATGAGCTGATAGATAAGATAAGTATAATAGTACAAAATCAGGATATGAGCAATCATATAGAGTTTATTTCTGTATGGCAGAATATATTAGAGATTAATAATAAGACACAGGAAGAACTTATACGTACAGCAGCCAATTCTTTTATGCTTAACTTTAATCTTAATACATTTATATATATTAAGTTTACTGGTGATTCATATAACATAATGTATAGTGATGGTTCAGTAGAGCTTGATAATAAGAACATAGATTTATTAAGAGAATATTTTAGAATAAATAAAAGTGGATTTGTAACTGCAAAGATAGATAAGAATTATGAAGATTATAAGAAGATACTTGATATATTTGGCGCAGACATTTTATGTTCTATTATATGTAATCCATTTTACGAAAATGAACAGCTGGATAGTTTGTTCATAAGCTGTATATATATGGGTATATGCTGGAATGTGGAAAATTACAGATATCTATTAAATGAAAGTGAAGCAAATATATTTAATCTTCTTCTTAGACAGATGATTTTAGCAGTAGATAAGATTAACAATCTAAATGAAATCAGACACATTAATGTGGCTCTTAAGGAGTCTTCACTTACAGATTATCTTACTGGTTTAAAGAATCGTAATGGATTCTATGACAGTGTAACTAAGATTATGTCAGAGGCAAATGAAAGCGGAAGAGTGCTAGATATTGCTGTTTTATACATCGATTTGGATAACTTTAAGTATTACAATGATACATTTGGTCATGATGTAGGTGATTTGGTGCTTAAAGAGGTTGCTAATATACTGACTGAGTCAGCTTCTGATAGAGGATTTGCTGTGAGATATGGCGGTGATGAATTTTTAATTGTGCTGATAGATTCAGGTAAAGATGAAGCTATGGCCATAGCAAAGATGACGCTTGATGTATTGTTAGGTAAGAATGGTTATGTGAATGAAATCAGTAGCTTTTTAGGCAGGAGAGTAGTTGTTAAGACAGAGAAGAAGTTGTCATGTTCTATTGGTGTATCCAATAGTGATAATGTTAAAAATAATGATGATTTAACTGAATTATTAAAGTACGCAGATTCATCATTGTACGATATTAAGAATTCGACTAAATGTGCAGTTAAGTATTATGAAAAGGAAGAAAGGTAGAGAGTATTCTCTACCTTTTGAGCTATGATGAAAGAATAAAAAATAGTACTAAAGTAACAAAATGTAGGAATAGTGTATAAAAAACAATTATTAAATTTCAACAAA
Source organism: Lachnospiraceae bacterium (assembly GCA_045125245.1). GTDB lineage: Bacteria > Bacillota > Clostridia > Lachnospirales > Lachnospiraceae > SVEL01. The sequence continues at coordinate 21,950 of JBGVNF010000016.1, forward strand.
TTTAACAAAAATTACATTTAATAGTGAAAAATGCAAAAAAGTGTGGTATAATTTATAGACTAACCTATAGATGACGTGTATAGGTATTTGGGAAGAACGATCTGTTGTACTAAAGCTTAAAGTTTATTTCTGATGTGAGAAGTTTAAATCTATATTTATTTGAGGAGGCGATTTTATGGCAGCAGAAGGAAGAGTTTTATACAACTATAATGGTGAGTATAAGAAGGGTTTATTAGGAAAAAAGAAGATATCTGCAAAGCTCTATGAGGATTACATTGAGGGCACAGGAGCAGAAATTCACATTGGTGAATTAAGAGAAGTACCATTTAGACTTAATATCAGCGATATTAAGAAGGTTGAGATTAAGGAAATAAACGACAACAAGTGTATACAGATCGAGTATGTTCCAGAAAATGAAGAAGAGAGAGCTAGAGGAAATTCAAAGCTTTTATTACCTAATGTAGATAAAATTGAAGAAGCTAAGAAGGTTTTATATGATATGGTAGACAAGCTTTTTCAGGAGGCTACTAGAAAGGCACTATTAGAGCGTGAGAAGAAAGAAGGCGCTAAGAAGTTCTACAACGAGAAGATGGAAGCTTATGGATTAAATGGTGAGACAAAGTATCATAAGCTTATGGATGTAGATAAGCAGTATGTAGGATTTTATGTTGATAAGTCGGCAGTTGGTGTTATCGCTGTAGATGGTCAGAATCAGCAGGATGGAAAGTTTAGCATTGCATATGATAAGGTTCGTTACTTTGGTAAGATTGAAAATGTAACAGAGAAGTATGATGCTATATCACAGCTTGAATTTGATGGTGTATCTATTGATATATCGAAGTTTGGTGGCGTTGTATTAACATATAAGAATGTTAATGGCAAGTATGTAGCATTAAAGCTACCAGCAGATATATATGATGAATTAGAGAAGGCTATTCCTAATAAGGAATATAGTCTTGTAATTGCTGAGGAAAAGGCTGAAGCAGAGCGTCTTGAAGCAGCACGCCTTGAAGCAGAACGCCTTGAGGCAGAGCGTATCGCTAAAGAGAAGGCTGAAGCTGAAAGAAAAGCTAGAGAAGAGGAAGAAGCACGTCTTGAAGCAGAACGTATAGCGAAGGAAAAGGCTGAAGCAGAACGTCTCGAAGCAGAACGTATAGCAAAGGCAAAGGCTGAAGAAGAGAGACTTGCTAAGGAGATGGCAGCTAGAGAAGAAGCTGAACGTATCGCTAGAGAAAAGATTGAGGAAGAAGTTCGCTTAGCAAAAGAAAAGGCAGAGAAAGAAGAAGCAGAACGCCTTGCTAAGGAGAAGGCTGAGAAGGAAGAAGCAGAGCGCCTTGCTAAGGAGAAGGCTGAGAAGGAAGAAGCGGAACGCCTTGCTAAGGAGAAGGCTGAGAAGGAAGAAGCAGAGCGCATAGCTAAAGAGAAGGCTGAGAAAGAAAAAGCTGAGGAAGAAGCTCGTCTTGCTAAAGAAAAGGAAGAGGCTGAAAAGAAGCAGGCTGCTGCAAAGGCGGAGCCAGCTGATGAGATGGTTGCATTCGAAAAGCGTATCAAGAAGCTTATGATTATGAAGAATACAGGCATTTTAACAGAAGCCGAATTCGAAGAAGAGAAGAAGAAATTGTTTGAGTTATTATAAGAGCTAAGAAAAAGGGAAGTTCATTTGAACTTCCCTTTAATAATATAGAATTATAAGTTGAAATACTTTTCGAACTCTGCTGGATGAGGAATAGCTGCCATTTGTAAGCATTCTTTTCTCTTGTTTGCAATAAAGTTCTTAATAAGATGCTCAGGGAAAACTCCACCGGCTGTTAAGTAATCATGATCCTTTTCAAGGGCATCTAATGCCTGATCTAAAGATGTAGGGAGTGAAGATAACTTAGCCTTCTCTTCATCGGATAATGAGTAAAGGTTCATATCATATGGACCCCAACCATTTGCGTGAGGATCGATTTTATTTATAACACCGTCTAAACCTGCCATAAGTATTGCTGCATAGCAAAGGTATGGATTACATGTAGCATCAGGGTTTCTTATCTCAAATCGTCTTAAGTTAGGTGTCTTTGCGTAAGCAGGAATTCTGATAACTGCACTACGGTTAGAAGTAGCATATCCTACAGTAACTGGTGCCTCAAAGCCAGGAACTAATCTCTTGAAAGAGTTTGTACTTGGATTTGTAAGTGCACATAATGAAGAAATATGCTTTAATAAACCACCCATAAAGTAGTGTGCTGTTTCACTTAAGTGAGAGTATCCATTGTCATCAGAGAATACAGGCTCACCGTCCTTAAGTAATAACATATGTACGTGCATACCATTACCAGCCTCGCCGTATACTGGCTTTGGCATAAATGTTGCAGTTTTTCCATGCTTTAAAGCTACATTGTGAATAATATATTTAATCATCATAGTTGCATCAGCCATTTTTGACATCTGACCGAGCATTGGCTCGATTTCAAACTGACCTGCGGCACCTACTTCTGGATGATGATACTTAATAGGGATACCAGCTTTCTGCATCTCAAGGCACATTTCAGAACGACATTCATAAGATGTGTCAAATGGCTTTGAAGTATGATAAGCTTTCTGGTGTGGAACGATACAACCGTGTCCTTCTGTATCACTATTCCAATATGCCTGTGTTGCATCAATGTGCATGCTTATCTTGTTTGGCTGAACTGACCAGCCTACATTGTCGAATAAATGGAATTCAAATTCTGGAAGAATTAACATTGTATCGGCAATTCCTGTATCCTTCATATACTGCTCGGCGGCAAGTACGATGTTACGAGGATACTGATCCAATGGACGATTATTTGGATAATCGATAATCATCGCGTTACCTGTTAATGATAATGTCTTAACGCCACAGAAAGGATCGATATTTGCTGTTTCTAAATCAGGGATAAATACCATATCACTTTTTTCAACAACTGCATATCCATAGTTTGAAGCGTCAAAACCGATACCATCAGTTAATGTTTCTTCTGAAAACTGTTCAGCTGGAATTGTAACATGACGGTACTGACCGTTAATGTCAACAATCTTAAAATCAATCATCTGAACTTCGTTTTCCTTAATAATGTTCATTATTTCTTGAACTGTTTTTGCCATTTAAATTGCCTCCTTTTCATTTGTTTTCTTACAATGAAATAGATATAAAATACCTTATTAAATTGTAAAACGAAAAACCTATAAAATAACTTTATCACATTTTTTATATTATGAAAACAATAAATATATCAAAACTTCAATATGCTTGAAAATTCGCGAAAAATGAGGTAAAATATATCATATATTTTGGTCGCAAAATTGGAGGAGATGTGATGGTTAATTCAAAGGATACAAAGGATGGTTATTATGATATATCAGCATATATAACTGACCGTGAATATATAGCAAACAAGTATGTTTTGAAATGCTTTAGCGTAACTATGCTTATTTATACGATAGCATTTGTGTTAAATATTTTAGATATATTTGTTGTTGAACAAAAGATAATGTTGACAGGGTATATTCCATCGCTGATACTCTTTATAATAGTGGTATTATTTTTTAAAGGTAAGAATTTATCGGATTCTAGGATGAAGTATTTTCTTCTTCTTATGGTAGAAATAGTACATACTATTATGTGTGTTACTCTTACATATCATGTGGTTTTAGTTACACTGATACCTTTATTATATGCTACACTTTATTCTTCTAAGAGAGCTATACAGTATATTTATGTTTTAACTGTTGTAAGTACGTTTATAACAGTGTATGGTGGATATTATTTTGGCTTGTGTGATGCTAATATGGTATTGCTTACTAAAGGAGGTCTTGATAGCTATGTTGTAGACGGGATTTTCAATTTAAATACAGTTAATAATAATCCTTTTTTTACACTTACATTATTTTTTGTAGTTCCAAGGTGTTTGATATATGTATCTTATGCTTATGTATTTAATAACCTATATAGAATTGTTAGTGGAAGCCTTGAAAAGGCTAAGCTTACGGCAGAACTTGAGAAGGCTAAGGAAGATGCTGAGAGAGCAAATATGATTAAATCACAATTTCTTGCAAAGATGTCTCATGAGATAAGAACACCTGTTAATGCTGTAATCGGTATGAATGAGATGATATTAAGAGAAAGCAAAGAGAAAGAGATAAAGAAATATGCTAAAGATGTTAAGGATTCGTCTATGACATTGCTTGGCATTATAAATGAAATTTTAGATTCATCGAAGGTGGAATCTGGAAATATGGAGATAGTCAATGTAAAATATAATGTTAAATCACTGCTAAATGAATTGTATAATATGACTTATATGAGAGCTGATGATAAAGGAATAAAGCTTATATTTGATATTGACGAGAAACTTCCGTCTGAGATGATAGGCGATAGCAAAAGAATACGTCAGGTTGTATTAAATTTATTAACTAATGGAATTAAGTATACAAATAAAGGCTCAGTAACATTAATTGTTAAAGCGACTGTAGAAGATGATATGGCAAAAGTATTTTGCTGTGTTAAAGATACTGGAATAGGTATAAAAGATGAAGATATGGAAAATATTTATGATGCATTTAGCAGAGTAGATATATCGAGAAATAGAAATGTGGAAGGTACAGGTCTTGGACTTAATATTGCAAAACAGTTTCTTACACTTATGGGAAGTGATTTGCAGATTAAGAGCGAATATGAAAAGGGTAGTGAATTTTTCTTCGAAATAGAGCAAAAGATTGTGGATAAAAAGCCTATAGGTGATTTTAGAGATAGTAAGAATGAAGAGAATGATAAAGAAACTAAGATTTCATTTGTGGCACCTAAGGGAAAAGTATTAGTTGTAGATGATAATAAGATAAATATAAAAGTTTTTAAGAGCTTATTAAAACACACTAGACTTAATATGTATGAGGCTGAGAGTGGAAAGGAATGTATAGAAATTCTCAGTAAAGAGAAGATGGATATGGTATTCCTTGATCATATGATGCCAGAAATGGATGGCATTGAAACATTTTATAAAATACGTGAGTTGGGTCTAAAAAAGGATACACCGATTATTATGCTTACAGCCAATGCTATTATAGGTGATAGGGAGAGATATCTTAATGAAGGATTTGATGATTTTATTTCAAAACCTATTATGCTAGAAGAACTGGAGCAGATTATATTAAAGCATATGCCTAAAGACTTAATTGACGAGAAAGAAAAGAATGTGGAGCAAAATGTGCCTAAGGAGCTTCCAAAGCTTAATGAATTTGATTTTGAATATGCACTTAATATTTTGAAAGATGAAAATTTACTTGCCAATATACTTGTAGATTTTTATTATTCCTTAGAAAATCTAGAAAGAAGAATTGAAGATTTATATAAGAATATTACAATGGAAGATGAACTACATAGATATAGAATCGAGGTTCATGGATTAAAAAGCAGTGCGGCAACGGTAGGAGCATTACTTTTGTCTAAGGTGGCAAGATTACAGGAGTTAGCTGTAATTGATAAGGATTATGAAACTATAAATGCACTTCATCCGATTCTTATGAATCAGATAAGGAAACATAAGGAAACACTTGGGGAGATTATGCCTAAAAAAAATGATGAAGTGCAAGAAAAGATTGACATACCTTTTTTACATATGTTAGAGTCAAATATTAGCATGGATAATTATGATATTGTTGATGCTATGTGTATTGAAATGAAAAAAGTAAGATATACAGATGAATTGCAGGTGCTTATTGATAAGCTAGCAATGGAGATATTACAGTTAGAAAAGGATGAAGCCATAGATACAATTCATAGGATAAAAGAATTTGTAGGAGAATAAGGATGAAAAAGGTTTTTTTTATAGGAAAATTCAATGATGCTTTCGAAGAGATAAAAACATATCTTGCACAGTTTTTTAGTGTGCAGGTATGTGTAGATAATTTATCGGTTATGTTAAGTGTATTAAAACTTAGTCAGCCAGATATACTTGTATTGAATACAACAGATATGGGCGAAACTAAGGAAGAGTTTATCAAAGCATTAAAAGAGAACTTTTCTTATATTCCTTTGATTAGTCTTGAGATGTCTATGGATACAGTTGGTGCAGGAGCATTTGGAGATTTAAGCAAATTTAGAGCGTTAATTATGCCTGTAGATAACGATAAGCTTGTACAAACGATTTGCAATATGTTGGCTTTAGAATATGATGGAGATAATAATAAAATAATTACATCGAGTAATGAAAAAAAATGTGTGTTAGCTATTGATGATAATGGTTTCCAGCTTAGAATGTTAAATGAATTGCTTAAGGATACATATGAAGTACAAACTGCTACATCAGTTATGAAGGCTTTGACTATGATAGGGAAGAAGGTACCGGATTTAATTCTTCTTGATTATGAAATGCCTATATGTGATGGTAAGATGGCCTTTCAGATGCTTAAAGAGGTAGATGAGGTAAAGGATGTTCCGATAATATTCTTAACAGGTGTAAGAGATGCGGCACATATTAATGCAGTATTATCTCTACATCCGGCGGGTTATATTTTAAAACCTGCTAAAAGTGATGTATTACTTGATGAAATAGAAAAGCACATAAGATAATATTAAAGATTGTTTGTTAAAACAGCGTTAGGAGGTAAGAAGATGTTGATATATTACCTTGCGTTAATTGGTATTGCATTAGTTTTAGATGCAGTTATTATTTTAAAAATGAATATTTCTAAGATAGCATACAAAGGTACAGGTCTTTTGTACTTTTGTTATGCTATTTTTTTATTTGGAATAATTGATATATGCTGGGGACTTACTTATTATGACACATTTGGTTTAGGTGTTGTGGCTCATAAGGTAACATCGGCACTATTTTATTCATCATCGGCTATACTGTCTTATCATTGGCTGATGTATGCATCTAGATTTATAGAAGATATAAAAACATCTAGACTAGTATCGATTATTAGCTTTATCCCTGCGTTTGTAGTAAATGTAATTGTTATTATGAATATATGGAATAATAAGCTTTTTACGATGGGTGATACCCCTGCAAGTTATGAGAGAGGCCCATGGTATTTTATTTATAGAATAGTTATAGATGGTTACTATATAGCTGTAATATTCAAAGCAATAAACAGTTTTAGAAAGAATCGTGGTAGTAAAAGAAGATATATTACTATATTTGCGTTTTCAATTATTCCGCTTCTAGTAGAAAGTCTTCAAAGTGTAGATGTATTGCTTCCATTTACAACCTTAGCCTATGCAACATCTGTTCTTATTATCTACATTTTTATATCTATAGAAGGTGAGAATGAAATTGTAAAAACAGCTTATTATACAAATGAGCTTGCCCTTGAATGTATTACAGTAGTTCATCAAGAGCTCGATTATAAAAAAAGTATAAAGCTTTTATTGGAAAAGCTTGGTGAAAATATAAAAGCGGAAAGAGTATATATTAGCGAGTCAGATAGGATAACAATAAAAGAGGATTTTATCTGGTTTTGTGAAGATGAGAAGGTGCGCTTTGGAGATAATCGAATTGATGCAGAAATTATGGTTAACCACAATATAGTAGGATATATCGTTGTAGGTAATTATCCGGTGGTTGAACATATAAATTTAGAAATGCTTATAAAGACATTGGCTCAGTTTGTTGCCTTTAAGATGAAAAATAAAAATCTTTCTGATGATTTGATTAGGGTGGCAAATGAAAAAATGCAAGCTATCGAGGCATCAAATAGAGCTAAGACCACATTTTTATTTAATATGTCTCATGATATTAGAACTCCGATGAATGCCATACTTGGATTTAATGAGATAGCTAGAAGAAATATTGATGATAAAGAAAAAGTTATGGAGGCTTTAAATAAAGCGAAGGTTTCTGGTGAACATATGCTAGGTATCATCAATGATATCTTAGAGATGTCACGTATTGAGAGTGGAAAGCTAGAGTTAAATGAAGAGGTAATCAATGTAAAAGAACATATTAGAAGCTTTATGGATATGTTTGAACTTTCGATGAAGGGAAAAGGAATTGAATTCATAGTAGTTGATGAAACGAAGGAGCCTTATGTATATGGCGATTATCTTAGAATAACACAAGTTATAGCTAATCTTTTAAGCAATGCCATGAAATTTACTCCAGTAGATGGAAGGGTAGTATTTAAATGTACTGAGAAGCCACATAAAAAGGAGAAGTATGTGGCGTATGAAATAAGTATTAAAGATAATGGAATAGGAATGAGCGAAGAGTTCCAAAAAAGAGTGTTTAAATCATTTGAACGAGAAAAAACTAGTACCACAAGTGGAATACAAGGAACTGGTCTTGGACTAGCCATAGCAAAAAACTTGGCTCTTCTTATGCGTGGGGACTTGACGTGTACAAGTAAGATTGGACAAGGCACAGAGTTCATATTTACATTTAGCGCTCGTATAGCAAAGGGTGGAAGTGAGCTTATCGAACAGGCTAAGGTTAGAAAAGTAGTTCTTAAGGGTAAGAGAATATTAGTTGTAGAAGATAACGACTTAAACAGAGAAATTACAGCTGAAATATTGGGGGCTGAAGGCTGCTTTATCGAGGAAGCTGAAAATGGTAAGATTGCCTTAGAAAAAGTACGTACTTCAAAGGTTGGATATTATGATTTGGTGCTTATGGATATTCAGATGCCGATTATGGATGGTTATGAGGCTGTTAAACATATTAGAGCGTTAGAGAATGAGGCGCTTGCCAGTGTGCCTATAATTGCTATGACTGCTAATGCTTTTGAAGAAGACAAGAGAAAAGCTATAGAGACAGGTATGGATGCATATGTATCTAAACCTATAGATATTGATAAAATGCTGGGAACGTTGATGGAAATATTAAAAAATGAGGAGTGATTTATATGACATTAGAACAATTTGCTATTAGATTGCTTATAGTTGCCCTTATTGGATTTGTTATAGGTGTGGAGAGACAGCTGACAGGTCATAGTGCTGGTCTTAAGCCAACAGTTGTAATAGCTATAGGAACTATGGTTTTTGTATCTGTGGAGATTGCCATAGGAAAAAATGATGTTCGTATGGCGGCAAATATTATTACAGGTATAGGTTTCCTATGTAGTGGTGTTATCTTTAAAAATGGGCTTACAGTAAATGGTTTGAGTACTAGTGCTACATTGTGGTCGACAGCAGCCATAAGTGTACTGGTAGGATATGGTTTTGAAATTTATGCAATTGTGGCTACAGGAGTATTATTATTTTTTAATATATTAGTTCCATTTGTATCAAAGCTTTTTAAACCTATTAAATTTTTTACAGATGCATCTAATGATGATACATTTTATATAAATGTGGTTTGTCTTAGAGGTGATGTAGGTAAGGTAAAAAATATTGTTATGAATAATGTAGGTGAAAAGCTTAAGCTTGACAGTATGCAAGTAAGTAGTATAACGGAGGATAAATTTCGAATGAAGGCGAAGCTAGGGTCAAGTCATAGTAGAACAGAGGATGTTGCAGCTATTACAGATAAAATTTTTGAGAGCGGAGTGCTTTCTGTAACATGGGAAAAGAGCGAGGAATAATTTTATGATACAAAATCAAAAGATAAAGACATTGTTTAAGATATTTGTTTTTATGAATATAGTGTTGTTATTTTCTATTGGTATATTTGTTAAAGTGTTTAATAAGTATTCTATAGAGTTTAGTGTAAAAAATGAAACAACTAGATATATTGAATATGGGGATACTTATGATGAAAATATGATAAGTGCCGTATATAAAGGTACGATACTTGGTGAACAGGGTGAGGAATTAGAGATACTTAAAGAAGGCGAAGTAGACACAAAGAAGCTTGGGAAATACACCGTAAAGTACATAGCGAACTACAATGATATGGAAGAAAGTATTACTGTAAGTTATATTGTCATAGATAGTAAAAAGCCTGTAATTGACTTAGTTATAAATGAAGATACATATACAAGTCCTAAGGATAAATATGTGGAGGAAGGTTTTTCGGCTATTGATAATTATGATGGTGATTTGACAGATAAAGTTATCCGAGAGGAAAAGGATGGAATAGTTTTTTATACTGTAAGTGACAGTTTTGGTAATACAACTACAGTAGAGAGAAAAATTGTATATAAGGATACTGTAGCGCCTGTTATCACATTAAATGGAGAGGCTGATTTAAAGATAAGCACAGGTGAAGAATATGTGGAAGCTGGCTTTGTGGCTAATGATGATTGCGAAGGAGATATTTCTGATAAGGTTGTAGTAAGTGGTGAAGTGGATACAGCTAAGAATGGTAGTTATGTTATCACATACGCTGTAAAGGATTCTTATGGCAATGAATGTGTTATAAACAGAAATGTTACAGTTCAGGATATAACACCTCCAACTATTTCACTTAAGGGCGATAAAAACCAATATATTAAAATTGGAAGTACATATAGTGATCCGGGTTTTTCAGCCTTAGATACGGTAGATGGCGATATGACAGATAAGGTCCAAGTTTCTGGAAGTGTGGATACTTCTAAGATTGGTTCGTACACTATAAACTATAAGGTAACAGATTCATCAGGTAATAGTAATTCGGTTAGCAGACAGATTTACGTATTTGATAAGCAGGCAGAAGTAAATACTGTAAATCCAGGAAATAAAGTTGTGTATCTTACATTTGATGATGGTCCGGGACCGTACACAAAGCGATTGCTTGATATATTAGATAAATACAATGTAAAGGCGACATTTTTTGTAACAGGCCAAAAGCTAGGTTATAAAGATATGATAGGTGAAACATATAGAAGAGGTCATACTATTGCCCTTCATACATATAGTCACCAATATTCAATATATAGAAGTGAAGAAACATATTTTGCAGATTTAAAGAAGATAGAAGATATATGTGTAGCTCAGACAGGTGTTAAGCCTAATATTGTGCGTTTTCCAGGCGGAACATCAAATACTATCAGTAGAAATTACTGTAAGAAAATAATGACCACTTTATCAAAAAGCCTTGG
>JBGVNF010000017.1:0-10499 GCA_045125245.1 Lachnospiraceae bacterium
CACCGCCTCTCGAGGGTTCCGATGATTTGCTTATATGTCCCACTTGATACTAAGGCTGTGTGTATTTCCGTTAAAAACACAACGTAGCTAGTGGTGTTCACAGGACATGGACAACGTTTCGATTTTCTATTTTCAGTATCCCGCGCCAAAGAATGCTTATTATCCACCTGCCGTCATAACTCATCAGCTTGGCTGATTAACTCTCGCGCAGCGAGAGTAGCCAAGCTTCTTCAAACAGTATTCTGGCAGGTGGGCATTATCTTTGACGCGGGATACTGAAAACTTAACGAAAATCTGCAATTGTTGTCCATTGCCCTGCGAACATCACCTAGCTATATGTTGTGTTTTATCGGAAATATCACACAGTAATAAACTTGTATCAAGGGGGCATTTAGCAAATCACGGGTTCATCGAAACAGCGGTGAAAAGTAGATGGATATTCGTAGCAGTAATCAAAACTGTAGGCAGAAAATCGTCTTACATAACCGCCATGTTTCCATTAATGAGAATTATGTAATATACTTTGCGAATTGAAGTTTGAAAATATGAAAAAAAGACCTAGGAACTTGTTCCTAGGTCTTAGTGGCTAAGAAGGGATTCGAACCCCTGACACCACGGGTATGAACCGTGTGCTCTAGCCAACTGAGCTACTTAGCCATAATCTGATTTGAAAATATTGAGTGGGACCTACAGGGCTCGAACCTGTGACCCTCTGCTTGTAAGGCAGATGCTCTCCCAGCTGAGCTAAGATCCCATTGCTTTTCCAAACCTGCCTTGCTATTATATTATGCAAGTGGATTTATGTCAAGCAAAATTTTGTATTTTTTTTACAAAATTTTATCAAATTAATTTCGAGCCATAAATCCACTCATTCTTATACATATTTTCTTCTAATCCATTATGATTTTATATAATCTTAATTTCCATTCAACTATGAATTAGTTAAAACCAAATACCATATGTGCTATTTTGTATCCTATAACATATATTGCTCTACCTATAGGTCCTGGAATAAAGTTTGCAAAACATAATGGTGAACGCTTTATCTTCTTGTAAAGTTCTAGGTCTGTGTCCTTAAGCCACTGCCATAACTCATCCTTTTGCTTAAGTTTCTCTTTATCCTTAGAGCGAATAAGCATAATAGATGCTATACAATACATCATACTTAAGTACTGAAGCATATATTTTTTAAGCTTTTTACTCTCTATATCTGTCTTTAAGAATTCCTCTGTCATAAGCTTGGCAACTCTGATATGCTGGTCGATACGAGATATCATAACCTTCTCATTGACAGACTGATCTTCTCTTCCTATGAAGTATCTGTAGAAATCTACATCTATATAACAAATCTTCTTAACATACGGAAGTGGCTGAAATACAAACAGATTGTCCACATAAAAGGTATGCTTTGGAAGTATTAATCCACATTCCCTCAAAAGCTCTGTTCTATAGATAACAGAATGCATAAGTATATACTGGGCTACACCAAACTTAATATTGCCATCCCAGCTCATAATATGCTTAGGAGCTATAGCATCTCTATATTGCATTACTGTCTTGCGCTTAACACCCTGCTTTTCATATACAAAATTTGATAAAAGCATATCAAGATTCTTCTCGTTATCTATCATGTAATGTAAAGTTTTTAATACAGCCTGCAAAGCTTTCTCATCAACCCAGTCATCACTGTCTACAACCTTAAAATAAGCACCTGTCGCATTCTTAAGGCCTGTATTGACAGCTTCGCCGTGTCCGCCATTTTCTTGGTGAATGGCCTTTATGATAGTTGGGTGCTTAGCCGCCAATCTATCTGCTATTTCACCTGTATTATCCTTTGTAGAACCATCATTTACAATGATAATCTCTACATCCTCCCCACCCTTTAGGAGGCTATTAATACAGTTTTCCATATATTCAGCTGAATTGTAACATGGAACTGCCACACTTAATATCTTCATCACGCATCTCCTTTTGCGATAATTTCATACCTTCTATAAATATACCACAAATCCTTCTTGTTTAAAAGAATTTTATATGATTTTATTCATCTATAATTTCTTCATCTATAATTTCTTCATCAATTATCATTTCATCAATAATCACTTCATCAATTTGCTTTTTTTGATTCATTTTAGACAAAACCATCACAAATAGACCAATCATTACTATGGATACTATAATTCTTATAAGAATATATCTATCTATAAATTTTGATAATGGATTAATTCCCATAAATACAGAGACCATATTGGCTGCACCATGAGCCACCATAGTATCTACTAAACTACCATTTTTTTCGTAGATGTACGATAATACTATTCCCAAAATAAATGCATATAATCCCTGAATTAAATTAAAATGTGCTATAGCAAATATAATCGCTGCTATGTACGCCGCCACCGACACGTCACAGTACATTTTTAATCTTTTATAGATAACACCTCTAAACAATAATTCTTCTAAAATAGGTGTAAGTATACCAAGTACTAAAAATTGAAGAATGACTGAACTCCCAGCAAGATTTGACTGCACATTTTTATAGCTACCTAATATACCATCAATAGGAAGTAACGCTATAAATCTACCTATTCCAAGGGGTGCAAGTATTCCTAGTATTATAGGATAATTGAACTTCTTCACATCAATTTTCTCAAAGTAATCCTTAAATATAAATTTCTTTTCTTTCCTTCTTGGATTAACAGGATATTCATAATCCTTTTTTACCATAAGATACATAATAGGAATGCTTACAAGTAATGAAATAAGCGTCATAACAAGAGTATATCCAAGTACATAATCGCTGTACTCCTCCACATACAATATGCCATTAAAAGCAGCACTTACATTTAATTCTTTGAATTTAATATTCCATAAAACTACATAAAATATAGTTTCAACTAGAAATCTTATTCCTAAATATGCAAACAGAGGGCCTAAAACTCTCCATATTTTATTATCTCTATCGTAGTTCATATGCCCTCCTTTTTCTAATGTACTTAATACGACTTTATTATTTGCTTGTAATCTTACCTATATTTTTTATCAATACAGAAATTGTTCCATCCTGATTTGTTATAAACTCTATACTATCTGTGCTATTATACTGCTCCATAGGAATCTTTATCTCTATTCCAGTATCTGTCATTAACTGCTGCTTTCCAAATTTCTTTGTAGTTGCTTCGTTAACAAGCTTTATAGGTTCATCTTCTTTAATGTTATATTTCTCAATCTTTTCTTTAAACTTCTCTCGAAGGTCCGCCTTTTCTTCAAATACCTTAGAAGCCACCTCTGTGATGTTGATTTCACCCTGTTCTTCTAATTCCTTATGAATAATACTTTTAGCCTTCATCTTTTCTTCAAACTGCTCTGAATCATTGAAAAATTCTTTTTGTACTGATTCAACAGCCTTCTCCACTATAGCAAGCTTTGCCTTTTGAGAAAGCTTAGTTGTACACTGTAAAAACATCTTGGAAAAGTAATTTTCCTTCTTACCATTTACCTCATATTTTTTCTCTAATATTTTCAACGAAAAGTCATCAAGCCTGATAATAGCCGCCTCTGAAAGCTTCTGCGACTCACTAGGAAGAAGTGAACGATACTTAATAATACTATTTACATTGCCATTTTCCATAGGCATAGTCTGATGCATATATGATTCCTTATAATTCATCTTCAAAATTGCCATATGAGGTATCTGATTTATCTCAAAGCACGCCATAACTAAATCTGCTGCCGGAATATCTATATTAGAATTTAGAATTCCATACATTTTTTCAGCAATAAATCTACTAAATATAAGAAAATCCATCTCTCCATTAAGTGCTGCTTCCAGATTTTTAAATACTTCTGATTCTTCTTTAATAAACTGACACTTCTTTATATCATCACTTGTTATTACTTTATAAATATGCTCCTTTAAGAAATCGGCAAAATCAGAGCCATACTGTAATAATGAATCTGAAAGTACTGGCATACCTACCGATGAATCAAGAATATGTACTATCGTATCTTTTAAATAAATGTCACCTTTAGTCATATTTTTCCTCCAAATATTTAAATCATATTATCAAATACCCTATCATAATTTTCATTTGTCATATTATACGAATATTAAATTGAGGCTGTTTTTAAACAGCCTCATAATTGTTATTCCTTTTTTGAATCATCTGCAGCCTTTGTTGTCTCTTCTTCTGAAGATTTTTCTTCTGCTGATGTTGTCTTATCGTCTGCAGTTGTAGTCTTATCTGCAGCTGTTGTCTTATTGTCTGTTGCACTTGTTGTCTTATTATCACCTGTTGTGTTATTAGCACCAGTTGTCTTATTAGCTGTCTGAGCAGCCTCCTGCATAGCGATAATCTGTGACTGAACTGCTGCAAGCAGCTCTTCCTGCTCTTTCTTTGCCTTCTTCTCAGCATGTACAGACCAACCAATCCAAACTACAAACGCAACTGTAACTAATATTCCTGCCAAAATATATAATTTCTTTTTAAGCTTCTCTCTAGCCATCGTCTTCTTACGATTTGCTTTCTCCTGCTTATATCTGTCAACTTTTGCCTGACTCATGTTAAAATACCTCTTTTCGTAATTTTTTACCCAATAGATAGATTATACTACATTCTATCTGGTGCTGTAAAGCCTAATATATCAATGCACTCTTCAAGAGCTTTCTTTGTAATCATAAGAAGTTTAATAAAGCCTTTCTGCTTATCCTTATCTTCCTCTGCAAGAATTTTATTATCATGATAAAAGCTATTAAATGCGTTTGATAGATCATAAATATATGCACAAATCTTATATGGTGCAAGCTCTTCATAAGCGCTATCTATTGTAGCATTGAACTTAGCAAGCTCCATCATAAGACTCTTTTCAGTCGGTGTTAATACCTTGTTTACACCTGACTGAATATCCTCTATATTTCCTTCACTTGCTGCATACTTTTCAAGAATTGACTTAATACGAACAATAGTGTAAAGGATATATGGTCCTGTATTTCCTTCAAAGGATGCAAATCTTTCTGTATCAAAAATATAATCCTTTGATGTCTGATTTGATAAATCACCGTACTTAACAGCTGCAAGTCCAACTATTTTAGCTGTAGCTCTTGCTGTCTCTTCATCCTCGCTACGATTTTCCATAATCTTATTGTAGATTACTTCATTAACATCAGAAAGAAGTGTTTCAAGACGCATTACACCGCCTTCTCTTGTCTTAAATGGCTTATTATCCTTACCATTCATTGTGCCAAAGCCCTCGTAAACAAGCTTAACACTATCATCTACGATACCAGCCTTTTTCGCTGTACGGAAAACTTGAGTAAAGTGCATTTCCTGACGCTTATCTGCAAGATAAATAATCTCTTCTGGATTATAATCCTCTACTCTTTGAATAATAGTAGCAAGGTCTGATGTGGCATAAAGAGCTGCTCCATCTGACTTTCTTATGATACATGGCGGAATCTCCTTTGTATCAGTTTCTTCCATTACATCTACAACCATCGCACCCTGACTCTCATGAGCAAGACCGCTTTCAATCATCTTGTCAACCATAGCTGGGATATAAGGTTCTGCGTCGCTTTCGCCCTTCCATACATCAAAGTCTACATTAAGATTCTTATAATTATTCTTTAAATCTGCAATAGAAACATTTAAAATGTGCTTCCATAATGCTCTGTAAGCCTTCTTGCCCTTCTGAAGCTCAAGAGTAGCCATATGAGCCTTCTCTTTAAATTCCTCATCTTCCTTTGAACGGGCACTTGCTGTTGGATAAATCTTTTCAAGTTCTGAAATAGTAAATGGTGCCTCACTAGGATATTCTCCCTCATATGAGTCATCAAAATATACTAAATCTGGCTGTTCTACTCTAAGCTGTTCTATGATAAGACCCATCTGAAGTCCCCAGTCGCCTAAATGAACATCACCGATTACCTCATCACCCTTGAAGCGATATAATCTCTTTAATGTCTCGCCAATAATAGCTGAACGAAGATGGCCTACGTGAAGTGGTTTAGCCACATTTGGTCCGCCGTAATCTATAACAACCTTCTTTGGCTTTATATTTTTCTCACAACCCACATTTTCAGCCTTAGACATTTCATCTATGTAATCTGCTATAAAGCTTTCACTTATCTTAATATTGATAAAACCTGGATTAACAGCCTCTATCTCCTTAAAGATTTCATTTCCTTTAAGCATATCTACAAGCTCATTAGCAATCATTATAGGAGCTTTTTTATGTGCTTTTGCTAAAGCCATCGCTCCATTACACTGATATTCACATAAATCTGGTCTATTTGAAATTGTAACCTTAGCAAACTTCTTGTCATAGCCACACTGCTCCATTACATTTTCAAACTGTTCTGTCAATATATCTAATAATTTTCTCATAATTCTACTCCATTTTGCTTAAGCAATTCTCTTGCTGATTCTACTGAATCCACACCTGTTTTATTCTTAATCGGTGCAAATTCTCTACTTCTTATTACTTCAAAAGGAAGACAGGTATCTAAAAGATGAATCATATCTAGCACCAATGTCTCAAATTTATAACCGTTTGGCTCTTCTGGTTTAATAAACTCTCCATCTTCATTGATATAAGGAATCTTCTTCTCTACAATATGAAGTGGCATATTCTTATTCATAATATCTATAAGGTCCTGAACTCTAAAAAGATAATTTAGGATAACACCAAAGTTATATGCTGGGTCTCCATTAGCATCCTTCGCGTCCATCATTTCCTCAGTAAGTTCATAATACTCTACTATAGAAGGCTTACCATCCTCTAAGCACATTACGCCAACCTTCTCGTCCCTAGCTGCTTTCTTTACAACCTTTGAACCTACAGCTGCATTACCTAGAATAGTTGCTCCTACAAATACTGGATCGGCAATTCTTTGAAGCACATTATCTACTGCAAATATATTAAGCCATTCTATTCCTGCCTTCTTTACAATATCAAGAACGCCCCACTTAGCCATAGATATAAACCAACCGCCGTTACCATTTGGAGATGTAGCAATCTTGCCCTTTTCCTCCATATACACCTTGCCTGAATAATCAGCTGCTGGAGCCATCTCCTGCATAAAGAATGTCACATATTCTTCATTATATCCAAAGTAATCCTTTTCCTTAAAGAACTTTACTGTAGCTTCATGATTCTTGTCACTTGTCATAATAAAGAGATGAATCCAAGTAGATGACTGGCGCACCACATCCAAAAGATTATTTATAAGTCTTTCAAAGATAAATACATCCTTTGTAATTCCTATATTATACATTCCCTTAGGATCATCAGAGCCAAGTCTTGTACCCATACCACCTGCAAGTAATACTGCACCTACTTTGCCAGCCTTAATCGCCTCAAGACCAGCCTGCTCAAACTCTTCCTTCTTTTCTTCTATCTCGCTAAGTTGCATAGCTGCAAGTGGTGAAAACTCACCCTTTGCAACCTCTTTATCCGCATCTTTACACATAGCAACCACACTAAAATCTGTAGCTTCAATCTGTGCTAAGAGCTCAAGCTTCTGATCAGCTTCCAATTCATCATAATACTTAAGAACATGTTCCTGATTAAACTCTTTAAGCTTTAACAATGCCTCATTATAATTCATAATCATAATTTCCTTTCTAATTTATATATACCACTATTAAGCTCTTCTTAAGAAAGCTGCATAACCTTTCTTTGTTTCATAAATATCTGCCTTGCTTGTTATTTCCCAAGGTGCATGCATATTAAGCACTGCCACACCACAGTCTATAACTTCCATTCCATAAAGAGAAAGAATATATGCGATTGTACCGCCACCGCCTATATCTACTTTTCCAAGCTCTGCTGTCTGGAAAGAAACCTTTTCATCATCCATAATCTTTCTAATAGCTGCCATATACTCTGCATTGGCATCGTTAGAACCTGACTTTCCGCCTCTTCCTGTAAACTTGTTAAATACCATTCCCTTACCAAAAAAGGCTGCATTCTTCTTTTCAAAAGCTGATGCAAAAGTTGGGTCATACGCCGCACTTACATCTGAAGATAACATTCTTGAATTAGCTAAACATCTTCTAAGTGTAAGCTCTTTATACTTATCTATTCTATCGATAATCTCTGCAACTGTATTTTCAAAGAACTTTGACTGCATACCAGTTGCACCCACGCTTCCGATTTCTTCCTTATCAACTAATAGACAGCATGTAGTCTTTTCTGGCTTATCTACTTCAAGCATAGCTACAAGAGAAGTATATGCACACACTCTGTCGTCCTGACCATAACCCATAATCATACTTGAATCCATACCTGCATCTCTTGCTGGACCAGCTGGAACGACCTCCAATTCAGCAGAAAGGAAATCTTCCTCTTCTATATCATACTTATCCTTAATAAGTTTAAGAATATTCTTCTTTACAGCGTCCTTTTCCTCACCTGCAAGTGGCTTACTTCCTATAAGAATATCAAGCTGTTCGCCCTCTATAACCTTAGAAGCTGTCTTTGTCATCTGCTCTGAAGATAAATGAATAAGTAAATCTGTTATACTTACAACCGGATCCTTCTCATCCTCACCTATAACAATATTTACGATTCTTCCATCCTTTTTAGCCACTACACCATGAATAGCTAATGGAATAGCTACCCACTGATACTTCTTGATTCCTCCATAATAATGTGTATCAAGATAAGCAAAATCAGAATCTTCGTATAATGGATTCTGTTTAATATCAATTCTAGGTGAATCAATATGGGCACCTAAAATATTGATACCTTCTTCCATAGGCTTCTTACCAATATTAAACATAGCAATAGCCTTGCCCATACATACCGCATATACCTTGTCGCCAGTCTTAAGCTTCTGCTTCTTTGAAATAACTGCTTCAAGATTCTTATATCCAGCCTTCTCTATTATTTCAATTGTCTCTGTAACACATTCTCTCTCAGTCTTTCCCTTATCAAGAAACTCTCTATAATCCTTACAAAGACTTTCCATCTCTTTAATCTGCTTATTCTTATACCTGTTCCAGGCTAATTCTCTTTCCATAATCATACTCCTTTTTTATTATATTATCTCACCGAATAAATAACAGTGATCTCTTCAGTTCTTCCCAAAAGGTCTACAACTGAATATGTAACTTTATATTCTCCTGGAATATTTAAATCTACTTCACCTTTTACAATTATCTTAGCTGTAATATCATTGCCACAAGTATCATACGCCTTGATACCATTCAAATAATCAAACTCCTCAAGGTCATATATAATCTTGTCTACCGCACCCTCAATTCTTGGTTTCTTATCTTTCCAAGGATTATTCTCATCCGGATCTGTAGGATCCCACTTTGTATCAAGCGGAACCTTAATACATTCAGGCTTGCCCAGTGGTCCGACCTCTTCACTATCGTATATAATAACCTCTGTTCCTGACGGACAATTATCATGAATCCACTTAGCATCCTCTACTGTAAGTCTTATACAACCATGAGATACACCAAGACCTAAGTTATTGAAATCATTTGCATTTAAATCATCTTTATTCAAGCTATTATTACCAGATGAGTGAAAAAGTATTGATCCATGTATTCTAGAACAATACTGTCCGAATGATTTATAAAATAATTCTTTAAATTCATACTTCTGATTAAGCTTAAATGTTCCTGCTGGTGTATTCTCGCCACCTGTTGAACATATCATAGCCTTATATGGCACTGTGTAATTGCCCTCTTTATCCGGTGTATATATAGTGACACAATTCATCTGTCGATTAACCATAATTCTATATGGCATAAGCCTAGATAAATCTACAGTTTCCTTTTCTGGTTCTTCTACTTTATCTGTTTCTTCTATACCATCACCAGCTTCCGTAGAATTCTCTTCTGTCACCACATCATTGGAAATACTACCACTAACTATGTTATGAATATGGCTTTCCTCTTCCAAATCATCATCGTCACCCATAACATCACCTTCTACAAAGGTTTCACCTGACAACGCACCAGTCTTAGGCGTATCTATAACCACACCATCTGCATTTCTTATAACCAATATACAAATACAAATAGTCGCTGCAACACATTCTATTTTTACAATTGTTCTTATATTTTTCTTTAAGTACTCTTTCATCTTGATAAACGGATAGCATATAGCTCTCTTGACTCCGTTTATCCCTTTACATATAGCATAATGTATAAAACAAACCACTAGGATAACATAAAGCTGTGCTTTTATCAGCCACATCGGTACATTATGTCTCTTATTAAAGGCGACGAACTTCTTCAGGAATTCAACTCTGCTCATAAGTCCTCCATAGTAAATTGTAGACATACTCTTTTATAGAATACCACACAACCCCTTTACATTCAAGCATTTTCGTCATAACCGATTGCGTAAATTTACCTTCGGAAATAATAAGACAGATTCCACCTAAGACCTTTGGATAAAATATTAAGTTCAAACATCTTTTCTTACTCTACATCAATTCCTACTTTTTTGCAACACAAATAGCCCATATGGGCAGACTT
>JBGVNF010000018.1:0-4979 GCA_045125245.1 Lachnospiraceae bacterium
CCCATAATCATCACTTATTTCTACCTGTTCAATCAAATAAACATACTCCAACATTAACTCAATCTTTTGCCAATCCCACTTATGGTCTTTAATCAACCTTTCACACTGAGTCCATTCAGCAGAACTAGGTACACGACCTGTTATACTCTGAAACTTTAAGTACATGAAATGTTTATCGACTTCATTGGGTTTGACATTCTCATAAAAACAATCAATACAATAACTCTTAGTTTTGTACTTTAAACCCTGTACATTGTCATTTTCAACTTTCTTTTTACACACATGACACGTTATCACTTTATCACCTCACACTTAGATTATATTATAAAGATAATAAAAAATCAACCCCGAAGAGTTGATTTTCTATTTATTATTCTTCTAATAAGTCTTTTAATTCGTCATAAATTGATTGAATGGTTTGCATTTGTTTTTTAGTTAATTTATTTACCTCTGAAACATCATTCACATATTGTAGTAAAATGTTGTCTGCATCTTCACTTAATCCTCTATCATCTGCTTCATCTAAGTAATCAAAAATCTTATTCATAGCTTCATCAAAGTCTAGTTTAAATGTTGACTCATATTTTTCAACAACTTCTGAGAATCCTACTAAACTTGCTCCCTCAACTTTTGCTTGTTCTACAATTCCATCATAAATCGCTTGTCGTACAATCTCTGCGTTCCATTCTTCAAAGAAAGTTTGTACGTGTGGGAAACGTGAACGTGCGAAGAATCCCCAATTATCTTCTGACGCTTTATGTTCTGCTAAGTAAGCACTTGATGGAATTACATTACCTTCATCATCTACTCCATTTGACTCAACATAGAATGTAAAATCTGCAACGTCTTTAATTGGTTTAATTGCACGTTTATCATCAAGTAAATCTAAATAACCTGCGTTATCTCTTGACTCATAAGGGTGTCCAATTCCAATAATCGTAAATCCTACTGACGTTAATTTATTGAAGAAATAGAACACTTCATTTGCGTATGTTTCCCATTGAGAACCATGCGCACCAGCTTGAGCAAATTTATCTACTCCTGCTTGATTACAAATATACTCTTTAACTAATAGTGGAATGTTATCAAGACCATCAATAATAACTCCAATAGTTGCTCCTGCTTTTAACGCTTGAATTAACTTCTTATTCGTTGTCAACTTACGAACGTGTTTCTTAGCGTCTGCCCATCCACCAGTACGTAAAATCTGAGTTTTACCACCTAATGCGTTAGTACCTTGTTCTAATGGAATTAAGAATGAGTTTTTGACTAAACTTGCTGCTTGTCGTGTTTTCCCTGTATTGTTTGCACCATACACTAAAATTACTTTTCCTTGTAAGTCGGGGTTTAATTTAGCAGTAGTCACATCATCACCAAAAATATCTGACGCTAATTCCTCAAAGTTAAAATCATCTAAGTTAAAAGTCATTTCGTTTGCCATTCTATACCATTCTCCTTTATAATTAAGTAATATGCCATAAGGCAGATAAGGGGAATTACCCCCTTGTTATTAACGGAAACGTGGGCGAACACGTTCTGTTTTCGCTGGCTCTGCCGCTGTTTTCGCTGGCTCTGACGCTCTACGACCTGCTGCAAATGAAGTTCCTTTTGCTTGAGTTTGTTGTGGTTGTTGTTGTTTTTCTTCATCTTTTTTGTATAACTCTGCAATATGTCGTTCTCGTTCTTGTCGTGCCTCTCTAATATCTTCTTCTTCAAAAGCGTCACCGTCTTGTAGT
The DNA here is from genome assembly GCA_045125245.1 of Lachnospiraceae bacterium. GTDB lineage: Bacteria > Bacillota > Clostridia > Lachnospirales > Lachnospiraceae > SVEL01. The sequence goes on from JBGVNF010000018.1 coordinate 1,737, forward strand.
AAGTAAATTCCTGTTAGTAGGTATTCTGAAACACGTTTACGGTTTGTCTGAGTTGTTTTACGTTGACGACCAAATCCTCTTCGACCTTCGCTTGGTTCTTCTTGTTGAGGTTCTGACTCTTCAAAATATCCATGAAGTCGACCTTCAACTTCCCATGAGTATCCAATTAAATCGTCTGGTGCGTCTAAAATCATTTCCCCTAAATCGTATTCTCCCTCTTCGTCAACACAAACACCTGCTACAACTTGCATTTTCATTGCTCGTACAACTTGGTTAGCTTTGCTACCATAAGTATAAGGAACAATTAAGTGAACAATCGCTCTACCTGTTTCTTCATCATTTTTCAATTCAGGTACTACATCTTCAACAATCGCATTAATACTAAAACTATTGTCAAGTCGTGGTTCTTCACTAGGTTCTTTCAATGAAATTCTACCAAATCCTAAATCAACACGTAAACTTTCATGAAGTTCTCCGTTTGATACATAGTAGTTATCATTGATTTTTACTCCGCCATAAATACTAATCACTGGTGTCTGAGTTAAATCTTTTGTTTTGTAGAATGTATCTACTTCTTCGTTTGCCATACGTTCTAATGCTTGACTTGTGAAATCAGGTTCTCCATTGTAGAAGTTTTCAATGTTTTGTACATTCACTGTTGCAAATTCATTTTCATCTGTTTGTACTGTTACATATCCAACATATTGAGTTACAGGGTCACCTTTTTTACGACCATTACGTTCATCATTCCATGCCATAGTTGTTTCTCTCTTTTCAATTTTGTAACCTGCAACTACTCCACTTAAACTTACTGTGTTTACAATGTTTTTCACATCAATAGACATTAAACATCTTTCCTTTCAATTATGTATTTTTTGTAACTTCATTCGTTACAGATAAATTATATTATATTTGAGAGAGTTTTTCAACCCTCTCATTATCTTTTTACTCCATTTTTCATCTTGTCCGCCCAAAATAATATCTGCCAATCTGAACGGTGTTTGTTATGATACATATCATCAATCGTAAATCCTCTTGTGTTTAATTCCTGTTCTAATATTAGTTGTTCCTGTGGACTTAAATTCTGTATTGTTTCTTTCCTGTTAGCTTCTTTTGACATATCTTGACCAAAGAACACTGTATCAAAGTTAGTACTATGAATACGTAAGAACTTAGGTGGATATAACCAACTTGAACTATCTGAACTATTTATATATGGAAAATCATTTAATACGTCAATCGCTGTCATACCAAAAGCATGAACGTGTACATGAGGATATTCTTCAAAAATAGGAATTAGACTACTAAAAAATTCATATCTCTGTTTCTTACCTTTACGTGCAACTCCACCTAATGCCACATAATCAATTCCACTTTCCAATGCCTGTATCAAATAACTTACATCTTCTCCATAGTGGAAACAATATACTAACTTGTGGGGGTCTGTTAATTTACTTTTCATGTATAAGTAGTTTTCCCACGTTTTAGGAGCTGATACATCAGGTGTAATATCATCTGTCGGAATTGTATCCCAACAACAATAACGTTCTAAATTTGGATGCCATGTGTTAATCCAATCAATATATTCATCTATATCAATGTCTATTCCTCTACTATAAGCACTAAATGCACCACTATCAACAAAAGTCTTATAACCTAATGTGCAACGCTTTTCAATCACTTTTCTTTCACTAACCCACGACAAGAGCCGACAAAAGTCGTTGGCTCTAATCGTCTTTTCCACACTTGCAATAGCACAACCAGCAAAATAAAAATCATACTTGTCTTTATATGCTTTTTCAATCTTATTCAACTACATCACCATTTTCATCAATATAGTATCCACCATTCACCGCAAAAAATTTCTTTTGCCAATATAACACCTGGTATACTTCTCTATTTCTATTTCCATCACCATTGCCATATAAATCTTCTACTTCAAATCCAAATTCTCTTAATTCATCTTCAATACCGAAATACTGTTCATCAGTAATGTTATTAACATGATTTTTCTTTGTTGTATTAACATCACTGAAATACACTTTAGGAATTGTATCAAACTGTGCCTCTGAAAACTTCAATGCCCATAACCATGTAGTACTATCTCCACTGTTAATAAACGTATACTCTTTAAGTAAATCAATAGAAGTCATTCCAAATGCGTGTACATCAATCTCAGGGTGTGCCTCTAATATGTCTTTTACTGACTCAAAAAATGCCTTACGTACTGGTGTTGTTGCTTTTGCAATACCACCCAATGCTATTCTTTTACATCCAAACTTTATTGCGTTTTCTAAGTATTCAATCGGCTCTCCATTATGGTATACATACACTAACTTTTCAGGTTCATTGACTCGTTCATGCATATACAAGTAGTTTTCCCATGATTGTTTTGCACTATCTTTAGGATTAATATCCCCAACAGGAATAACATCCCATGAACAGAACTTCTCCATTCCTGTACTCCATTTGTTTAGCCAATCAACGTAATCATCAACACTAATTTGAATACCTCTTGTTGCCGCACTAAATGCTCCACTGTCTACAAACAATCTTTGTCTACCATTCTTACACTGTTTCTCAATCTCTGTACGTTCATTGACATATGACAATAGTCTGTAATAATTACACTCTGCCATATAATCCTCAACGTAACGTGTCCGTATAGCCGCATAGTAGAGTTTAAAGTTTGCATACGGTGTTTTATTGGGTTTCTTTAACATTGTTTCATCCTTTCTTTATTTTGACATAAAGATAAAAGAGTCTTACGACTCTTTGTATGGAATTGGGTCTGTTTCTCCGTTATCTTTAAAAGCTCTTAATCTGTCAATACAAGTTGCACATTGTCCACACGCTTTTTCTCCACCCTCATAACAACTCCATGTTAATTCGTATGGAACTTCTAAAATCAATCCAATATTGACTACTTGCGTTTTATTCAATGCAATTAATGGTGTTTTTACTTTTACTTTCCCATATGTTCCAATACTAATTGCCTCATACATTGCTCTTGCAAAACCTGGTGAACAATCTGCATAGGCATCTCCTGCAGCATCATCCGCATGAGCGCCTAAGAAAATATGTACTTCATCTTCGGGGTATAAACTCTGAGCCAGTGCCGCAACACTACTTAACATTAATCCATTTCTAAATGGCACATAAGTATTGACTTTACCATCCTCTTCAATCTGTTCTGCATATGATTTGTGTTTAATCTCTTGTGTACTATGTTGTAATAGTGAA
>JBGVNF010000019.1:0-2574 GCA_045125245.1 Lachnospiraceae bacterium
TGTGTATAAATCGCTTGAAGAAAAAGCGGCTCATCTTTTGTATTTTGTTACAAAGAATCATAGCTTTTATGATGGCAATAAACGAATTGCAGCGACTATGTTTTTATATTTCCTGGATAAAAATGATGCATTGTTTTATAATGGACAAAAGCGTATTGAAGACGCAACATTAGTTGCATTAACGATAATGATTGCGGAATCTAGAGCAGAAGAAAAGGATATGATGGTTAATGTTGTAATGAATTGCATATTATAGGCATTTTTATGGGACATAAATTGATTATAATAGAATTAAAGGTTGCACTTTGAGGAATAGGAGGACCAGGAATAGGTATGATATACATAACAGGTGATTGTCATGCAGACTTTACTAAGTTTAATATGGAGAATTTTCCAGAACAAAAAGAGATGACTAAGGATGATTATGTCATTATCTGCGGTGATTTTGGTGGAGTTTGGACGAAAGATGAAGAAAGTGAAAAAGAAAAATGGTGGTTAGATTGGCTTGAAAGAAAATCGTTTACAACTTTATTTGTAGATGGTAATCATGAGAATTTTGACCGTCTTTATTCATATCCTGTAGAAGAATGGAATGGAGGTAAAGTGCATAGAATACGTCCAACAGTAATTCATCTGATGAGAGGACAAGTATTTACACTTGAAGGAAAGAAAATATTTGCATTTGGCGGGGCAAGAAGTCATGACATAGCTGGTGGTATTTTGGAATATGATGACCCAGGTTTTCATAGAAAAAGAAAAGCACTAGATAGAAGCTTTAAGTCATATAGAGTTAATCATTATAGCTGGTGGGAACAAGAAATGCCATCGGATGAGGAAATGGATGAAGGTATAAGAAATCTAGCATTACATGATAATAAAGTTGATTTTATTGTATCTCACTGCTGTGCAGCTAGTACGCAAGCATTAATAGGTGGCGGAATGTATAAGAGAGATTATCTTAATGATTATTTTGAAAAGATACGCAGTAGTGTAGATTTTAAGAAGTGGATTTTTGGTCATTATCATAATAATATAAATGTTAATGTGCAAGAGATACTAATATATGAGCAGATAATTAGAATTACATAACAATATAAAAGATAAAGGAAAAATTGATTATGATACCAACATTATATGAACCATTTCGTCATTGGTCAGATGGTGGTTCGTTTACATATTATCTGACTTACATTTTGATGATGCAGATTGCAAGTATATGAGTCCTGACTGGATAACTCCACAGGAGCAGGTGGCAATCATCAATAGTATGGTAATGAAAAATGACACATTTATATGTTTAGGTGATATAGGAAATCCTGAGCATTCACCGAATGACAATAGATAGAGCAAGTGAAAAGAAAAAGAATAAATAATATAGCAATTCGGCAGTAAATTATGTTTATTGCCGATTTGTTATTTGGTGAAGAAATAAAAGTGCAAATTTGAGGTTTTATATTGAATGTAAGAAAAATCTTCGTATATTCAATATAAAAGTGAGAAATTTATCTGCGACATAGCTACGGGTTTCTGTAGTCAACATATAACGTACGAGGATGAATACTAGACAAATGTAGCTTATGATAGTAAAATGAATGTATTAATTTAGAATAGTAAAATAAAAGTATAATAAGTATTTGTAACTGGAAATCATATTCATAGCGTATAGGAGAGTGAGATAATTGTGGGAAAATATAATAGTTTATCAAAAGAGCTTCAGGAAAGAATCATAGAGGATCGCTCTAAACACCTGGTAAATCCATATGCATTTAAGGATGAAAATGTTATAAGAAGACGAATGGATCACGATAAAGCTAATTTATGGAGGCCTGCGTTTGTAAGAGATTGTGAGAAAATAATGCATCTTCCGCTATATAATAGATATGCAGATAAAACGCAGGTATTTTCACTATATAAAAATGATGATATATCGAGAAGAGCACAACATGTTCAATTGGTATCACGTATAGCAAGAAATATTGGTAGTTTGTTAGGATTAAATCTTGATTTGATAGAAGCTATTTCATTGGGGCATGACATAGGGCATACTCCATTTGGACATGCAGGAGAAAATAAGTTAAGTGAACTTTATAATGGACAGACAGGAAAATATTTTAAGCACAATGTACATAGTGTTCGTGTGTTGGATAAGATGTGTCCGCTTAATTTGAGCCTTCAAACTTTGGACGGAATATTAGCTCATAACGGAGAATTGGAGTTAAAAGAATATTCACCGCAGTTATATTTTGATTTCCAGGTTTTTGATGAGCATATCAATGAATGTTATATTAACAAAAACGCTGATAGAGCCTTAATTCCAGCTACTTTAGAGGCATGTGTAATGCGAGTGTCGGATATCATAGCATATCTTGGCAAAGACAGACAGGATGCTGTGAAAATCGGTTTAGTAAATGATACAGAGCAAAGCTACCAGAAAAGTAAGATTGGCAATCAAAATGCAGAAATTATCAACAATATGATTGTAAATATTGTAGAAAACAGCTATGGAAAGCCATACTTGAAAATGGATGATGATTACTTTGAAGCATTTTCGGCGGGTAAGAAAGAAAATTATGA
>JBGVNF010000020.1:0-5031 GCA_045125245.1 Lachnospiraceae bacterium
CCTATTCCTGTTACAACTATATGTGAACGTGACGTATGATTTTGTAAGTTATCTGTTCGACTATGACATAATGTTACTGTTGCATTGTGGTTTGTTAATAATGCTTGTAAAGGTTTCCCAATTAATTGTGAACGGTTTACAACTGTCACATCTACCCCTGTCAAATCTCCTGTTTCCAACACATGACTTATAATCTGATAAACTCCCATAGCAGTAGCAGGAACAATAGCATAAGGGTGTCCATTAACTAACATCCCCATGTTCAAATCAGTTAAACCATCAACATCTTTCTCTTGTGGAATTAAATTAATCAAAATCTTTTCATCTAAATGTTTAGGAATAGGTAATTGTAGCATAATTGCGTCTGTTTTAATACTTTCCTCAATAATTATTCTTTCCGCCTCTTCTTGTTCAATCTCTCCGTTTAGTTGAACGTGTTTAACTTCAATTCCTAAACTTGTTGCAGTTTTAATCTTATTGCACACGTAAACCTTACTAGCATCATCATCACCAATCGTGACAATAGTCAACTTTGGTTTAGTTGGCAATATTTCAATCTGTTTCTTTGCCTCTGTTAAAATTTGTCCTCTAATTTCATGACAATCTATTACTGCCATACTATCAATCTCCTTTCAAATTCATTATAACACGATAAGAGGGTTTAGTCGTTGACTAAACCCATCTACTTTCATTCAAGGTTCTAGGTGTTAGTGTATGTTCTCTGCCCACAATAGTAAACAATGTTTCTCTATCGTCTATAACAATTTTCAATCCTCTTACTGAGTTGTTCTTCAATAAGAACCACCACTGCGCACCACACATTTCTTCAAATAAATTATTATAGAAATCGGGTGACATATGAATTTCAGTAGCAGTATAATGATACATAGCCATAAACTTATAACACATATTATTCACACAATTCCAATACATAAAACATCAACCCTTTCACATATCTTATCTTCATCTTTATTATAACATACAATAAGAGGGAAATCAATCCCTCTTACTCATTATTTACGTTTTTTATTTGTTCCAACTAATCCTAATCCAACTAATCCTAATCCAAATACTCCATATGCAAGTCCTTGTAACCCTGTTTCAGGTAAGAACTCTGGTACTTTAGGTTCTTCTGGTTCTTCTGGTACTACTGGTTCTTGTGGTGTTACTGGTGGAATTACATCAGGTTTACAAATATCTTTTTCATTAATGTAAATAATAATTGTATCGTTTACTGGTAAGTCTGTTACTACTCCTGTTCCATCAGGAATATCTCTATGTTCTGTATCGTGAATGTATTCTAAATCCCAACATTTGTCTAAAATTTGAACTTTATAAGTTTCTCCATCTTCTGACACTGTAATTTTTACTTTACTATCATCTCCCACATATACTTGACCTGGTTGTGGGTTTTCTAATTCAAATCTGTAATCTGTTTCATGGTCATGGTCAATAACTATCTCAGGCACTACAAACTCAGGTTCATGAACCTCATGGTAGAACACTGTAATATGACTAATCTCTTGAATTTTACCATGTTTGTTTGTATTTCCCCATAAACCACTTGCTCCAAATCCATCTGTTGACTCATAACATCTAAATCCATTACCTGCTTTTACGTGTACGTGTGTTAATACTGCTTTTGTTGCGTCTACTACTTCTACACTTGCTAACTTATTCTCACTGTCTGTTGTTACTTTAATTGCACCATTTGCCACATAATACTCACCATTTGCTTTAGGACTATCAATTTTTTCACTTAATGAAGTTTCATGTTTTTCACTCTGAATGCTTGTATTAGAATCGTTTCCATCAAAAGGTGTTCCCTCATTTACTGCTCCTTGTGCAACTAATGGACTTACAAGTAATAAAGTAGCTAATAATGCTTTTGTTGTTTTGTACATGAAATCAATCCTTTCAGTTATGTGTTTTGTAATACATTTATATTATATTACAGATATAAGGGTTTTTCAACCCCTATTTTAAATTCCTAATTCTAAAAATACTTTGTATAAATCATAAGTTGCTTTTAAGTCTGTTTTACTAATTACTTCTTGAGGTGAGTGCATTGCCAATACTGGTACTCCAACATCAATCACGTATGAACCTTTAGTAGTGAAGAATGTCGAAACAGTTCCCCCACCACCCTCAGTGACTTTTGTTGTTTCAATTTGGTATTTAATATCATTGTCAAGTGCTAATTGTTTGATTAATGCTCTGAAATGAAAATCTGTATCATTACCACGTTTTCTACCTAAGTATGGAATAATACCAACACCTTTTCCTACTACGGCTTTAGCACTATCTTCAAAATGACTAGCATAAGTACTTTCAAATCCTGCACACACGTCTGCTGAAATAATCATTGAGTTTCTAATAGCTTCTCTTGCCACTCTAAAATCACCGTTAGCTAAATCAAGGAAAATATCATCAATAAATTCACTGTTGCAACCTGTTGCTTGATTTGAACCTGTTTCTTCATAAGAGGCAAAAATGGCAATTTGAGTTTTAGCATTTGACTCTGAATCTAATAAGGCTTGTAATGACGTAAATGCACAACAACTATCATCATGTCCGTATCCTGTAATTAAATCTTTGTCAAAACCTAATTCTCTCACTTGTGTAGCTGGTACAAAACTTAAATCTGCTAATTCAAAATCATCTTCATGAATACTATATCGCTCTTTTAATAACTCTAAAATGTTTTCTTTTTTACTATTACCAATACGAACAACTAAATTATTCATACTAAATTTTTCTAATTCTTTTCTACCATCTAAATGAGGTAATAAACTAGTAATTGTAAACTCAAATTCTCCTGTTGTATTAATAACAATAGGTTCTTCATCAGTATAAATTCTACCTACTAACACTAATGGAATATCTAACCAACTTTGCGGAATAATCCCACCATAAGGAATGACTTTTAAGAACACTCCATCTTCTCTTTCCACTAATGGTTCTCCAACTAAAACATCTAAACGTGGACTATCTAAATGACTTACAATAACGTTTGCTCCACATCTAATATCTGACTCTCCACGTTTTACTAATGCCACTAATTTATCTCTAAATCTGTATACGTCAAGTCCATAACGTTCTCCCAATTTTGCAATATAGTCTACTGCAAATACTTCATGTAATCCTGCGGTACTTAAATATGACCTATAATCTTTAAATAGTCTTTCTTTGTTCATACAAATCATTCCTTTCATTATTATGGCATTGTGCCACTTGAATACACACTATCACTCCATTTCACCAAAATCTGCATCTAATAAATCATATGCTAATGGGCAGAATCTTTGTAATATTTTTGGATTACGGAAATATATAGCAAAACATTCTGCGTAAAACTCCATAATATCAGCTTTTCCATATGCACTTATAAATTCTAAGTTGTATGCTCGTTGCCATTCGGGGTTATCTGTTGGTTTATGTTCTCCAAAATAGCTAAATGAATACTCGTATACGTGTCCTAATTCATGCATTAACACATAATCATCTGCCATAGCATATACAATAGTTAGTGGTTCATATCCAATTCCAGCAATTCCAGCATAAGCAAAATCGTTTCTATGTATTGGTTTATCACTCATGTAATTTAAGAACTCTGTATTATTTCCAACAAATACTTCAACTCTACCCAATGTCTGTAATAAGTATTCCTCTAATTCATTTGGAAGCAATTCCTCTGCTCTATCTACTGTTTCCACACATTCTTTAGTACGTAAACCTCTACACACAACTACATCACTTAACTCTTTATACTCTGTTTGTATCTCAACTTCTTGTTGTTCTGCTTGACTCATTCCATAATACATTCCACAAATCATTGCCAATAACATGAACACTAATTTTTTCATCCCAATCAGCCCCTTTTATTTATTTATCTTACACTTATATTATATTATATAGATAAGGGTTTTTCAACCCTTATCTATTTATTTTTTCTTAAAATCTTGACTCACTATCTAGTACTGCCTCAAATACAATTTCCTCTTCTTCATCTTCTGCCTCAAAATCATATTCATCCTCTTCAATTTCAAGTCGTAAAGTTGTAATAATATCATCCCATTCCATAATTTCAATTCCACCTTGACTTACAGGCACTCCACGTTGTCCTGTCTGAGCAGCAACAGCTAATCCATGTGTAAACTGGTTTACATAAAAACTACGACCATATCCAACTTCTTCAATATCAGTACATCTAATATCCGCTAAGTGTACGTATACTTCTTTATATGGATTTTCTTCTAACCATGCTTGTACTCTTGCCACTTTCTCTTCTGCACTTAAAGTAGGGTTATTCACAATATCACTCATTGTTCCATGTATATCATTAAATGTTTCTACTGCTCCCAACTCTGCAATACTTCCCTCTGCAAATCGTTCGGGGTTAGCAATAATCAAATCACTTGCGTAAATGTTGTCCATGTCTTTCTTAAAAATGTGTGCGTGTAAGTCTGCGTTTGACTCTTTTGTTTGGTTTTTCTTGTCATTAATATCTCCGTCTTTGTTTTGTTCCGCAGCACTATAAACTGGTACACCAATCGCTCTTAATTGTTCAACTTCTTGCGCTCTTAATAATTGTGAACCTTTGTAAAGCATATCACCCAATAAATAACATTGTTTATAAGTTGCCATTAACAAATCACTCCATTTTTAAATTTTTTCACTGAAACACTTTTTAAATTTTTTCACTGAAACAATTACTCTTCTTCTTTTTCCTCTTCATTAACAATATCTGCAATAGCTTTTGCTAATTCGTCTTGTTGTTCTTCACTCATATTGACAAATTCATCTTTCAATTCACTTGTCACTTTACTTGCCTTTTGTTCTCTCAACTGTTGTTTAATTTTTTGTCGTCTTAGTTTTTTAATTGCTCCACCACTCACTGAACATCACTCCATTTTTAATTTTTTTACTAACTCATAAAACATTTAATAACTAAACAAATAAATCCAACAAGCAAGACTAATGGAATAAGACCAGGGAATAATAAACATAGTATAATCAACAATAGCCATG